>JAEWPX010000073.1 GCA_023399375.1 Pseudomonadota bacterium | reverse complement strand
CCGTGACGAGCAGGGGTTTGCTGCCGCCGAGGGCCTTGATCTTGTCGGGGATCTGCTTGGATGCGCCGATGCCGATCAGGGTCACGCTGGGAATAAAGAAACCGTACACTTGTTCTTGAACAGCCATAACGTCCTCCGAAGTGGTTGTTGGTAATTGTGTCGAAAACTGTCGCTGTGCTACTGTCATAGCGCAAGGCTACGGCAATGATCTGACGCAATGCGCACAATAATACTCTGTCATGGCCTGGCTTCCTTGATTCAATCCGGAATCAGTATAAAGCATCGTCCCATCCGTCGTAGCCACAACGGAAACATCTCGGCCGGAATGTGCCTGCCGCTTGTGCGCAACATCCTCAGGCACTGTCACGCATTTAAGCAAAAGCCGGACCACCGACGAAACATCTCGGTGATTTTGTTTTTTGCAGCAATGCAGGGGAGATAGGTTGCAACGTTGTTAGGGGAGGTGTCCGGAAGCTGGACATGTGAACCTGACATGTCGGGGGGGTGGACACCCGCTGGACAAGGACAGCCTTCGAGTTGCGCGACGGGGCGAAGACGCTATGCGGCCGGCAGGAAATGGCGAGACAGGCGCAGGCATCAGCCTAGCCGGAGCCGAAGATCTGGCCAAGGAATTCGAGCCCTTCGGCCAGACGATCCGCAACTGGGTGCAGCAAGCCGATCGCGACGATGGTCTCCACCATGATGGACTGACCTCCCAGGAATGGGACGAGCTTCGAAGATTGCGCCGAGAAAACAAGCAGCTCCGCGAAGAGCGTGAGATCTTGTCAAAGGCTGCGGCCTGGTTCGCCAAGGAGGCCGACTCGACCACGCGGAAGCGTTCGGGTTCGTGATGGCAAATCAGGCCACATATAGCGTTTCCACGTTGTGCCGCGTTTTGGGTGTCTCCCCCAGCGGCGAGTCTGTAACCCTCCACTCAACTTGATCTCGTAGCGCTTGTTCGCCAATATTTTAGAGTTCCGTGGTTGAATTTTTGCAGCCAGCCGGGGGATTTTTCCCCCGGCTGGCGCAAAGGGTAATCGTGGAATGGCTTCTCTGCCTCTTCGCTTCTTGAGCCCTCGCTTTCGCGCATGCGTTAACGCTTTTTTTACAACTCTTCCCGCAAAATTTACACCATTTTTACATCCTGTTTGGTATGGGATGCCAAAAGGCATTGCGTCCACCGGACGCCCGGACAGACGATAATCGTCGTCCGGTTTTGCCACGGAGAATGCCATGCGCGTGGACAGGAGTTTTGTTGGTAACTTCATTTGGATGGTTGTTGGCGCGACCATTTTGTTCGCCATCCTGGCTGGAATTGGCTTCCTGCATCCAAGCAAGCTCACCCCTCAGGACAGTTCGGTCAAGGCTGCAAAATACAAGTTGGTGACCCGGATGCGTTTGGACCTGGGTCGGGAATCCGAGGCAGAAAAAAGCGCCGTCATGACCGAGGACGACCGAGAATCGGTGGATTTCGCTAACGAGGCCAAGGCAGCGCTCGCTGATGTCGAGCACGGCAGGCAGCAGTTGGAGCCCTTGATATCTTCTTGGGGGACCGCCCGGGAAAAAGAGCTGTTCGCTACGTTTTCGTCGTCTCTGGCCACATTGGAAAAAGTGGATGCCACGCTGCTGGATTTGGCCGTGAAAAACAGTAACGTTAAGGCCTACAACTTGGCGTATGGTCCGGCCACCCAGGCCCTGCGCGATCTCGAGAAAAATCTCTCTGCCCTGGTCATGGCCGAGGCCGGAGGGCGTCAAGCGGCGAGGGTCGCTATGCTGGCCTTCACCGTGCAGACCGGGGCATTGCGCGTACAGACGCTGTTTGCGCCGCATATTGCGGAAAGCAGCGATACCAAGATGGATGCCTTGGAAGCGCAGATGCAGGCCGAAACGAAACGAATCGTGGACGCATTGGCGGAACTGTCGGCGCTACGCAGTCTTAAGGCCCCAGCCGCGCTTCAGGACGCCAAGAACGCCTATGCCCGTTTCACGGAGGTCACCAAGAGCATCCTGGCCCTGTCCCGCGAAAATACCAACGTGCGCTCCCTAGCCTTATCACTGGACCAGAAGCGGAAGGCTTTCGCTCTGTGCGAGGCCAACCTTGCACAGCTCCAGGATGTCCTGTCCGAGCCCGCTCCCGCTACCGGAAAGTTCGGCCGGGAGGGGCAGCCCGGCAGCAAACGGGATTAACAAAATTTTTACGCGGCTAAGGCGCATTTTAACACCGTTTTTATTCTTGCCTGGGTATGCTTGCGAAAATCAAACGGAGGCTCCTTCATGTTCGCGGACATTGTGTACTTGGGTTTGATCATCGCCGCCGTGGCGGTCACCATCGCCCTGGCGGGATATTTCGACCGGCTGCGGAGGGTGTAGGCGTTATGGAAATCGTCAGCGCCGTTTTGGCCGTGGCTCTTTTCGTTTACCTCGTTTTGGCCTTGCTCAAACCGGAGATGTTCGAATGACCGGCAACGCCATGCTGCAAATCGTCCTGTACCTCGTTGTCCTCTTGGGATTGGCTTGGCCCCTGGGGGCGTACATGGCCAGGGTCTACACGGATCGTCCGTGCGGCCTGGACCGCGTCCTTGGTCCGGTAGAGCGGCTTATCTACCGTCTCTGCGGTTTGGATGCCGAGCGGGAAATGGATTGGAAGGCCTATGCCGTTTCCCTTATGGTCTTCACGGGATTTTCCATTCTGCTCCTCTACCTGCAGCAACGCCTCCAGGCCATGCTGCCGCTTAATCCCGACGGTATGACCGGCGTCGCTTCCGACTTGGCCTTAAACACCGCCGTGAGCTTTTCCACCAACACCAACTGGCAGGCCTACGGTGGCGAGTCCACCATGAGCTATCTGACCCAGATGCTCGGGCTCACCTCGCACAGTTTTTTGTCGGCAGCGGCGGGGATGGCCGTGTTGACGGCGCTTATACGGGGGATAAGCCGGCGCGAGACCCAGACCTTGGGCAACTTTTGGAAGGACCTCACGCGTTCCACCCTCTATGTGCTGCTGCCCTTGTCCGTGGTCCTGTCCTTGCTGCTGGTCTGGCAGGGTATGCCCCAGACGTTTAGCGGCGCGGCCACGGCCACGATTCTCGAGCCGACGGGCTACGACAATCCTGTCAAGGACGCTTCCGGCGCGCCGGTGCCGGACGAAGCAGGCAAGCCCAAGACCGAAGCGGCACAGATGACGGAACAGACCATTGCCCGGGGCCCGGTGGCTTCCCAGGTGGCCATCAAACAACTCGGCACCAACGGCGGCGGTTTTTTCAACGTCAACTCGGCCCATCCGTTCGAAAATCCGACGCCGCTGTCCAATTTCCTGGAGATGCTGTCCCTTCTGCTGCTTCCGGCGGCGCTGTGCGTCACCTTCGGGATCATGATCCGGGACAAGCGCCAGGGGCTGGCTATCCTGGCGGCCATGACGGTCATCTTCGTCGTCTTGCTCGGGGTCTGCGTCGTCAACGAGCAGGCGGGCAATCCGAAACTGGCCGGGATTGGCGTCAATCAGGCGGCTTCCGATGGCCTCCTCGCCCAGGCCGGGGGCAACATGGAGGGCAAGGAGGTCCGGTTCGGCATCACCGATTCGGCCATATGGGCCACGGCCACCACCGGCGCTTCCAACGGCTCGGTCAACTCCATGCATGACTCCTATACCCCGCTTGGCGGGCTGGTGCCCATGCTGCTCATGCAACTCGGCGAAGTGGTTTACGGCGGCGTGGGCTCGGGCCTCTATGGCATGCTCATCTTCGCCATCGTGGCCGTGTTCGTGGCAGGGCTCATGGTGGGGCGGACTCCGGAATACCTGGGCAAGAAGATCGAGCCCTTCGAGATGAAAATGGCCTCGCTCATCATCCTGATCCCACCGTTTTTAAGTCTGATGGGCACGGCGCTCGGCGTTCTTCTTCCCAGCGCCAAGGTGGCCATCGCCAATCCCGGGGCACACGGTTTCAGCGAGATTCTCTATGCCTTCTCCTCCATGAGCAACAACAACGGCAGTGCCTTTGCCGGACTGTCCGCCAACGCGCTTTTTTACAACACAGTCGGCGCAGCCTGCATGTTCCTGGGCCGTTTCTGGCTGGCCATCCCCACCCTGGCCATCGCCGGGTCCCTCGGCGGGAAAAAGATCGTGCCCCAGGGGGCCGGCACCTTGCCCACACATACGCCCTTGTTCGTGGGGCTCTTGATCAGCGTGGTTTTGGTGGTGGGCGCCCTGACCTTTTTTCCGGCCCTGGCACTGGGGCCCATCGCGGAACATCTGGGCATGATCGTCCGCTAATCCGACTTCCCAAGCGAGCATTGCCATGAGCAAACACAAGCAGGAAAAACGTCCGCTCTTCGATCCCCCGTTGGTGAAACGGGCCATATTGGATTCCTTCCGAAAACTCGCGCCCCATAACCAGCTGCGCAATCCGGTCATGTTCACGGTGTACATCGGCTCCATCCTGACCACGATTCTGTTCGTCCAGGCGCTGGCCGGCCACGGTGAGGCCCCGGCGGGCTTCATCCTGGCCATCACTATTTGGCTGTGGTTTACGGTCCTTTTCGCCAACTTCGCCGAGGCCATGGCCGAAGGACGCGGCAAGGCCCAGGCCGATTCCCTCCGTCAGGCCCGCCGGGACATCCAGGCCAAAAAACTCGCCTCTTCCAACCGGGAGGCCAAGGTCGAGATGGTGCCCTCCACAAGCCTGCGCAAGGGCGAGATGGTCCTCGTGGAGGCCGGCGACTTCATCCCCTGCGACGGCGACATCATCGAAGGCGTGGCCTCGGTGGACGAGAGCGCCATCACCGGCGAGTCGGCCCCGGTCATCCGCGAGGCCGGCGGCGACCGCAGTGCCGTCACCGGCGGCACGCGCCTGCTTTCGGACTGGGTGATCGTGCGTGTGGCTGCCGAGGCGGGCGAGACCTTCCTCGACCGCATGATCGCCCTGGTCGAAGGGGCCAAACGCCGCAAGACCCCAAATGAAATCGCTCTCAATATTCTCCTGGCCGCCTTGACCCTGATCTTTCTCGTCGTGTGCGCCACGCTGTTGCCCTATTCGGCCTTTGCCGTGGAACAGGCCGGGCATGGCGCGGCCGTGACCATTACCGTGTTGGCGGCCCTGTTCGTCTGTCTGGCTCCGACCACCATCGGGGGCCTGCTTTCGGCCATAGGCATTGCCGGCATGGACCGGCTTATCCAGGCCGGGGTCATCGCCACCTCCGGTAGAGCCGTGGAGGCGGCCGGCGACGTGGACGTGCTGCTCCTCGACAAAACCGGCACCATCACCCTGGGCAATCGGCAGGCCGACGACTTCCTGCCCATGCCCGGCGTGGCTGAAAAGGACCTTGCCGACGTAGCTCAGTTGGCCTCTCTGGCCGACGAAACCCCGGAAGGGCGGTCCATCGTGGTACTGGCCAAGGAGCGTTTCGGCATCCGGGGCCGGGACATGCGTGATCTGGACGCCTCCTTTGTCCCGTTTACCGCCCAGACGAGGCTCTCCGGCGTGGATATTCACGGCCGAGCTATCCGCAAGGGCGCTCCCGATGCCATCAAACGGTTTGTGTCGGAAAAAGGCGGTCCGGTGCCACGCGAGGTGGACGAGGCCGTGCGCACCATCGCAGAATCCGGAGGTACGCCGCTTCTGGTTGCGGAAAACGATTGCATCCTCGGCGCGATCTGGCTCAAGGACATCGTCAAGGGCGGTATCCGGGAGCGTTTCGCCCAGCTACGCAGCATGGGCATCAAGACGGTCATGGTCACTGGCGATAATCCGCTCACGGCGGCGGCCATTGCGGCCGAGGCCGGGGTGGATGATTTCCTGGCTGAAGCCACTCCCGAGAACAAGCTGGCGCTGATCCGCAAAACTCAGGCCGAGGGGCGTCTGGTGGCCATGACCGGCGACGGCACCAACGACGCCCCGGCCCTGGCCCAGGCCGATGTGGGTGTGGCCATGAATTCCGGTACCCAGGCTGCCAAAGAAGCCGGGAACATGGTGGACCTGGATTCCAACCCCACCAAGCTCCTGGAAGTGGTGGAAATCGGCAAGCAGCTCCTGATGACGCGAGGATCGCTGACCACGTTTTCCATTGCCAACGACATCGCCAAGTACTTCGCCATCATTCCGGCTGCCTTTGTAGGCATCTATCCTCAACTCGGCGCGCTCAACATCATGGGGTTGGCCACGCCGGCATCGGCCATTCTCTCGGCGGTCATCTTCAACGCCCTGATTATTGTCGTCCTCATCCCCCTGGCCCTGCGCGGCGTTCGTTACCGGGCCGTGGGCGCGGCCAGGGCGCTTCGGGACAATCTGCTCATTTACGGATTGGGGGGCGTCATCGTTCCCTTCGTGGGCATCAAGGCCATCGACCTTATCTTGGTTTCTCTCGGCCTGGCCTAGCTTGGAAGAAAGGAGAAGAGCATGCTTTCCTATACCATCAAACAATGCAAACCGGCGCTCCTTGTCCTGGTCGTCCTGACCCTGCTCACCGGTGCCGTCTATCCGGGCCTGATAACCGGCTTGGCCCAACTCTTTTTCCCGAGACAGGCGAATGGCAGTCTTATGGAGAAGGACGGCCAGGTCATCGGTTCGGCGCTCATCGGCCAACCTTTCGCCGATGCATCCCATTTTTGGGGGCGCCCATCGGCAACGTCGCCGAAACCCTACGATGCCTCGTCCTCTTCGGGCTCCAACCTCGGGCCAACGAACCCTGACTATCTCGTCACGGTGGCGCAACGGACAGCCGCTTTGCAACGAGAAAACGGGGAAGGCCCTGTACCCGTGGAGTTGGTCACGGCCTCGGGCAGCGGGCTCGATCCGCATATTTCTCCGGCCGCCGCCTATTATCAGGTCCCTCGGGTAGCAAAGGCCACAGGGCTGGACCCCAACCAGGTAGGCAAGCTCGTGGAGCAGCATGTAAAGGGACGGCAGTTCGGCGTGCTGGGCGAGGAGCGCGTCAACGTTCTTGCGCTGAATCTGGCTGTGGACGCCTTGGCGGGAAAAAAGAAGAATTAAGTCGGGAAGCATACCCGTTTTTCTGGCGGGGTGTCGGGGTTTCGCCTCGCACCCCGTTGGGCGTTTCCTGACACTGACCGGGAAGGAAGATTGCATGAACATATTGGGCCAGATCAAGCATCCTGATAATTTTCCTACGGGCAGATATCCTATCCATGCACGCGGAGGCTTGCCCCTATGAGCGCGGCTGAACACCGTCCTGATCCCGACCGCCTCCTGGCTTATGTACAGCGCGAGGAAGACAAAAAGCAGGGGGGGCGGTTGCGCATTTTCTTGGGCATGGCCCCCGGTGTCGGCAAGACATATTCCATGCTCGAAGCGGCCCGCCTGAAGCAAGCCGAAGGTGTGACGGTGCTGGTGGGGGTGGCGGAGACCCATGGCCGGGTCGAGACGGAGGCCCTGCTTACCGGCCTCGACATCCTTCCGCGCCGGCAGATCGACTATCGCGGGCATGAATTGGCTGAATTCGACCTGGACACGGCCTTGGCCCGGCATCCGGAACTGCTCCTGGTAGACGAGTTGGCACATACCAACGCCCCGGGTTGCCGCCACGACAAGCGCTGGAAGGACGTGGTTGAAATCCTCGATAACGGCATCGATGTTTGGAGCACGCTCAATGTGCAGCACCTGGAAAGCCTGGGCGACGTGGTGGCCCAGATCACTGGGGTGCGGGTGCGCGAGACCGTGCCGGACACCCTGCTCGAGCGGGCCGACTCGGTGGTCCTGGTCGATCTCCCTCCCGACGACCTGCGCCAGCGCCTGAAGGAAGGCAAAGTCTACCTGCCGCAGCAGGCGGATTGGGCCTCCACCAATTTCTTCCGTCAAGGGAACCTCATGGCCCTTCGGGAACTGGCCCTGCGGGCCACGGCCCAGCGCGCCAACACCGAGGTCCTGGTCTACCGGCACGGCCGCTCCATCCAGACCACCTGGCCCACCTCGGAGCGGATACTTGTTTGCGTGGGCCCATCCCCGAGTTCGGCCAAACTGGTCCGGGCGGCCAAGCGTCTTGCCTCGGAACTTCACGCCCCCTGGCTGGCCCTATCCATCCAATCCGACCTGCCGCAACAAGCTCGGGACAGCGCCTTGCGGCACTTGAAACTTGCCGAGGAGCTTGGCGCAGAAACCTTCGTCATCTCGGGCGTCAGCGTGGCCAGTGAAATAGTGGCCTTCGCCAGACAGCAAAACGTCACCAAGATCGTCGTGGGCAAGCCCATGCGGCGACGCCTTCGGGATTACGTCTTCGGCAGCCCCGTCGATCGACTTATCCGAGAATCCGAGGAAATCGACGTCCATGTCATCCGGGGCGACGCCGGCGCGGCCTCTCCCGCACCTGTGGCGAAAACGTCCCGCCCCGTACTGCGCTGGCGGAACTACGTGGCGGCCACAGGCATTTTGACCCTATGCACAGGCCTTTGCTTTTCTATTTTTCCGGTGCTCGACTTGGCCAACCTAATCATGGTCTATATGCTGGGCGTCATGGCCGTGGCCATCTGGCTACAGCGAGGCCCGGCCATATTCACTTCGGTCATGAGCGTGGTGGCCTTCGACTTCTTTTTCGTGCCCCCCCGTTTCAGCTTCGCCGTTTCGGACGTCCGACACCTCATTACGTTCATCGTCATGTTCCTGGTCGCCATGGTCATCAGTTCCATGGCCGGCAAACTCAAACGGCAGGCGGATACGGCCGTGAGCGCCGGTCGACAAAGCGCGGCCCTGGCCGCCCTGGGACGGGAGCTCGTGGCCATGCGCGGCATGGACAACCTACTGGCCGTGGCACAGCGCCATCTGGAGGATGTTTTCAAAGTCCGTGTCGTTTTCCTCTTGCCGGACGAGGCGGACGCGCTCCTGGTCAGGGCCAAGACCCCGGGGACATCGGCGCTGCACGGCAAGCATCTCGGCATGGCCCAATGGGTGCTGACCAACGGCAAGGCGGCAGGCTGGGGAACGCAGACCCTGCCGGACTCGGAGATCCTGTTCCTGCCGCTCAAAGGAGCAGGCGGGGTCGTGGGCGTGGTGGCCCTCGACGCGGGACAGACAGAAGCGAAAACGCGGCTGGCCTTTCCGGACCAACAGCGACTCCTCGAGGCCTTTTTGGCCCAGATCGCCCAGGCGCTGGAGGTGGACCGGTTGGAGGACGCCGCCAAATCCACGCTCGTGGCCATGGAATCGGAGAAGCTCAAGACCTCGTTGCTTTCTTCGGTCACCCACGATTTTCAGACTCCCTTGGCGGCCATCTCCGGTTCCGCCGAAGCCATCATGATGCTTGGCGAAAACGCCCGATTCGGCACCGTGCGGGGCCTAGCCGAGAACATTCACCGGGAATCCGACAGGTTAAGTCGTCTCGTGGGCAATCTCCTGCGCCTGGCCAAGCTTGAATCGGGCAAATTCAAGCCCCATTTCCAGTCATTACCCCTGGAAGAGGTTGTCGGCGCGGCGCTGGCTCGGCTGGAACCGTACTTGGCCGAGCATCCCGTTTCCGTGGACTTGCCTGCCGACCTCCCCATGGTCACCGTGGACGAGGTCCTCATGGAACAGCTTTTCGTCAACCTGCTGGAAAACGCGGTGAAGCATACCCCGGCCGACACGCCAGTGACCATTGCGGCTAAGGCCATAAAAGATCAGATGTTGATTCAAGTGACCGACCGGGGCAACGGGTTGCCCGCGCAGGAACTCGAACGAATTTTCGAGCGATTCTACAGGGTGAACCGGGGAACCGGCGCGGATGGCTACGGGCTGGGGCTGGCCATCTGCCGCCTCATCGCCAAGGTGCACGGCGGGGAAATCGTGGCCAAGAACGCCCCAGGTGGGGGATTGCGCCTGGACGTGACCCTGCCCTTGCGATGAGGAGTTGCCCATCATGAATCCAACAGCGCAGGAAATCCTCGTCGTGGATGATGAACAGCCCATCCGTCGTTTTCTACGGACCGTGCTCACGGAGCAAGGATACAAAGTCTCGGAAGCGGAAACTGGAAAACAGGGCGTGGCCATGGCCGCAAGCGCGGGCTTTGCCCTGATTCTCCTCGATCTGGGCCTGCCTGATTTGGATGGCCTGGAAGTCCTGTCGATATTACGCGGTATGACTGAAGCTCCCATCATTGTCCTGTCAGCGCGGGAAGCGCAGGAAGCCAAAGTAGCTGCCCTAGATGGGGGGGCGGTGGACTACCTCACCAAGCCCTTCGGCGTCGGCGAACTTGCCGCCCGCATCCGCGTGGCTCTGCGTTTGGCGGCGGCAAAAGGCGGGCCGGTCGGACAGGAGATCGTGTCCGGCGAATTGCGGGTAAATTTGACGGACCGCCAAGTACATCTCGGCGGGCAGGAAATCCATCTCACGCCGATCGAGTTCAACTTGCTTGCCTATTTGGCTAAAAATGCAGGCAAAGTAGTGACGCATCGACAATTGCTCCAGGCGGTTTGGGGGCCTAACGCTGCGGACAAGGAACATTATCTTCGTATCTATATCCATCAGTTGCGCCATAAGATCGAACCCATTCCCTCCCGCCCACGCTTCGTCCGGACCGAATCCGGTGTGGGCTATCGGTTTCTCCAGCAAGACGAGGCGAGAATCGCCGGATCACACGGACCATGAAGGTGTTAAGGAAAAGGGGATCGTTGTGAAACAAATCCGCCGTAATGGAGTTCTTGCCCTTGCCGTCTTCGTTGGCCTTCTCCTTGTCTATCAATCATGGGAACAGCGCACCGGCAGTGACGATATTAAAGGCGTCATCGCTTCCCAGCTGCAGAAATCGCATCTCGTGACGCAAATGCTCGCCGATCTGCTTGCCTCCGTGGAAGCGGAGCGAAATGCAGTTGTGGCCGGTTCGGATGCGGAATCCGAACAGTATGCCGCCCAGGCGGAGGCCTTAACGGAAAAGGTTGAGCAGAGACGCAAGGAGCTCCTTTCCGTAATAGAGAAGGAGCCCGCAGGGACAGAGGCGAAACTCCTGGGAGAATTTTCGACAGCCTGGGAGGAATTCCTCACCGTCGACAGGGAATTGCTCGGACAGGCTGTGCTCAATACCAATCTGAAGGCCTATCGTCTCTCTTCAAACGAAGCTTTCTTGTATTTCACGGCGTTTGCACGAGCGATGCGCGAGACTGTCGCGTCAAGCAAGCAATCCCCAGACGGCAGCGAGATCGCCGAGCAGAGCGTGCTCGCCCTCGGCATGGTCGCCAATATCCTTGCCTTGCAGGCCCCTCACATCGCCGAGTCTTCGGATGTCAGAATGGATGTCGTGGAAAAAGAAATGACTGACAGCTTTAAGGTTGCGCATGAGGCCATGACGAGGATGCTAGGCATGGCCAGTGGACAAGCGCTTAGAGCGCTCCAGAGTGGGCAAGCAGCGCTCAATGATTTTGAGGCAGCCAATACTGAAGTCGTTCGACTTTCCCGCATTAATTCCAATGTCAAGGCGCTTGCCCTTTCCATGGGCATGAAGCGACGGGTTACCGCCAAATGTGAAGAAATTTTGGAGACGCTTCGAGCAGCGAACGATTCCAGGTTGTCAAAGGCCACCCGATAGTCGCGTCGGCGCTACCGCTCCGTTGATGCTGGCGAATTGTGGCGCAGTCGTATGGTAGAGGGGGCGAGGCGGCCAGGTAGCCAGATGGCATGGAAGCCGAACGGCTTGCCAAAACAATTGCCCTATTTCTCGCCGCCCGCATCGAAGGTGACCCTGAGTAGGAAATGGCGCAGCAACTGGCCTATTGAGTCAGAGTGGTGCCGAAAGTGTTCCGAAGACTGTATAAACGCTCCTGGCTGATGGTCGACAGAAGTGAACCACAGTCACGTTGGCAGTTGCGAAGATGTCAAAAAGATTTAGCCACCTCTACGAGCAATCTGGAAACGAGTAATGCAGTTCGGACTCAGTGAGCAAACAATAGGAAAAATCAACTCGGTTTTCGCAAGGCACCCCGAGGTTGAAAAGGTAGTGCTTTATGGTTCCCGTGCCAAGGGGACGTACAAGCCGGGTTCAGATATTGACTTGACCCTTTACGGCGACGAAATATCCCTGAAGCAAAAGAACCGGATTCTCGATGATATTGATGGACTTGATCTGCCCTATAGTATTGACACTCTCAGTGTTCAGCCACTGAGCCACGTCCAGCTACGCGATCACATTGAACGTGTTGGCGATGTGTTCTATGCTCGCCACCTTGAGAGCCGCGTTGGCTGTCATGCCACAATGACCGTTGGCAGGAGCCAACAAAAGCAATGCGGCTCCCATGATTTTATAAAAAATACAGTATGTTAATATGTTGTGCTCTCCTGTTGGCATGGCATTCGAGAGGTCGTTGGTTTGATTCCCTCCAGCTCCACCACGAAGCATGCCAAGGGGTTACCGAGAAATCGGTGACCCCTTTTTCTTTTGAAAAAAGCACCGGCGCCAACGCTCCCCGTTGGGGCCTTGTGTGATCGCCTGTCCTTTGTCCGGTTCACGGGCCTTTCCCTGGACCACGACGAGGTTCCGGACGCCACCACGATCTGCCGTTTCCGCCAGAGCCTGGTGGAGCGCAATATCCTCAAGCGCCTGCTGGATAAACTCAACCATCAGTTGGAACGTCGGGGATTTCTGGTCCGCGAAGGGGCCATTGTCGATGCCAGCGTCGTTTCTTCCGCACGTCGTCCGATCAAGGTTCTCGACGTACTGCCCGAGGATCGTAACCGCACCGTGCGTTGCGGCGTGCTTGGGCAGCACCTGTTTTAAAATATCGAAGGAGTCAGGAGCTACGCCAACAAGTGGCTCTGGACTTGCAACAACGAGCGGCCCAACATGGGCATCGGCGGCATCACCCCGAAACAGAAGCCGAGAACGGCTGCATAGCCCTATTTTTCAGACACCCTAAAAAGGGGAGGATTACATAGTGCATGCTATTTTGCATTGGACATTTGACTATTTTGAATGCATTGTTTTCATGCGATGCGTGTCACTCGCAAATGTCTGACCGATAAGACCAAGGGGCTGTAGACACGGCTTAGGCATCGGGCGATACTTTGGTTCGGTTAAAAAATATCGATATCTACATAGCTTCAGTTTTTAATGTGTAGAAAATATATACGCATGCCAATGATGGGTAGCTCTGCCGGATATGACTGGTGCGTCGTATGTTGCCGAGTATAGATTTTAGAGTTGCCGTGAACAAAAGGGGCATTGTAAATGCTAGATGTCCAAAAGGAAGAGTTGTTGCAACAATTCAATGGGTTGCCATATGATGCCGATTTGGATCGAGACGAACTTCTTCATGAAATTTTCGAAGTTTCCGTCAAGAATTTTTCCGGCAAGACAGCTGTGGAGAGCGGTTTTGTAAAAATAACGTACCAAGAGCTAAATAGCAGAGCCAACAAGCTGGCGCATTATTTGCGAGGTATCGGCGTCGGGCATGAAGACAGGGTGGCCCTGCTGTTGCCGAAGACCGAATTCGTTTACGTTGCGATGTTGGGCGTGCTCAAGGCCGGTGCTGCGTATGTGCCCCTGGACCCGGCCTATCCTCCGGACCGGGTCGGATTCATTCTGGAGGATTGCGCCGCCAGGTTGTGCATAACCGATGCGGCGCTGCTTGAAGCCTTGGGCCAGGAGGTCGGCGACACCCCGGTCTTTTTGGCTGACCGCGACGGCCCTGGGCTGGCGGGACAACCGGACACGCCCCTGAGCCGGGGGCAGACAGGGCTTGGCCGGCAGAGCCTGTGCTACGTGATCTACACCTCGGGCACCACCGGCCGGCCCAAGGGCTGCCTGATCGAGCACCGCAACATCTGCAGCCTGGTGCGCTCCGAGGCCAAGGTCTACGGCATCAATGCCGAGGACCGCGTTTTTCAATGCGCTTCCACGGCCTTCGACGCCTCCTTGGAAGAAATCTGGATGGCGTTCCTGCACGGGGCCACCCTGGTGGCCGGCACGAAGGAGATCATGCGCACCGGGCCCATGCTGGGCCAAGCCTTGAGCCAGCGGGGAGTGACCGTGCTGTCCTGCGTGCCCACGCTTCTTTCCATGATCGAGGGCGACATCGACACCATGCGCATCCTCATCGTGGGCGGCGAGGCCTGCCCCAAGGACCTTGCCGCACGCTGGCACCGACCCACCCGGACCATATTCAATTCCTACGGCCCGACGGAAACCACCGTGGCGGCCACCTACGGCATACTCGTTCCCAACCGGCCGGTGACGATCGGCCAGGCCCTGCCCAACTACCGCTGCTACATCCTGGACGAAAAGCTCGACCCCGTGCCCCCGGGAGCCGAAGGAGAGCTCTATATCGGCGGCCCGGGCGTGGCCAGGGGATACTTGAACCGCGACGACCTCACGCGGGACCGCTTCATCACGACGGAGCGGGTCACCGGCGAACCGGTGCGCCTGTACCGCACCGGGGACCTGGCCCGCTTCACCGAGGACGGGGATATCGACTACCTCGGCCGGGCCGACGACCAGGTCAAGGTCCGGGGCTACCGTATCGAGCTTTCCGAGATCGAGGCCGTGCTCATGCAGTGCCCGGGAGTGCAGTGCGCCGCGGTGACCATGTGGCGGGAAACAGGGCAGCTGGCCGCTTACGTGGTGGCCCGTCAGGGCACGCGCCTGAACCTGGGCTTCATGCGGGAGACGGTGGCCAGGCGCCTGCCGCCCTACATGATGCCCGCGACCCTGGACGTGATCGCCGCGCTGCCCCTGCTGACCAGCGGCAAGGTCAACCGCAAGGCCCTGCCTGCCCCGGTGGACCCTTTCGAGGATCGGGACCGCCAGGTGACCGCCCCGCGCAATCAAGCCGAGCGCGACGTGGCCGGGGTGTGGGAGGAAGTGTTCAAACGCAAGGGCCTTTCGGTTACGGATGACTTCTTCCTGGACCTGGGCGGGCATTCGCTGTTTGCGGCGGTCATGGTTTCCAAGCTGCGCCATGTGCCCGGGTTTGCCGGCGTCTCCGTCGGCGACGTCTACCAGCACCCGACCATAGAATCCCTGGCCGCCACCGGCGACCAGGGCACAACGACGCCGAAACCGGCCACGGGCCAAGTCTTCAGGGAAATCCCCCCCTCGCGCCACTTCGCCTGCGCTTGCGGCCAGTTCCTGGCCGTGTTGCTGCTGGCCGGGGTCTATGCCTGGCAGTGGCTGGGACCGTTTTTCACCTCGGCGTATCTGCTCTTGGACCACTGGGAACTGGGCCCGTCCCTGGCTGCCGGCCTGTTGGTCTACGCCGTGTCGTATCCCCTGCTGCTGGCCCTGGTGGCGCTGGCCAAATGGCTGCTTCTCGGGCGCATCAAGGCCGGCCGGCATCCGCTGTGGGGCTGGTACTATTTTCGGTTTTGGTTCGTTCGCCAGCTGTCCCGGGCCGTGGCCGTGAAATATCTCGCGGGCTCGCCCCTGATCTGCCTGTATTACCGCCTGCTCGGAGCACGTGTGGGCAAGGATGTCTTTTTCGGCACCGCGGGGCTGATGACCTTCGACCTCCTCACCGTGGGCGACGGCACGAGCATCGGCTACGACAGCAGCGTGGACGGATCCTGGGTGGAGGACGGCCAACTGCACCTGGCTCCCGTGACCATCGGCAGGAACTGCTTCGTGGGCAACCGCTCGGTGCTCGGCCCCAACACCGTCATGCAGGACCATTCCGGTTTGGCGGACCTGTCCATGCTGCCGGAAGGCGGAGTCATCCCTTCCGGGAACTTGTATAGCGGCACTCCGGCCGTGCCGACGGGCGCTTTCGAGGATGTCCCCGCCCCCAGGACCTGGTCCTTCGGCTATGGGGTGTTTTTCGTTCTGGGAGTGTTTCTGTTTCCCTTGCTCGTGGAAGGCGCGATTTTCCCGGGTTTGATGTTCATGGAGATCCTCGACAACATTGATCAGTATTACTGGTGGACGCTCTACGCTCCCGTGGTCGGCATCTCCTTCATCATGCTGATATGTTTCGAGATAGCCTTTTTCAAATGGTTGTTTCTTCCCCGTATCAAGGAAGGGCGCTATCCGTTGCGCAGCTGGTTCTACTGGCGCAAGTGGTTTCTCACGCAGCTTATGCAGGTGAGCCTGGAGATCTTGGGCACGCTCTATTCCACGCTGTACCTCAAGCCTTGGTTTTGGGTCCTGGGGGCGCGCCTGGGCAAGGGGTCGGAGATCTCCACGGTGCGCCACGTGAACCCCGAATTCCTCGTGGCCGGCAAGGCCTGTTTCCTGGCCGACGACGTCATGGTCGGCGCGCCCAGCGTGCGCGGCGGTTCCATCAGCATCGGATACGTGCACGTGGGCGACAGGACGTTCGTTGGCAACAGCGCCCTGGTGCCCGGAGGCATGGTCCTTGGCGACGGGGCCTTGATCGGCTGCCTGTCCACCACGCCGGTCGCCAATCCCGTGCCCACGGGAACCTCCTGGTTCGGCTCCCCGGCCATCCATTTGCCAAGGCGGCAGGAGGCCGAACGCTTTTCGGAAAAGCAAACCTATGCCCCGCCTGGGCATCTGGTGCTGTTGCGCTATGTCATCGAGTTCTTTCGCGTCACCCTGCCGCTGACGCTTTTCGTGCTGCTGGCCACCATGATCATGAACGTGGTGGACATGTACCAGGACTGGCTGCCCTTGTGGCTCCAGATCGCGTCGCTTCCGTTTCTGTATCTGGCTGCGGGAGTGGCGGCGCTGCTGCTGGTGGCCGGGCTCAAATGGCTTGTGGTCGGCCGTTACCGCGAAAGCAACCATCCGCTCTGGTGCGGCTTCGTCTGGCGCACGGAGTTGGTGACAGGGGTATACGAGAATTTCGGGACGCTGTTTTTGCTCGAACTTTTACGGGGAACGCCTTTCATCCGCTGGCCCTTGCGTATGCTTGGCATGCGAGTGGGGCCGCGCTGCTACATCGATTCCACCTGGTTTACGGAATTCGATCTCGTGGAGATCGGTGAGGAGGCGGCCTTGAACGAGGACGCCAACCTGCAGACCCACCTGTTCGAGGACCGGGTCATGAAAGTGGGCAAGGTGACCATAGGAAAGCGCTGCACCGTGGGCATGAAAGCCACGGTGCTCTACGACACTTGCCTTGAGGACAATGTGTCCCTGGGGGATCTTTCCCTGTTGATGAAGGGCGAGACCCTGCCGCAGGGCACCAAATGGCAGGGAGCGCCGGCGAGGCGTGTCGGTTGAACGGCCGCCTCAAGTCTGCACCGCACAAAAGGGCAGACGTTGGATTTGTTTGGAATGCCTTTTTGTTGCACGAAGGCGCGCAGGCGCTGACGTGTGCTCCTCCCCTCGATGGCTGGCGGCATTGGAAACGCATGGCGAACCGTTTGACCCCGTTTGATCCATGTCCGGCAGGGTGATTCTGGTCTGTGCGGAGGCCCGGGAGCTGTGGCCGGACGGGTACATGGCCGCCGCGCTTAACCAATTGCCCCCTTGCATGGGCCGGGAAATAATGCGCTGGCGCAATCCGATGGATCGCCAAGCACGAGTCCTGGGACGGTTGCTTGTCCGGCTGGCCCTGGAAACCCTGGGCGTGGCCCCCATCGATCTGGCGGGGTGGCGCGTGGACCGGTTTGGCCGCCCCTCCCTGTCGGGCTGCGCCGCGGATTGCAGCGTGAGCCACTCCGGCGGACTTGTCGCGGCAGCGGTCAGCTTGTCCGGTCGGGTGGGCGTGGACGTGGAGGTCTTGGCTCCCCTCCCTGTCGAGTCGCTGGATGCGGCTTTCGGTCCTGAAGAAATGGACGATATCCGGTCGGCCGGGGATCAATCCAGGCGGGCCCTTGAATTATGGACGGGCAAGGAGGCGGCGCTCAAGGCCGACGGACGGGGAATGACCCTGGATCCGGGGCGCATCGACGCCCGGGGGGAGGCCATTCGCCTTGGAGGGGAAGTCTGGAGGATCTTTCGTCCTGCATTGGCCCCGGGATGGCTGTGCGCCCTGGCCACGAACCAGGTCGCGCCAGTGGTGCGCAGTGTCCGTACGGATCCGGGCGCCCTGCTCGGCGGATGACTTCCATGCCGCGCCCGTTTATCGAAGGCAGGGGAGGGAAGAGCGCATGTGAGGGCGCAGCGGCATGAAAAAAGCGCGGGCCTTTTCTCCCGGGGGAAACGGGGGAAAAGGCCCGCGATGCGTTGGGCGTCCTTGGCTGGCCGCCGGCGTGGGGCCGGTTGCGCCCGGGAGGCCTATTTGACCACGATCACCTCGTATTCCCGGGTGCCCAGGCCGATTTTCGCGGCGTGGTCCAGGCAGGTGCGCCATTCGGACTCGGGCCTGGAGTTGGTGAAGTGGTCGTGGTGGTCCACGAAACCCGGCTTGGCCATGTTGTCGCTGAGCTGGCTGCCCGGCAGCGGCGTGGCCTTGAGGCAGGCGTCCACGCAGGCCTGATCCAGCGCAAGCGGGTCGAAGGACGCGAACATGCCGATGTCGGGCAGGATGGGCGCGTCGTTTTCGCCGTGGCAGTCGCAGTTGGGGGAGACGTCCACGATCAGCGAGATGTGGAAGTGCGGTCGGCCGTCGAGAACGGCCTTGGCGTATTCCGCCATGCGGCGGTTCAGGGAGGCGACCGCGGCGTCGTAGCCGAAGGAAATCGCGTCGAAGTTGCACGCGCCGAGGCAGCGTCCGCAGCCGACGCAGTTGTCCAGGTTGACGTGTGTCTTCTTGGTTTCCTTGTTGAATTCCAGGGCGTTGTTGGCGCATTCCTTGAGGCAGGCACGACATCCCTTGCACAGGGCTTCGTTGATCGTCGCCTTGCTGTCGCTGTGCTGCTCCGCCTTGCCCCGGCGGGAACCGCAGCCCATGCCGATGTTCTTGATCGTGCCGCCGAACCCGGTCGCTTCGTGTCCCTTGAAGTGGGTGAGGCTGATGAACACGTCCGCATCCATGACGGCGCGCCCGATCTTGGCCTCCTGTACGTATTCGCCGCCATTGACGGGGACCACGATGTCGTCGGTGCCCTTGAGGCCGTCGCCGATCAGGATCGGGCAGCCGACGGTCAACGGCGTGAAGCCGTTTTCCCAGGCGCATTCCAGATGCTCCAGGGCGTTTTTGCGGCTGCCCGGATACATGGTGTTGCAGTCCGTCAGGAAAGGCTTGCCGCCGAGCGCCTTGACGACGTCCACCACGGCCCTGGCGTAGTTGGGGCGCAGGTAGCTGATGTTCCCGAGCTCGCCGAAATGCAGTTTGATGGCCACGAACCGGCCCTTCATGTCGATCTGGCCGATTCCGGCCTTCTTGAGCATTTTCTTGAGCTTTGTCGGCAGACCGTCGCCGAAAGCCTTGGTGCGGAAATCCGTGAAATATACTTTTGCTTTTTCCATGCCATTTCGCCTTTGTGGGGTCTGCCCGGGTTTCGCTCGCACCCTGCATCATAGAGCGCCCAAGCCATAAGAGGACGCCAAGCATGGCGCGTCCCCGCCCTGGCCGTCGTTTCTTGCAGGGGTTGCGGGCCCTCGGGCCGTGCGGATCGTCGGCCCGAGGGCGTATATACTCCTTCGGGGTCACGGGCGGGAGGTACGATCCTCGCCATTTCTTGCACGATACTGCCGAGCGCGCCCCGAATCGCAAACGGAGACGGCCGGGAGGGGGCCCGGAAGCGGGAGAACGGCCGGCTCCGTTATGCCAGCGCCTTGCGCGCCGTCGCTTGCCCTTCGCTTTCCAGTTCCTGGGTGAGCGAAGCCAGTTCCTGGGCCTGCCTGGCCAGTTCGTCCACGGCCGTGGAGGCCTCGTCCATGGCCCGGGACGCGGCGGCGGCCAGGGCGTTGACCTCCTCGATGGTGCGGTTGATCTCCTCGCTCGTCGCGGACTGTTCCTCCGCCGCCGTGGCGATGGCGCGGACCTGGTCCGAGGCGCTGTCCACGAGCGTGACGATGGATGTCAGCGCCTGTCCGGCTTCCCCGGCCAGGGCGCTGGCCTGTTCCACTTCGCCGGCAGCCTGTTCGACGTTTTCCACGTTGCGCCGCGTGCCCTGCTGGATGCCGCCGATGGCTTCGCCCACTTCCTTTGTGGCGGTCATGGTCTTTTCCGCAAGCTTGCGCACTTCGTCGGCGACCACGGCGAAGCCCCGCCCGGCCTCGCCGGCCCGCGCGGCCTCGATGGCGGCGTTTAGGGCCAGCAGGTTGGTCTGGTCCGCGATGTCCGAAATGACGTTCATGATGCGGCCGATGTCCTGGGCTTGTGCGCCGAGGCGGCCCATGTCCCCCTTGAGCGCCTGCGCCTGGTCGCGGATGCGGCCGATGCGCTCCACCATGCGCCCGACCACGTCCGCGCCCGCGTTGGCCTTGTTGCGGGCTTCTTCGGATGTGGCGGCGGCGTTTCCGGCGTTTCTCGCCACTTCGAGCACCGTGGCGTTCATCTCCTCCATGGCCGTGGCCGTCTCGGCCACGCGCCGGGACTGATCCTCGGCCCTGCTGCTCGATTCCCCGATCTGGGCCGAAAGCTCGGCCGACGCGCTGGAGACGACGCCCACCACGCCGCCGAGGCGTTCGGCCGCATGGCGCAGGCCCTCGGCCCTGGCCGCCTCGGCCTGGGCCATGGCTTCCTCGGCCTGGCGGCGCAGGCTTTCGGCGGCGTGGGCCTTGTCTTCGGCTTCGCGCGTCTTGGCGGCGATGGCGGCCATGTTGTCGCGAAGCGTAGCCACCATGGTGTTGAGCGCCCCCTGCATGCGCGCGGCCTCGTCACGGCCCGAGGCGTCCAAGGCGATGTCCAGGTCGCCGGCGGCGCAGCGCGTCGCCGCTTCCGTGGCATGGCGGATGGGCGCGGCGATGGAGCGGATGATGCGCAGGCAAAGGCCGATCAGTACGAGCAGCCCGATGCCGACGCCGGCCAGGATGCGAAGGACAAGACTGTTGATTTTTTCCTGGGACTTCGCGCTGATGGCCGCCTTTTCCCTCTCGATGTTGTCGATGTACACGCCCGTGCCGAGCCAGAGGTCCGTGCCGGGGATCATTACGGCGTAGGCGAGCTTGGGCTGGTCGCCCTGGCCGGGCTTGGGGAAGACGTATTCGACGAACCCGCCGCCCGACTGGGCCCTGCGCGCCAATTCGCGCACGTATGCGACGCCGTTTTTGTCCTGCGCGGCGCTCAAATCCTTGCCCTGCCTGTCCTTGGCGATGGGAAGGGCGACGTTGACCGTGCCCTCGTAGACGAAATAGTAGCCGGATTTGTCTTCCTCGAAGCGGAACTCGTCCACCATGTTTCGGATCATGGCGATCTTGGCCGCCTTGTCGGGCAGGTCCTTGACGGCCGCGCCGATGGAGGAGGCCAAGGCATCGGACGCGACGACGAGCTTGTCCTTTTGTCCTTGCAGCATGATCTTTTGCGCCGAGTCCACACCGCTGTCGGCAAGGTTTTGCATGCCGATATGGAACATGGCCGTCACGCCGCACACGAAAAGGGTGAAGAGGGCGATCAGAAGCACGAAGCGCCAGCGGAGGGAGATGCTGCGTAACCAGGTCGCGGAGCCGGAATGGCCTTGCCCATGTTCGGACATGATCGCCTCCTCTTGCCGGGTTGTTTGCGACAGCGAATACTTTTTGAACAAGTTACCATGCAGCCGGACGTGGTTCAATAGAAACAACGACGAAAGAGCGTGGCGCAAACGCCGATTCGACATGCGCCGTACAAGGGAAAGCGCGTGTTGCGCTGTGTGCAAATGAAATGCGCGGCGGCGCGCGGGCGTCTTGTGCAACATTTTCCATGCGCCGAAGGTGCAAAGCGGGCCGTCGCAGGCGAAGGCAAACCCGTTTGCAACGGGCTTGCCAAGTGTTCAGGGGGCGTCAGGAACGGCCGTTGCGGGCGCTGCGGAAAGTCAGGAAGCTGTTTTGAAAAAAGCGCGGGCGAGCAGCCGTCAGGGGGCGTCCTTCCAACCGTCCGGCGCAGGCATGCCGTCAAGGCGCGTACGCCCTTGACAGCAAGCGCGCTTCGGCCACAATGGAGCCATGATCCGAGGAGGTGGGCCATGAACCGATGGGGCATGGGTACGACGCTCTACCGCGCCACGATTCTCTACGCCTTGCTGGCGATGCTGTACGACACGGTCCTCGTCGCCGGTTTCTGCGACCGGCTCGTGCCCGAGCGACTGGCTTTCGCCGTGGGCGGCACGCTGCTGGTGCTCGGCGTCGTGGTCTACGCGCTCGGCGTCTTTGCCGTGTACGCCGCCGTGGACGCGAAGCAGCTCGCCACGCGCGGCGTCTACGCCGTGGTGCGCCATCCGCTTTACGCCGCCTGGGTCTGGCTGCTCGTGCCGGGGTTTTCGCTCGTGCAGGGCACGTTGCTCACGCTTTTCGCGCCCGTGGTGGCCGCGATCTTCTACAAGCTCTGCATCCCCCACGAGGAAGCGCACCTGCGACGGGAGTTCGGCGCGGCCTACGACCGCTACCGCGAGCGCGTGGGCGGCATCGTGCCGCGCCTGTGCCGGCCCTGACGGGTTGCGGTTTTCGAGGCGATCCATGCGGCAACGTCCCTCCCGGCTGCGTCTGGCCGACGCCCTCGGCGTGACGCGCGCGGTGGCTCCGGGGCACGAGGCCGTGGCCCTGCCGGGCGGCTCCCGCTGGCTGCTCCTGGGCCTGGGCCCGGATCCGGCAGCCCTGGCCGCGCAGCTGCCGCCGGACGCCGACGTGCGCTACCTGGAGTGCCCGGCGTTTTTTCAGGCGGCGGGCGAAGACTGGCGCGCGGCCATCCCGCAACGCTGGCGGCGCATCGACGCCTGCGACGCGGAAGACGCGGACAACATCCTTCTCCATACGCAATCCCTGCAGCTTTTCCCGCAGTTCTGGGCCCCGGTGCGCGCCGCGCTGCTCCTGCCGGAACCTTCCGAAGCGCCTGCCGCCGGCATGGTGCTCATGCCGGAAATGCCGGGCAGCATGCTCGCCCCGGCCATCGCCCGGGCCCTGGCCGAGGAAGGCTTCGCCGTGCGCGTGGCGTCGCGGGAAGGGCTGCTTGCGAGCCTGGAGCGGGAGCGGCCGGCGCTTTTCCTTTCCGTCAACTGCGCGGGCCTCGACCGCTTCGGCGAGGTCCAGGCGCTGCTGGCGAGGGCCGGCGTGCCCGTGGCCACGTGGCTGGCCGACAATCCCTTCCACGTTCTTTCGGGCGTGAAGACCCCGGCCTGGCGCGACCTGCGCCTTTTCGTCACCGACGACTGGTTCGTGGAGCCGTTGACGCGCCACGGCGCGCGAAACGTCCGCCACCTGCCGCTGGCCGCCGATCCGGCCTTTTTCGCGGCCGCGCCCGACCGGCCGGAGTTGGCCGGGCGGCTGCTCTTCGTCGGGCGCAGCGCCTTTCCCGGCAAGGAGGCGTTTTTCTCCGGCCTCTCGCCCGATCCCGACCTGTGGCGGCAGGCCACGGCCATGCTTTTGCGCGGCGAGCGGCCCGATTACGACTGGTGGGCGCGCGCCCAGGGCATGGAGACGCTTTGGCCGGGACTCGGGGCGCGCCGCGTGGGCTGCGGGGCCGAGGAGAGCGGGCTGGCCTGGCGGGAGCTGGCCATCCGCGAGGCGGCGCGCTCCGGGAGACTGACCGTTTGCGGGGACGCGGCCTGGACGGCGCTTGCCGGCGCGGCGTTCGCTTCCCTGCCGCCCGTGCCCTACGGGCCGGCGCTCGCCGGCCTCTACGCTGCGGCGCGCTTCGTGGTCGGGGCCGTGAGTCCCTTGCTGCCCCACGGCCTTACGCAGCGCCATTTCGACGTCTGGGCCGCGGGCGGCTGCCTGCTGACCGACGCAACGCCGGGGCTCGCGCTTTTCCCCGAGGAGTTGACTCGCCCGGTGACCTATGCCCGAGCCCAGGACATCCCGGATCTGGCCCGGGAACGCGAGCGTGACCGCGACGGCCTGGTCGCGGCCTGGCGCGCGCATATCGCCGCGCACCACACCTACAGGCACCGGGTGCGCCGGATACTGGAATGCGTGGGGGAGCGCCGGGACTGAGCTCAGTCTTCGTCCGGCAAAAAGACCTGCGCGATTTCCTCGATATGCGCGGTGGAGGCGGCCACGACGTCGGGGAGGCGTTCGGGCGCGAGCCCGACCACGCCCCAAGCCGCGGCAGACAGCGGCGGCGCGTAGATCTCGCCGCTCGAGCCGATGCCGAGCGCGCCGGCCACGGCGTCGGCCACGTGCACCGTGGCCGGCATGGGCATGGACATGTGGGCCAAACCGCCGTGATGGTGGCGCACGGCCTTTTCCAGGCTTTCCGGAAAGCGCCACTTGCGCAGCAGCATGCCGGCCAGCATGGCGTGGTCGAACCCGAGCCAGGCGCGTTCGGCCTCGCGCAGGAGCATGCCCTCGCGCCGGGCGGCATCCACCACGTAGGCGGCATGGGGGGCCAGGTTGCGGTAGAGCACGAGCCGGCCCATGTCGTGGAGCAGCCCGGCCACGAACAGGCGTTCCACCTCGCCGCCGGCTTCCGGACCGGCCAGGGTCGAGGCGATCACGCCGCAGGCGATGCTGTGCTTCCAAAACGAGCGCATGTCCACGAGCCCGCCCGGCAGGTCCTTAAACAGCGCGATGACGGAAATGCCGAGCGCCAGGGTGGTGAGCTGGCGGCTGCCGACGATGGTCACGGCGCGCGACAGGGTGTCCACCTTGACCGGGAAGCCGTAAAAAGCGCTGTTGACGACTTTGAGCAGCTTGGTGGAAAGACTCGTGTCCTTGCCGATGGCCTCGGCGGCTTCCTTGGCCGTGCTGCGGGGGTCGTTTAAGACCTCGTTGATGCGCACGAAAACGTCCGGCAGCGACGTGAGCTTGGGGTCGGACTCGATGACGGACATGGGCCCCGGCGGCGGCGTTTCCGGCCTGAGCGGCCGCGACGTTTCGGGCAGGGGGCGGGGCAGGGCCAGAGCGGACGGGCCGTGCGCGGCAAAAAGCGCGGCGGCGCGGGGCAGGGCCAGCGCGAACAGGGCGGCCGTGGGCGCAAACCCGAGATCGGCATGGATGAACCGCGCCGCGAGCAGTTCGCGGGCGGCGTCGAGGTTTTCGGCTTCGAGGGGGGCGTCGTCGGGAGAAACGGCCGGGGCGGCGTGGCAGGCCGGGCCGTCGGGGGTCTCCACGACCGCCGCCTCGACGCTCCAGACCGGGAACAGTTCCAGATGCCGTTCGGTCAGGACCACGCCCGCCGGCAGCATAAGAGCCCCGTCCCGGCGGCGCAGGGGCTCCGCCAGGACCATCCCTGCTCGCAACAACGCAAGGGGCACTCGCTGCATCATGTTTCGTTCCTGGAGGAGAGACGTCCGAAGCGGCGCTTCTCCTGAAGTGCATCATTACAGGAGACGGTCGAGGAAATCGAGGGAAAACCGTCCGCCTTTCGATCCGTCTCCGGAATTTCCATATTGTGAGCAATTCCCATGCCCGGGACTGCCGACGTCGCCCTTTTCCGTCGCACTGTACTTTTTCCGGCGCGCCGCTAGGATGCGCGCCGGGAGAATGCCATGCCGCCACAACCGCTCGCCGTCGTCGTCAGCCTCGATGTGGAGGAGGAGGGGCTTTTTTCAGGCTCCTACCCCCGCTGCGGCGCGGGCCTGACCAATATTCCACATCTTGAGCGTCTGGAATTCCTGCCCAGGGAATTCGGGCTGCCCCTGACCTGTCTCTGCGATTACCCGGTGCTTCGCCACGGGCCGAGCCTTACGGTCCTGGAGGGCCTGCTCGCGCGCCTGGGCGGCGAACTGGGCGCGCACCTGCATCCCTGGAACACGCCGCCTTTTCCCGAAATGCCCTGGCCCGAACCCGTGTCCACCGCGGTCATGCCGCTGGACGTCTTCCGGGCCAAGCTGGAGTCGCTCCAGGAAGCTGTCGCGGCCTTTTGCGGCAGGCGGGCGACGTCGTTTCGCATGGGGCGCTGGAACCTCTTCCGCCGGGCCATGGCCGTGCTGCCCGAGGCCGGGTTTTCGGTCGATTCGAGCGTGGCGCCGTTGCGCCACGTGCGCGGCGGGCCGGACCACTTCCTGGCCCCGGCCGACCCCTACTGGCTGCGCCCGGCCGGCCCGGCCGGGCCGCGTCTGCTCGAAGCCCCGACCACGCAGGTGCCGCTCGCGCCGGGCAGCCCGGCGTTTTTTGCCGCCCTGTCCGACCGGCTCGGGCCCCGGGGCAGGGACGCCGTGCGCACGTTTTTCATGAAAACGCTGACGCTTGGGGTCAATCCGGTCTGGATGCCAGAAGCGACCATGCGTCTGGCCGTACGCGCCCATGTCCGGCGCGGCGGCCGCGCCGTGACCCTGTTCTGGCATTCCTCGGAGCTGCTGCCCGGGGCCAGTCCGCATTTCCCGGACAAGGCCGCGGTGGACGGCTTTCTGGCCAAGGTCCGCCGCTTCGCCGGCTGGCTGCGGCGGACCTTTGACGTCAGGGGAACGACGCTCGGCGCGCTTGCCGGGCCGGACTTCAGCTGGCCGGATCGCAGTTCGGCGACTCGTCGGCGTAGTACGGGGGATTGGGGCTAGAAAGCCCCCGGCCGTTCTTGTCGAAGATGGCGTACTGCTTGCGGCCCCACTTCTGCAGGCGGAATTGCAGCGAGGTCTGGAGCACGCCGATGCCGTAGGTGCAGCTGCGGCGGAAATTGATGGACGAGGCTTCCTCGAAGTACTTCGTCGGGCACGACACCTCGCCGATGCGGTAGCCGAAGTAGATGGTCTGGGCCAGCATCTGGTTGTCGAAGACGAAGTCGTCGGAATTTTCCCAAAGCGGCAGCGCTTCCAGCACCTCGCGGGAAAAGGCCCGGTAGCCGGTGTGGTATTCCGAGAGCTTGGCGGAAAGCAGCAGGTTCTGGGAGAGCGTCAGGAAGCGGTTGGAAACGTACTTGTACAGCGGCATGCCGCCGTGCAGGGCCGTGCCGCCGAGAATGCGCGAGGCGATCACCGCGTCGTACTCGCCGCAGGTCACCAGATTGGCCATGGCCGGGATGATCTTGGGCGTGTACTGGTAGTCGGGGTGGACCATGATGACCACGTCCGCGCCGGTCTTTAAGGCCTCGGCGTAGCAGGTCTTCTGGTTGCGGCCGTAGCCCCAGTTCTGGTGATGGCGGAAGCAGCGCAGGCCGAGCTTTTGCGCCTGCTCGATGGTGTTGTCCCGGCTGCAGTCGTCGACGAGGATGACCTCGTCCACGATGTCCTTGGGCACTTCGGCGTAAGTCCTTTCGAGGGTGGCGGCCGCGTTGTAGGCGGGCATGACCACCACCACTTTTTTTCCGTGCATCATGGGATGTTGCTCCAGGGGGGTCGCCGTGTCGCATGGGAGACGGCGGAGTGCGCCGCGAGTCGGATTCCGCGCGGCCAACGAGGCACTAATCCCGAAACCGGGGCGTCTGTCAACCATTGCTTCGACGGGGGTGGTCATGAGCGGGCGCACTTCCTTATAGACGCTCCCGTAAGCTGAGCCCGAAGCGCGGCGGCTCCAAGGTTGGCAGCACCGAAGTCGCGCCGTCCTGACTGGCTACCGGCACGGGGCCCTCGGGCAGGGCCAAGCCGGAAAAGCTCGTTTCGGCCAGAGTCACGTCGAGGCTAAGCGGTGTCTCCGGCGCGCTCCGCAGTCTGGCTCCCGCGCCTGACAAGGAAAACCGAACGTACAGTTTGTCCGCCGGTCGGGTCAGATGCACTTCCCGGACCATGCGCATCCCGCCGCTGTACCAGAAAAAATCTCCTCTGCTTCGCAACTCGCCCAGAGGTTCGTACCGGGTGCCATCCGTCGAATAGGCTACGCTGATGCGGTTGTGTCCGGTGCCGTCGGTGAGCACGACCGGATACCAGGCTAGGCGGAAGCCCGTGATGGGCGCAGCTGCACTTTTGCGCTTCTGCGGGGCCGTCACGGCGTAGGTCAGGAAGCACGGGGCGTCACCCGAACACGTCAGCGCCGGCTCGCCGGGGACGGCGTCTACGGCGTCTTGGAT
The DNA here is from genome assembly GCA_023399375.1 of Pseudomonadota bacterium. Lineage (GTDB taxonomy): Bacteria > Desulfobacterota > Desulfovibrionia > Desulfovibrionales > Desulfovibrionaceae > Solidesulfovibrio. The sequence continues at coordinate 38,459 of JAEWPX010000073.1, read as the reverse complement.
GAAGGTCGCATCGAGGATTTGTGGAAGCGGCCGGTCGAAGGTCGGGGAAAAATGGAGCAGCCCACTGCCGGTTGCATCCAGGAGCAGGCGGGAGCCTTCCGGGGCGCATACGGGCAATGTGGCCTGCGCTGTCCCGAAATCGAGCGTCTGCCCGGCCACGTGCCCGGCTGCCACGAGCCCTTTGGCCGTGACCGGCCGGCCAAAGCCCGGCAGGACCAGCCTCGGCGTGACGCCCAGAACAGTCAGGGGAAAGCGCAGACCCGGGTCGAAATAACGCACCCGGATGATTCCCGCGGCGTCGGTTGCTGTAGCGACCGGCGCGTCACACGGATAGGCTGCCAAATAGGCGGCCAGATCCTCTGGGCCACCCAGCCCCAGGGCCGGGTCGGGCGTATCGGCGAAGCCGAAGAGCGTTGTTCCGCCGGAGACGGCCCTGGCCGCTCCTAGGCTCGGCAGAACATGCGTGTTGGCGGCGATGGCCGCTGCACGGCGCCACCAAAGTTCAGGCGCGCCGGGCGTTGGCCGCAGGCCCTGCGGTGGCGTCATCCGGACGCCGGCCACTTCAAGGAAGCCGTCCACATGGCCAGGATCGATTTCCACGGCGAGAAACGTACGGCCCGTGGTTGTGTCCGGGGAAGGCAGGGTGACTTGCAGGTCGAGCCGGTCGTCGCCTGGGTGAAAATCCCGGGATGTGGCCGTGGCCAGCGGCCGCAAGGCTTCGGGGGAGGTGCCGGCCAGGACGGTTGCCCGGGCCTCGGGGAGGCCCGCCTTGCCCGGGCGCAAGGCCAGGGTCACCGTGGCCTGGGCCTCCCCGGCCGTGGTCCCCGCAGGTGCGGCAAAGGCGAAGACTGCCCGGCCTGGCAGACGGCAGTCGTAAAGGGCGAGTGTGGCGTACTCCAGGTCAGGGGCAATGTTTTGCGCGCCGAACATGTCGGCGAAAAAGTCCAGGTTGGTAAAATCCGCCACATAGGGGACTTCCAGGGGCAGGGGGGCATGGTTGACGATGCCGCCCTTGGTGATGTTCCCCCAGAAGGTTTCGGCCACGGGAAGAGTTCCCGACGGGGGAGTGCGGTCGGCCGATTCACGGGGAGTGATCAGGAAAAAGCGGCGGTAGGCCCGTTCGGGGAGACAGGCCGGTGTGGCGAACGCGTCGCGCAGATACCAATCGGCGACGATTTTCAGGTGTCGGTTGCGGAAAAAAAGAAGCCAGTCCACATTGTCGCGGTTTATTTCCAGGTCAGCCAGCACGCTTTTGACGGTCATGCTGTCGCGCTTGACGTAAAAGGGCATGGCTGCGGCCATGGGCCAGCCGCAAGCAAGGGCGAGAAGCAAGGCCAGGGACGGAGCCAGGGCGCGGAAATATCCAGGGCGAAACAGGGCGGCCGGAATAGTCGTCAGTATTTCAACGCCGCCGGCCGCGAGATACGCATAGAGGAAAAAGAGATTGACCAGGTACCGAATGGAAACGTGGATCTGCGTCGGCAGCGCGGCGGCCATGGCCAGTGCGCTGGTCGCCCATATGGCCAGGGCGGCCAAGGCGCGCAGACGTCCCATGAAAAGATGGTTCGCCAGACCCAGGGCGGCCAGGCTGCCGAGAATCGCCGACCACGGCTGGCCGGACTGGTCGTGCATAGAGGTAAACGCCTTGAGCACCGCGGAAAAGCCGGCCGAATCGAACCGGTTGCCCGTCGGGCCATCGCTGTGGATGGTGCGCATATGGAACAGATGCGCAGGGAGCCAGGGCAGATAGGCCAGAAGGACGCAACCGGCGGCCAGGGCGGCGTTTCGCAGCAGGCTCATGGCGGCCGGACGGTCGGCACGCCACAAGGAGAGCGCCCTGCCGCACACGATGCACCCTTCGGCGCAAAACGTGGCCGAGGCCAAGTAGGAGGTGTAAAACATGGCGGTATTGGCCAGGACAAACCCGGCCCAGTCGCGGCGTCGGCCGGAGTCCATGGCCCCGAGCAGAAAATACAGCCCCGCTAGGGCGCACAGCAGATACAGGGCATAAGGTCGCGCTTCGCGGGAATAATGGATGAGAAAAAGCGAGGTGGCACAGATGGCCGCGGCGGCAATGCCTGTTTCCCGGGAAAAGAGGCGACGCCCGAGCAGCCAAACCACTGGGATGGTCACGGTGCCGGCGATGACGCTCGGCATTTTGACCGTGACGTCCGTGTGCGGAAATAGGCACAGTGCCGCGTGCACGAGCAGGTGGTACAACGGCGGCGAGGAATCGACGCTCACGTCGCTTGGTCCCTGGAATGCAAGTGACGGTAGCATGTCGCGAAGGGGCCACGTGGCGCGGCCGAGCGTCACAAATTCGTCCCACCACAGCCCAACCACGTCCAGGGCGTACAGCCGCAGCCACAGTCCAAGGAGTGTGACGGCGCAGACCAAGGCAAATTCCCAGGCGGGCGGGGCGGAGGGCGGCGTTTGCACGTGTGAGTGTGTTATTTTGCGCCGGCTCCGGCGAGATTGGCCTCGATGGCGGCGCGCTCAGCCTGTGTAATGCTCTTGGCGGCCATTTCCGCAGCAACGGCGGCGCGCTCGGCCTCCTCCGGGGTCAGTCCCGGCCGGAGTCTCGCCCGGACGAGCCGCCAATAGGCCCAGTAATGGTCCTGCTGCGCGCCCTCCCCGAGTAGCAGGGCCAGCCCCATGCCCAGATCGCCCTGGGGCGAGCCGGCTGCGGCGGCCTTGGCGAACCAGTGCAGAGCCAGTGTGGGGTCGGACCGTCCCGCGGGTTCCGACAGGCCCGAAAGGGCGAGTTGCCCCCGGGCGGCGGCCGCACCGGGATCGCCGGCGGCATAGGCCGCTTCCAGGCAGGCGGCGGCAGCCCGGGCCTTGGCCGGATCGGCCGCGGCCGTTTCGAGGAGTTGGTAGGCGGCGGCGACCTGGGCCTTGGCGTCGGCGTCCGATGGGGAGCCGGGATTGGCGGCGAACGAGGTGGACGGCAGGCCGGAAAGTCCAAGCAGGCAGAGGGCGATGCAGCAAAAAAATGTGTGCATGGTCTATCGGGAGGCGCAGGCGGCCTGGTTGGCGGCGGAGTTGTTGAGCATGCGCACGAAGATTTCCCCCGAGCTCGAGGCGTAGACGATCTTGCGGCCGCGTTCGCCGCCCACGTTGGAGGCGGCCACGCGCAGCCCCAGGTCGGCCAGGGTGGCGAAGGCGATTTCCACGTTGCGCCGGCCCACGGACATATCCTCGGCGAAAAGGGCGCTTGCGCCGCCGAACACCTTGCACTCGATGTCGCCAAGGCGCACGCCCCGGTGTTCCAGGCGGTGGACGAGGGTGATGATGGCCGTGTCCACGAACTTGTAGGGCGTCTGTTCCGGGCTGTGCAGCCGGTATTCGGACGCCTTGGGCAACAGCGCGTGAAAAATGGCGGCCAGGCCGTGACGCGGCGCGAAAAACGTGACGGCAACGCACGAGCCGAGCACGGTGTGGGCCATGGTCGGACGGTCGTAAAGGCCGCCCTGGGCCACGTTCAAAAAGGCCAGGGCGTGGCCGGGGAAGCGGTCTAGAAGGCCTTGCATGGGAATTCTTCGTCCGTGGCGTCGTCCAGGGGATTGTCGACGAGCTCGAGGCTCGCCAGGGCCTCGAGCAGGGTTTTCGGCGTGAAGGGCTTGGTCACGAACGCCTGGGCGCCGGATTCGAACTGGGCGCGCAGCATGTTGGCCGGGTCGTCGAGGCTCGACAGCATCACCGCCGGGGTGCGTTTCCCGGCTGCGACGCCGTACTGGGTCTCGAGGCGGCGGATGCCGGCCAGGGCGTCATGGCCGGAGAGCACGGGCATGAGGATGTCCATGACGATCAGTCCGAAGGGCTCGCCCCGGCGCAGGGCGTCCTCGAACAGGGCCATGGCCTCGCGGCCGTCGGCGGCCTCTGCGGGCGTGAAAAGCCCTTCCAGGGCCTGGATGATGAGAAAACGCTGGTAGCGGCTGTCGTCGACAATGAGGGCGCGTGGCATGGGCGGCTCTCCGTTCGTCTTGCGGTTGTCAGGCCTGCGGGGCCGTCCGTCCGGCCTCGCGCAACAGTTCCGGCACATCCACGACAAGGGCCATGTCGCCGGCCTCGGTCACCGTGCCGCCGAGCACGCCGGGCACCTTGCCGAGGGCCCGGCCGAGGTGCTTGAGCACGGCCTGCTTGCGCCCGAGCACGCCGTCGACCACGAGCCCGGCCCGGCCGTCGCCCCGGCGCACCGTGACCACATGGGACGTGGCGGGCGTTTCGCCGCACAGGCCGAAGAAATGGCGCAGGCACACGAGCGGCGTGGGCCGGCCGCGCAGGTCCATGACCCCGCGCCCCTGGCGCAGCGTCGTGCCCGGCGGAAGTTCCAGGCATTCCTCTACATAATCGAGGTGCAGGTAATAGGTTTCGTCTTCCAGGCGCACTTCCAGGCAGTCGATGATGGCCAGGGACACGGGCAGGCGGATGGTGAAGGTCGCGCCCGCGCCCGGGGTCGAGTCCACGTCGATGCGGCCGCGCAGCGCGGCGATGCCTTCGCGCACGGCGTCCATGCCGACCCCCCGGCCGGACACCGCGCCCACGGCGTCCGCCGTGGAAAGACCCGGCAGGAAGATGAGCTCCACGGCGGCGTCGTCGTCGTAGGGGCGGGCGGGATCGAGCCTGCCCGCGGCCACGGCCTTTTGCCACAGCTTGCGGCCGTCGATGCCCGCGCCGTCGTCGCGGATGGCGATGACCACGTCGTTGCCCTCCTGGCGGGCCGACAGGGCGATGACGCCCCGCCGGGGCTTGCCGAGGGCCACGCGCACGTCCGGCGACTCGATGCCGTGGTCCACGGCATTTCGCAGCAGGTGGATGCAGGGCGTGTTGAGCTGTTCGATGACGGCCTTGTCGAGTTCGGTGTTCTCGCCTTCCATGACGAGGTGCACGTCCTTGCCGAGCGCCGCACTGGCGTCGCGCACGAGGCGGCGGTACTTGGGAAAGCTGACCTTGATGGGCAGCAGGCGCAGTCCCAGGACCTGGTCGCGCAAAAGCGCGGCCAAGCGTTCGACCTCTTCGGCCACGCCGCGCAGTTCGGCGTCGGCGCGGCGCTGCGAGAGAGAGGCCAGGCGCGCCTGGGCGATGCCGAGCTCGCCCACGCGGTCGACGAGGATATCGAGTTCCCGGGCCGGGATGGCCAGCTTGCGGATGCGTTCGTCCGCGGCGGCCTCGGAGGCCGGCCCGGCCGCTTCGCCGGCGCAGTCGTTTCCCCGGGCCGGGGCGGCGGGCGGGAGCTCTTCCGGAAGCTCGAGCAGGGCGGCCATGCGGGCCGTTTCCACGGAAATATCGCGAGTTTTGGCCTTGTCCGCATCCTCGACCATGGCGCGGATGACGTCGAAGACCGCGAGCAGTTCGCCGACAAGCCCCGGTTCGATGCGGCGGCGGCCCTGGCGCACGGCGTCGAGCACGGATTCCACGGCATGGCACAGCGCGGCCAGAGGCGCGGCGCCCACGGCCCCGGCGTCGCCCTTGATGGTATGGGCGGCGCGGAAGACGGCGGCCACCTTGGCTTCGAGCACGCCGGAACCGGCGGACTCCAGGTCGAGGATGGCCGCTTCGATGCCGCGCAGCTGCTCCAGGCAGCTCTCGGCGAAGAGCTCGAATATCTTGTCGTCTTCGGCCATGGGGGGCGCGGTCCGACGCGCAACGGCAGAGTACGGCGCAACCGCCCCCGAGGCAAGCGGGCGTGGAGCCTGGGGCCGGCTACATGTAGCCGAGGTCCGACAGTTCGTCGGCGATGCGCGCTGCCGCGTCGCCGTCCGTGCCGGTCCCCGCCGTCGCCGCGGCCGCGGCCGCGGTCGTGGCCAGGGGCCGCGCGGCAAGGGTTTCGGGCGCAAACGCCGCCGTCAGCACCCTCCCGTCCATGTTTTCCGGCACGGCCTCGCCCAGGGCGTAGAGCAGGGTCGGCGTGACGTCGGGCATGTCCGCGCCGGCGAGCTCCGCGCCGGCCGCGACGCCGGGGCCGGCCAGGGCGAACACGCCGTGCTGCTCGTGGCGGCCGCTCCATTTGTGGGGCGCGAAAAGCCCGGCCGGCGCGCCCTGGCCGTAGAGCGCGATCTCGTGGGGCACGAGCACCTGGTAGCCCGGGCCGCAAAGCGTCACCACGTCGGGCGCGTCGGCCACGGCGTCGCCGGCATAGAGTTCCTCCCGGGCGTGCACGGCCATGAAGGGGCGCTGCCCGGTTTCGGGATCGACGATGGCGGCGAGCCCCTCCTTGAGCCGGCACGTCAGCGCCTCCCGGTCGTCCGGCCCGACCACGCGCGGATTGAAGAAGATGCCGCCGGCGATGCCTTCGGAGACGCAGGCCGAGCGCTCCCAGTCCACGATGGCGGAGAAAAGGTTGTTGATGCGGGCGTGGGCCCTGGAGCGGCCCTTGCGCCGCGCGGCCAGGACCGACGCCGGCAGCACGGCCTTGGCCACGGCGGCCGCGGCCCGGCGCAGCGCCGAGGGCGGCCGGCCGGCCAGGGCGGCGAGCTCGCCCGAGAGCACGAGCAGCCCCTGGTCCATGAGCCAGCGGTTGAGGAAAATGGCCCGGCGCAGCGGCCCGGCCCCGTGGTCGGAAACCAGCGCCACGGCCGCGTCCGGCGGGCAGGCGGCGACGATGCGGCCAAGGGCCGCATCCAGCCGTTCGTACACGGCCTCGATGGCCCCTCCCAGGCGCGCGTGCAGGGGATGGGCCGGGTCGCGGTAGGCCCAGAAGAAATGCTGCACCCGGTCGGACTCCATGAAGACCGAGCAGAAATAGTCCAGGGGCCGGCGCTCCATGAGCCACAGCGTCAGGTCGCAGCGCGCGTCGACACCGGCGAGCAGGTTTTCCAGGTAGCGCGCCGGGTCCGGGTCCATGGCCGGCGAATCGCGGCACATGGCCGGGCCGAAGCGCGCCTCGATCTCCCCTTGCAGTTCGGGCGGGTGCACGAAATTTTCCGCGTCGGAAGGCGTGAACATGCCCGGGACGACGAAGCCGTCCACGGCGTCGGGCGGCCAGGTCACGGGCACGTTGACCGCGCCGGCGGGCCGGCCGCGCGCGGAGAGCACGGACCAGATCGGCGCGACGCGGCGCATGGCCGCGGAGACGAAGCGCACCGCATGGCTGGCCGGATCGAGGGTCAGGGCGTCGAAGATGCCGTGGCGGCCGGGCGAGGTCCCGGTGGCGAAGCTCGTCCAGGCCACGGGCGTGACCGGCGGCACGGTGGAGCGCAGCCGGGCGTGGACGCCCCTGGCGAGGAGCGTCGCGAGGTGGGGCATGCGCCCGGCGACGAGCATGGGTTTTAAAATGTCGAACGTGGCACCGTCCCAGCCGACGACCACCGCGCGGGAGGCATTCATGGGCGTTCTCCGGATGCGCCCGCGTCGTGCGGGCGGGGTTTGGCGACCGAGCGCAGTTCCGCCAGGTCGTGGGGGCCGAAGGCCTTGAGTCCGACCAGCACGCCGGCGTAGACCAGCGCGCCGCACGCCGCGCCGAGCAGCGGCGCGTGGCCCAGAAGCAGGCAGACCCCCAGGCACGCCCCGCCGGCGCACATGACCCGCAAAAGCGGCCCCAAAGCGTGGGGCCGAAACTCGTGGCGGGCGGCGAAGCGCGTGGAAAAGACCAGCAGCCAGGCATAGGAGCAAAGCGCGACTACGGCCGAGCCCACGGCCCCGTAGCGCGGCACGGCATAGACGTTGCCCGCGACGTTGAGCGCGAGCGCCGCCGCGGCGTAATAGAGCGCGTAGCGCTGCCGGCCGATGGCCACCAGGACGTTGTTGACGAGCATGTCGAGGGCCAGCGGCGCCAAAGCCAGGGCGAGCAGGCGCAGGACCATGGCCGCGCCGGCGAATTTGTGGCCGAAAAGGAGCACGCAGGCCGGTTCGGCGTAGACGGCGAGCAGGATCGAAGGCAGGGCCATGATGTGCAGGGTGTGGCGGAAGATGAGTCGGAACAGCCGCCGCGCGCTCAAGGGGTCGACGGGGGCCAGGCGGGCCAGGGCCGGAAACACCGCGAGCATCAGCGCCTGGGGCAGGATCTCGAGTTTGAGGATGAATTCGTGGGGAGCCTGGAAATCGGCCACGGCCGCGGGGGCGGCCAGGAAGGACAGGGCCAGGGTGTTGGCCCGAAACAGGTTCTGGTGGAAAAAGACGCCGAGCCCCACCACCGAGGCCGTGCCGAGCATGCGCCACAGCCCTTTTCCGTCGAAGCGCAGGGACGGCCGCGTCAGATTGCGCCAGACCACGCCCCAGGCCAGCAGCGCGTGCAGGAGCGCGGCCAGGGCCAGCCCGGCCAGCACGCCCGTGTAGCCGAGCCCAAGCCACAGCGCCGCGCCGACCAACGCCACGGAAGCGAGCCCCGACACGATGGACAGGGGCGGTTCGTAGCCCATGCGCTCGTGGGCCTGGAACACGGCGCAGCCGAGCATGGTCAGCGACCGGCAGGCCTCCAGGCAAAAGGCCAGCCCCAGCCCCAGCCGGACCCCGGGGCCGTAGCCCGCGAACACGGCCACCACGGCGAGCGCCAGGCCCGAGAGCGCGATCATGCCCAGGCGCAGCACCAGGGCCTGGCCGACGATGGCCGGCCCCTGGCTCGGCATCGCGGCCATCTCGCGGATCATGATCTGCTGGATGCCGAAGTAGGTCATGGCCGCCACGGCCCCGGCCAGGGCCGTGACCGAGGCGTACGTGCCGTAGGCGTCGAGAGGGAGGCCCCGGGCCACGGCCAGGAGCACGAAGAAGCCGCTGGCGATCTGGACGGCGCGCGAGAGGGCCAGGGCCAGGAAATTGCGGGCCAGGGAGCGGGACGGCGTCACGTGGCGGGGGTCTCCCGGAGCATGCGTCGCGGCGTCATTTGGCGTCGAGGTCCACCGTGACGTCGCAGCGCATGCCTTCCTTGATGCGCAGGTCGGGGTTTGGCAGGGTCATTTCCAGTTCGTAGAAGGAGGGCTGTTGCAGCATGGCCGGCTGGGCCACGAAGTCGATCTTGGAGATGGTGGTCTGGTAGGGCTGCCCGGGCATGCCGTGGAAGACCACGGTGGCCTTGTCGCCGACCTTGAGTTTTTGCGCCGCGATCTCGTGCACCGAGGCCCGGATGATGATGGGGTCCAGGCGGCCGATGGAGATCAGCGAGGCCTGCTTGGTGAAGGCCATGCCGGGCACGAGGCTGGAATTGGTCCACAGCACGTAGCCGCTGCCCGGGGCGCGGATGTAGCCCACGCGCGGCAGGTTGTGGATATCCTGGTTTTTCCCGTACTTGGACTTGGCGATGACAACCGCGTTGTCGTAGCGCTGCTGGGCCAGCTCGCGTTTTTCCCGGAGGTAGTCGCGCTGGAGCATGAGCGCTTCGATTTCCCGCTGGTTGTAGCGCACGACGTTGGGCGCGATGGCCTGGTCCGCGGCCTGGTTTTCCAGGTCCGCCTGCTGCTGGCGGATGACGTCGAGCTGATGCTCCACATAGGCCAGGGCATGGTCCTCGTTGTTGAGGTCGGCGCGGGAAAGGGCCTGCTTTTCGGCCATGAGGTTTTCAAGCGGCATCTCGTAGGTGACGAGGATCTGGTCTTCGTCCACCTTGTCGCCCACCTTGAGCGGGGCGGACAGGATGCGCAGCCGCCGCATGTCCGAACCGAGCTCCGCGGCGGATTTTTCCCGGGTGTCCTTTTCCTTGGGCAGTTCGTAGACGTTGGCGGTGATGCCGCTGCCCTGGGTCACGCCCTTGTCGGCCTTGGTGACGAAGGGCCAGGTGATTTCGTACTTGATGGGGCAATAGCTCTTGCCGAGAAAGGTCAGGACCTCGGCCCGGGCCGTCGCGGCCGGCAGCAGGCCCAGGCCCAGGGCCAGGGCGGAAAGCATGCCGGCGAAGAAACGCTTGGATGTCATAAGTTGCCTGAATGCCATTGGGGTTGTCGGCGCGCGCGCTGGAGAAATGGCGCTCGCCGGAGCTTGGCGCATTGGCTTTTACACCATAACCGGAAGGACCACAACGCGCGGCCCCGCCTTGCGGTCGGCCCGGAAATCCCTTACCAGAGGGCAGTTTGACGACCCTCGGGGAAATTCATGCCGACAGCCCGCCAGTTCGCCTCGTCGCGCGGCCCATGCCGCGTTCTCGCGTTTGCGGCTTGCGTGGGAGCGCTGTTGGCGCTGCTGGCCGCCTGCGCCAAGCCTTCGCCGCCCCCGCTGACGCCCAACTCCAAGAACACCGCCACCGGCACGGCCGCCCGCCGGGCGACGCTCGGTTACGGCGACGAAGTGACCGTGGCCGTGTGGCGCAACGACGACCTCAAGACCGTGGCCCGGGTGGATGAGCGGGGCGACATCAACCTGCCGCTGGTCGGCGACGTCAAGGCGGGCGGGCGCACCGTGGCCGAACTGCGCGCCGACGTGGCCCGCGCCTATGCGAAGTATGTCGTCGATCCCCAGGTCACGGTGACGGTGGCCACGCTGCGCAGCCAGACGGCCATCGTGCTCGGCGAGGTCAAGTCCCAGGGCGTGGTCTCCGTGGACCACGACATGAACCTGTTCGAGGCCATCGCCAGAAGCGGCGGCTTCAACGACAACGCCGGCCGCTCCACGGTGGTGCTGCTGCGTCCCGAAGGCGACCGCCCCCATGCCTACATCCTCGACATGCGCCTGGGCACGTCCGTCGGCGAAGGCGTGGTCGGGTTCAACCGCTACCTCGAGGGCGGCGACATCCTCTATGTGCCCAAGAGCACCTGGGCCACGGTGGAGGAATTCATGGGCCACATGACCTCGGCGCTCAACGCAGTGATCAACGCCGAACGCTTCGTCATCTTCATGCCGCAGCTGCGCGACGCGGTGAACGACCTGTTCAAGGGGCCGACGACCACGACGACGGTCATCAACAACCAGTCCCAGCCCGTGGCCGGCGAGGTGTTGAGCAACAACCAGGGCGGCGTCTTTACGGTACAATAGTGGAACTGCGCCAGCTTCTCGCTCTCCTGTGGCGCCGCCGCGCGCTCATGGCCTGGACGTTCGTCGCGATTTTCGGCGGACTGCTCGCGATCACGCTCCTTTGCGAGACGCAGTACGTCGCCTCGGCCAAGGTCTATCTCTATCATTCCGCGACCAAGGCCACGCTGCTTAACCGCGTGTCCCTGGATTCGCCCATGGTCAGCAGCGCTTCGCTCACCGACACCGAACGGGCCACCTACGAGGATCTGGCCGTCACCGTGCCGGTGCTGCGGCCGGTCATCGCCGAGCTCGATTTGCAGCGCAAGCGCAAGTCCCTGCAGGTGCTCGAGTACGTTCCCCTCGTGCGCCTGATCATCGACCATTTCTGGCCCAGGCTGGGCCTGCGTCCCATGACCTACGAGGAGCTGACCAACAAATCCCTGGTCCACGTCCTTTTTCCGCGGCCCTATCTCAAGGCGGCCATGATGGAGGATTCGGACATCCTGGAATTTTCCTCCTCGGCATCGTCCATGCGGCTGGCCATGGATCTGGCTAACGCCGCGGCGCGGTCCTTCGTCGCGCGGGAGTCGGTCATGCGCCAGGACGAGTGCCGCGCCGTGGCTGCAAGCGTGGCCCAGGAACTGCCCAGGGCCAAGGCCAGCTACGAGGAGGCCCTGGCCGCGCAGCAGGAAGTGCGCCGCACCGAGAAGATCGTGGACCTCACGAGCGAAGGCCAGCAGCTCGTCTCGCGCTACTTCACCCTGTCCGCGGACCGCGACGCCAACCGCCTGAGCCTCATCCGGGCCCAGGGCATGCTGGCCAACGTCAAGGCGCAGCTGGCCAAGCGGCCGGAATTTCGCAAGACGTCCGAGGCCACGCAGCGGTCGACCCTGATCGATTCGGTCAAGCTCACCCTGCGCGACCTCTACCTGGACCTGGCCGCCGCCAGGGCGCGCCTGACCGCGGAGCATCCGGCGGTCAAGGAAATCGAAAACAAGATCGAGGAAGCGAAAAAGATCATCAAGGGCGAGGCGCAAAAGGTCTTCGGCTCGGAAACCGTGTCCACGGACCCGACCTGGAGCTACCTGAGCGAGCGCGCCGCCGAATATGCGTCCCAGGTCGCGGGTTACGAATGCCAGGACGAGGCCTTTGCCACGCTTCTCGCCGGCGTGGAGAAGAAGGCCGACGCCTTCCCCGGCCGGGCGGCGGCCTCGGCGCTGGTGGCCGCCCGGGTGGACGCCAACCAGACGTTTCTCTCCAACCTCAACCAGATGGAAGCCATGGCCAAGGCCGGCGAGGGCATGGACCTGTCCATCGCCCATGTCGTGGAGTCGGCCGAATTTCCGGGCAAGATCGACGACTACATGCGGCCCAAGCTGTCGCTCATGCTTGCGGCGGGCCTCGTGGTCGGAGCGTTTTTGGCCGTGGTCGCGGCCCTGGCCGCGGCCTGGACCGACGCTACGGTGGGCTCGCGCGAGGCGCTGGCCGAGGCCGGCACGCGGGTGCTCGGGGCCGTGCCCCGGCGCGACCTGCCGGCGCGGGGGCAGGCGCTGCGCCGGCTGCGCGAGGCGCTTTTCCCGGCGGGCGACGCGGCGGTCCCGATCGTCGTCATCGCCGGGGCAGACGATGCGGACGATGGCGCGGACGGCGACGCGCCCCGGCTGGCGTTCGACCTGGCCCGGGCCGTGGCCAGGGGCGGCGCGCGCACGCTGGTCGTGGACGCGGACCTGTGCGCGCCGCGTTCTTCGGATACGGGTGGCGCGTCCGACGCGGCGCATCCGCACGGACTTCTGGCCGGGCTTGCCGGGCTGCCGCCCGGTCCGGGGCTTGCCGAGGCGCTGTCCGGCGAGGTCGCCCTGGACGCGGTGTTGGTGCCGGGGCCGGAGCACGGGCTGTTCGTCTTGCCGGCCGGCCGGGAACTGGCTTTCGAGGCTGCGGACCGGCTCATGGACGGGCCGCGCCTGGGCGAGACCCTGGCCGTGCTCGGCGGGCGCTTCGACCGGGTGCTCGTCGCGGCCGCGCCGCTTTCCCGCTCGGGCGACGCCCTGGCGTTCGGCCGCACCGGCGCGGCCGTGCTGCTCGTGGCCGGGCTTTTTTGCACGCCTGCCCGGGCCGTGGCCGAGGCGGCCGAGTCCTGCCGCGCGGCCCTTGGCCGGGAGCCCGCAAGCGTCCTTTCCGGCGTGCCGGCCGACGACCTGTCCCCCCGCGAGCTTTGGCGGACGCTTACCGCGTGGCTTCGCCGCAAACGCTCCGCCCGCCGCGCCTGATCTTCCCGCCGGATTACAGTTTGCTCACGTCCACGCCGCGTTCGGCGGCGATGCGCGCGCGCAGCCGCTCCAGGCGCGCCGTCAGGTAGGCCAGTTCGTAGGTTTCCGGAAGTTCGTGGAAATCGGCCATGTCCGGGTCGAAGCTGTCGAGGTCGATGACCACGCGTTCGGCCACGAGGCGCACGTAGTCGGAATAGCTCGGAAAATCGAGGGGTTTTCCCGGTGCGCGCAGGCTGCGGGCAAAGGCCAGGGCTTCGGCGTAGGCGTCGGAATCGAAAATGCCGGCATCGGGCTGGGGCATGGCGTCCTCCTTTACTGCATCCTTATCCTCAGGGCCTGGGATCGGCCCAGGCCACGACCACCGTCCGGCCGTTCGCGGCGCGGAAGCGGTAGGCATACGCGCCCGGCCCGAGCGACAGCGCTTCGGGCCTTGGGGCGCAGCCTGCCAATTTGGCGCAAAGGCGGCGATAGGTAAAGAAGGCGAGCTTGGGCGAGCCGTCCGGCCGGTCCGGGCTCACGCGCGGGTCCGTGGTCAGGCCCGCGTGGTCGAACAGGTCGCCCCGGAAGCGGAAGCCCTCGCGCACCATGGCCCAGAAGACCTTCTGCACGCCGAGGGAAAGCGCGAAGACGCCCCGCCGCACCAGTTCCGCGGCCTGCTCGCCTTCGCTTTGGGGATTGAGCCCCGGCGGGGCGGTCGGCGCGCCGCTGTAGGTCGCGGTCTCGGTCATCCAGAGCGGAACGCGGGAAAATCCCGTGGCGTCGAGGGCCTTGCGCGCCGCGGCGGTCATGGGCGCAAGCTCCCGGTAGTCGCCGGCGCGGCCGAACAGGTGCAGGTCGAAGATGTCGCAGCCGCGTCCGTGGAGCTTCTCCAGGACCGGCACGTAGTACGCCGCGAAGTTGCGGGAAAAATCCTCGCCCGACACCCCGGCCAGGAGCACCTTGGCCTTGGGGTCCGCTTTTTTGATCAGCCGCTCGGTGCGCAGCGCAAGCGCCGCGAACCCGGCGGCGTCGTTTCGCGCCCGCGACAAATCCAGCTCGTTTTCGAACTGCCAGTAGGCGACCGGCGCCACGCCCCTGGGCGGGCGCGCGCCGTAGCGCGCGACCAGCGCCGTGACGAAGGCGTCGTAGGCGGCAGGCGTGGGCCCAAGCTCCCAGGAGCCGTCGGCCTTGACCGCCAGGGGGCCGGGCGCTCCGGTCGCGACGGGCGGGGCCTGCCCATCCTGGCGCAGGCGCGCGGGCAGCATGATCGTGAGCATGGCCCGCATGTTCGGGCCCATGGCCGCCAGCTGGGCGTCCAGGCGCGAGAAGTCGAAGCGGCCGGCGGCGAGGTCCGCGTCGGACTGGATGTCCACCCACCAGGCCACGCCCCGGTGCCAGCCGAGGCCCAGGTCGTTCGCCAGGGCAAAGGGCGGGTTTTCGCCGCGAAACGTCGCCGGGTGCGCGCCAAAGGGCGAGGCGAGGCGTTCGGCCGGGGTCGGCGGCGTTTCGCGGGGCGTCTCCTCGATGAAGACCGGCGTGTCGGAAAGGGGCAGCGTGACGTGGCCGCCGCTCGCCGTAACGGTCGTCGCCGGAAACTGCGGTGCGCCGTCCGCCAGCGTGGGCACGGCCGGGGAAACGGTCAGGCGCGCCGCCGTGGTCGGCAGGGAAACGGTCAGGGCCACGGGCGGCCGCATGGCGGCTGGTGCCTGCGCCGCGCCCGGCGCGCCTTGCGCCTGGGCCAGAGGGCCGGGTCCGGGCAGGGGAGCGGGCTGCGCCTGGGCGGATTGTGCGCCTTGCCCGTCCAGGCGGCCAAGGGTCCCGAGCGCCAGCAGGCAGGGGCGTAAAAGCGGCGGCAGGGCCTCGGGCCGGCCGGCTTGCGTTTCGCGCATCATGGCCGCAAGCGTGGCCGGGGGGCAGATCTGCTCAAGGCCGGTGAACGCGCCGGAAAAGCGCATGGCCCCGAACAGATCCTGCAATTCGCGCAGGCGCGTGGGCGCGTTGGCCGCGTCCGTGGGTTCGCTGCGCTCACGCGCGGCAATCTGCTGCGCCTGGCGCAGCAGCATCTCCGGCGCGGGTTGGGCCGGGCAGGACATGGGCCGGCCCAGCAGGGCCGACAGGCAGAGCAGGGCCGCCAGGCAGGCAAGCGGGCGCGATGCGTGTTTCATGGGCGGTCTCCGGCACGGGGCGCGGCTTCGCCGCGGCCGCTTCCCTGCGGGCCACGCGCAGGGCGGCGGCCAGGACGGCGACGTAGAGCCAGGCGAAGCGCGACACCGGCGAGGTCAGGTCGTGGTCGATGGCGCTGTGCAGCCCGAGCTCCGCCAGGGCGGCCACGGCCACGGCCGTGAAAAGGACGTGTACGGACGCGGGCGGCCCACGGCGCAGGACGCGGGCCGTGGTTGCGGCCAGGACCGCGAGCCCGAGGATGCCGGTCAGGCCGCCGACAAGGCCCAGGTCGAAGAAAAAGGCCAGCCAGAGGCTGTGCACCTCGGGCTCGCGCGTGTGCCAAATAAATCCTCCCGGGCCAAGGCCGAGCAACAGCAGTTCGGGCCGGTCGGCCATGACCGAAAGGGCCTGCTTCCACATGCGGAAGCGCGCGCCCGAGCCGCTGACGTTGGAAGTGGATTCGGTTTTTTTCTTTTCCGAAAAGATGAGCGGACCGGAATAGCCGAAGCCGACGAGCATGCGGTCGATAAACGACGGCTTGCCGGCCAGGATGGCCACGGCCAGGGCGAGCACGAGCAGGGTGGAGCGGCTTAAAAGCCGCTTGCGGCTTGGCGCGTGCAGGAGCAGGAACGCGCAGGCCGCGCCGAGAAAGCCCAGGATGGCCCCGCGCGAGCCCGAAACCACGACGAAGGTGAGAAAGACGAGCGCGAGCAGGCCCCAGGCCGCGCGGGCCAGGCGGCGGGACCCAACGGCCAGGCCCATGGCGACGAACGTGGCGAAGACCAGGAAGCCGCCGGCCTGGTTGGCCGAGCACAGGCCGCCGATGCGGCCCCAGCGGGCCTCGGAGAAGAGTTCGAAGTTGAGCTCCGCGCCCGTGCCCAGATGCACCGTGCCGGCCCAGTCGTAGAGCGCGCCGCAGACCATGGTCGCGCACACGAGCACGGCCGAGGCGGCGACCGTCAGGCAAAGCGCCCGCAGCCGCCGGACGTCGGAGACGGCGGCGACCAGCATGCAGAAATAAAGGACGTCGAACGCCAGCGTCGCCAGCTGCCCCAGGGCGAAGTCCGTGTGCGGCGCCCAGCTTAAGGCCAGCAGGTGCAGCGTGGCTACGATGACCACGAACGGGGCGAGCACGGACATGTTTTCCCGGCGCATGGGCGGCCGCCGCGCCCCGTCGAGGGCCGCCCGGGCCAGAAAGCCCAGGCACAAGGGCGGTATGAGGAGCATGGCCGGAAAGAACTGGCTGACCACGCCCGGGGCGTAGGTGAGCTTGAGCGACGGCGTGCCGACGAACAGGATGGCGGTCGTGAAGAGCAGTCCCGCGAAGGGAAAGAGCGCAACAAGTCCCGCGCCGGCAAGGACCCCGGCCACGGCCGCGGCCCGCCAGTCCGCGAAAACCGCCGCGCCGAGCGCCGCGAGGGCCGCCAGGCCGCAGGCGGCAATCAGCTGGGATCGAAAAGCAGGTACGCGTGCCATGTCAGGCGACCGTTTCCGCCAATTCCGGCGTTATCTCTCCGCAATCGCTGCATCGAACCGTCCCCGCTCGGCCCTTTCCCCCTTTTCGGGAGGTCCAGGAGGGGCCGCCGCCCCTCCTGGCCGCCGGAGGCATCCTCTCCCCGCAATTTCCCACCTTACCTAATACCCTGGCCAGCCGGGGTAGCCGGGGCCGTAGTAGGGGCTGCCCGGGGCCGGGCGTTCCTGGGACGGGGCGGCATGTTTGCCGTTTTTCGCGGGCTTGGCGGCTTTGGCCGCGCCCAGGGCTTCGACCTTGGCGGAGAGCGCTTTCACTTCGCCGGCCAGCCGGTCCAGGGCCTTGGCGTCGTCCTTGGAGGCTTTGAGGGCATCGAGCTTTCCGGAGAGCCCGGAAAGAGCCTGGCGCAGGGCGGCGAGTTCCTTTTCCACGGCGGCGGCGTCGCCGCAGGGGGCGGGAGGCGGCAGGGCGCGCACTTCCTGGTCCAGGGCGGCCATGGACACGCGCAGGCGCTCCTGGGACATGCCGAGCCAGATCACGCCGGCGAGGTTGAGCAGCAGCGCGATGACGCCGGCCGCGGCCACGCGTCCCCAGGGGAATTCCTGTCTGTCCATGGGCCGTCCCCCTTGTGCGCGCCCCGGACCGCGGTCGCGGTCCGGGGCGCGGTCGGACCTACAGCTTGGGCAGGGTTTTCATGGTGCGGATATTGTACCAGCGGTCCTCGTCCGCGAGCTTGCCCGAGGCGAAGGCCTCGGCCACGTCGCGGATGCCGTCGGCCACGCCGTATTTGGGCGCAAATCCCGTGGCCAGCAACTTGTCGGAATTCTGGCGGTAGGAGCGCGGGTCGTTGGACGGCTTGATCTCGATTTCCGCCGGAGCGACCGCGACGATCATCTTCGCCAGATCGAGGATGGAAATGTTCTCGAACCCGGCGTTGAAGATGCCGGTGTGCTTGTCGCCGGTGGCGAGAAAATGCAGGAACACCCGCACGATGTCCTTCATGTGGATGTTGGGCCGGGTCTGGTCGCCGCCGAGCACGGTGATGTGCTTTTTGGCCAGGGCCTGCATGGTGAGCAGGTTCACGGCCACGTCCAGGCGCATGCGCGGCGAGTAGCCGCAGACCGTGGCCGGGCGGACGATCTGCAGGGCGA
This sequence comes from Pseudomonadota bacterium, assembly GCA_023399375.1. Classification (GTDB taxonomy): domain Bacteria; phylum Desulfobacterota; class Desulfovibrionia; order Desulfovibrionales; family Desulfovibrionaceae; genus Solidesulfovibrio. The sequence continues at coordinate 20,550 of JAEWPX010000073.1, read as the reverse complement.
ACTTGTCGGCGTAGCTCAAAAGGACCCGTTCGCTGACCATCTTGGTCTTGTTGTAGTCGGAGATGGGCACGCAGGGCAGGTCCTCGGTCACTTCCGGCTCGTCCTTGACGCCGTAGACCGAGCCCGAGGAAGCGTGCAGGAACTGCTTCACGCCGCAGGCGGCGGCTTTTTCGGCCAGCTTCATGGTGGCCAGGCAGTTGACCTCCCAGGTCAGCTTGGAATCCAGGTCGCCGCAGGGGTCGTTGGCCACGTTGGCGAGATTGACCACCGCGTCCATGCCTTCCATGGGCACGGCGTCGATGTCCCGGGTGTCGCCGGCGATGGCCGTGAGCGCGGGGTGAGCGGGAATGTGGCGGCCGAACCAGCCGATGTCGAAGGCCGTGACGTGGTGCCCAAGGGCGAGCAGCTCGGGCACGAGCACGCTGCCGATGTAGCCGAAACCGCCGGTGACGAGTATGCGCATGCGTTTGTTCCTTTGAAGCGTTGTGCTGGCGACGAGGTCGCGTCCCGGACGGCATACACCATTTGCGAAACGCCCGCCAGACGTGCTACCGCCCGCCATCTTCCAGGAGGAATTCACCATGCGCCTGCTTCGCGACGCCCTCGTCTGGGGCTACTGGCATCCATTCAAGCGTCTCGTCTGGGCCTTGCCGGACGGCGCGGCCCATGCCCTGGCCGGGGGGCTCGGCCGGCTGCTCGGGCGCGTGCCCAACGCCAGGCTCGCCGGCATGGCCGAGGCCGCGCGCTTCATCCCGGGCGTGCCGGACGACCCGGCCGCGCGGCTGGCGCTTGCGCGCAAGGCGTTGGTGGAATTTTGCCGGACCGACGTCGAGGTGTTGCTTTTCCCCAAGCTCACGCCCGAGCGCACGGCGGCGCTGGTGACCATCGCGGGGCGCGAACGCCTGGACGCCGCCCTTTGCACGGGGCGCGGGGTCATGCTCGCCTTCGGCCACTACGGGGCCAACCAGATGATCATGCCCGCCATCGGCTACGCCGGCTACCGCATGTGGCAGCTTTCGGCCCCGGCCACGGCGCTCAACGAGAAACTCCCCGAGGCGCGGGGCGCGCTGGTGCGGCGCACGCGGGAGCTGCGCTGGGAGCACGAACAGACGCTGCCCGTGACCCATATCAATGTTTTCGGCGGACTCAAGGAGGCGTTTGCCTGCCTGCGCGGCGGGCACGTGCTGGGCGTCGCCGTGGACGGCGGCGGCGGCGGAAAGCGCGCGGCCGTGCCTTTTCTCGGGCGCACGGCCGCGTTTTCGCTCGGGCCCATGGAGCTTGCCGGCAGGACGGGCTGCGTCGTGCTGCCCTGCTTCATCGAACGCGCGTCAGGCGGCCGACTGACGCTGCGCATCGAGGAGGCGCTTCCCGACGTCGCGCCCGGTCCCGAGGCGGCGGCGTGCGCCACCGCGCGCATGGCCGAGCGCCTCTCCCGCGCGGTCGTGGCCAACCCCAGCCATTACCTCTATTTTCTTTCCTTCCGCCTGCTCATGGAAAAAGGCGGCCACGATCCGTTTTTCGTGAGCTCCGGCGAGGTCGCCTAGGTCGGCCGCCGCGTTTGCGGTCGCGACCGGGGTTTCTTCCACAGGTTGTTTGGCGGTCCCGGGGAGGTCGCGGGTGAGCCAGCCCGAACGCGTGGCGGTCAACAGTCCCCACAGCGTGATCCACGACAGCGCGAACACCCAGAAGAAGCAGTAGGCCACGCCCCAGACCACGCCGAAGATGCCGCGCTGGCGGAACTGGTAGATCGTGGCCGGGATGGCGGCCGCGAGCAGGCAGCCCACGGCCAGGACGTGCAGCCCGGCAAGGGGCGCCAGGGCCAGGGCGGCGAAGCTTGCGGCCTTGACCACTTCGGCCGTGGGCAGCATGGCCATTTCCATAAATCCCGACAGCCGCACCAGGCCCGCGCCGGAGTCCTCGCGCCGGAAGCGCCGCGGCAGGAAGCGCAACATGACCAGGCATTCCCGGACGTTGCTGCGCGCCCAGCGCAGAAGCATCCGGTAGAGTCCCCGGTAGGTCGTGGGCACGTTGGTCAGCACCACGGCGTCTTTCTGGTAGACCACGCGCAGGCCCTGGCCGAGGATGATGTTGGACAGGGCCCGGTCTTCGCCGATGTTGGCCGGCCTGCCCATAAATGTCTGGGCAGCCCAGGCTTCCATGGCCGGGGCCAGGGCGCTTGAGCGGTAGGCGGAAAGGGCCCCCGGCGTGCAGAGCACGCCGCCGTAGGTGCCCTGGCCGCGACGCAGGAAATCGAAGGACATGGTGAAGGACACGTCGAGCATCTTGGGGATGGCCCCGGCGGCGCGGTTGAGCACGCGCACGTTGCCGGCCACGGCCCCCACGCGCGGCGAGGCCGCGATGGGGCTGACCAGATGGCGCAGGGTGTCCGGAAAAACCAGGGAATCCGAGTCGATGGTCACGAAGGCCTCGCCGCGCGCGTGGCGGAAGCCCTCGAGCAGGGCGTGGCGCTTGCCCATGTTGCGCGGCTGGCGCAACAGCCGCAAGCGACCGGGAAATTCCGCGGCCCCGGCGCGCATCCACTCCCAGGTGTCGTCCGCCGAACCGTCGTCCACGCACAGGATGCGCATCTTGCCCGCGGGATAGTCGCTGGCCATGACCGAACGGATGGTCTCGAGCACCTGCCGTCCTTCATTGTAGGCCGGGATGACCACCGTGACCAGGGGCAGGTCCGCGTCGGAGGCGGGCGGGCAGGGCGCGTAGCGGCAGACCAGCCAGATCCGCCAGCCGAGCAGCGCCACGGCCAGGGGGGAAAGGCCCATGCCGAGGCCTGCATAGGACATCAAATCGCCCGAGGCGACCAGGTAGACCAGGGATTCTTCTTCGCCGAGCAGGGCGACGACGGCTGAACCGCCGGCAAGCGCCGTGAGCAGGACGACCGCGGCGTACATGAAATCGATGCTGGTATAGGTTCTTTTCATGTTGATTTCTAAATCTTCAGGAGGGTTGGCGCGGCAGGAGCGCCGCCGGAGTTGCGACGGGTACTCCATAGAAGAAGTGCTCTCGAAAGCATACTTACAGTTTTGAATGAAGGTGAACGCAGCGAAAGCTGTCCGTGAAAAACGAAACAGGCGGGGGGATTCTCGTCTGTTTCGTTTTTCGGATTCGTGACCTTGGCGACGCCGCGGACGCCGCGTCCGGGGAAAAAAGCGTCAGCCTACTTGAAATCGAAAATTTATCTGTGTATTGACCAAAAACTTTCCCGTAGAAGCATTGTTACGCGAATGAAATTTTGCGCAATACGTCGCAACGCCTCGATCTGTGGCGATATGGAGCCTTATGGTCGGCAGGCGCATGGCGTATTGTCGCTGTGGACAAATTTCGTATGGCCAACGGGAAGAATACGGGATGGAAATTCGATGGAGCAGGAATGCGACGGTATATTTCACAGCTTAGAAATAGTTTCATAAATGAATAGTATCCCGTTTAGGCGCCGTATCGGGACGAAGATCATCGGCATCTACCTGCTCGGCATGCTGCCGCTTGTCGGCGTCATCGCCGCCCTGAACGTGGTCCTGCGCCAGGATGCCGCGGATCATGGGCGCGACCGGCTGTTCCGCATCCTGTATGAGGCAGCCGGCGTTCAGGAATCCATGGCCTATGATCTGATGCGCGGCCTGAGAAGTCTCGTGGCCAGGCCGGAAACGCAGAATCTTGACGTCGTATCCCTGGAAGGAGTGCTGCAACAGCTCGTCGAAGCGCACGCCGCCGTCAGCAATGCCTTCGTATGCAACGCAAACGGTGAGGTGATCGCCTCGGCGAAAGGACCGTTTGCCGGGCTCAACAGCGCTCACCGGCGGTATTTTGAGGAGGCGATGCGGGAAAAGGGCCTTGTGGCCGGCGAGTTACTGATCGACCGCGTGACGGGCAATCCCGTGCTGCATTTCGCCCTGGCCATTCCCGGTCCGGGGGGGAGTCCGCGCGGCGTGGCCGTCGTTTCCTTCAACTTGCGCAGGCTCGCCGCCTATTATCAGGGGCTCGAACTGCCCGGGAACATCCAGGCCGCGACCCTGGACGCCTTCGGCTACGTGTTGGCCGGGTATCCGGACGGCAAGGCTTTTCTTCGCGACAAGTCCTTGCAGGAAATCGCCCGGGAAGCCCTGGTCCAGGAGAGCATGACCGGCTCCGTCGTGACCCGGCAGGGCATGCTCTACGTGTACAAGCTGCTGCGCCTGGAGGGCGAATCCGCCGCCCCCTACGGCATCGTTCTGGTCGGCACGCCCGAGGCCGCGGCCTTGGCCCAGGCCCGGGAGCTCCTGCTCGCGTCGGCCGGGGTGTCGGTCGTGTCCCTGTGCCTGGCCGTGCTGCTGGTGGTGTTTCTCGGGCGGGGCAGGATCGGGCGGCGGCTCGAGGTCCTGGCCGGGTTCGCCGAATCGTTGTCCGAGGACAGGGTCTGCCGCCTGCCGCCCCGGTTCGGCCATGACGAAATCGGCCTCCTGGGACAGCGCTTCGCGGACATGTCGCGCACGCTGCACGACAAGAACGAACACCTTGCCGCGGCCATGGCGAGCCTCGCCTTGGAGCGCGACCACCTCGCCACGGTGGTCGGCGAACTGCGCGACGCCCACGACGCCCTGGAGCGCCAGGCCAGCCAGGATTTTTTGACCGGCCTCGGCAACCGCAGGCGCTTCAACGAGAAGATGCTCGCCGAACTGAGCCGGTTCGACCGTTACGCCACGCCGTTTTCCCTGGTGCTGTTCGACATCGACGATTTCAAGAAGATCAACGACACCTGCGGCCACCAGGTCGGCGACGAGGTGCTGCGCCGGCTCGGGCGGCTGACGCTCGACATGGTGCGGTCCCTGGACGAGGCGTACCGGGTGGGCGGGGAGGAGTTCGCCGTGGTCCTGCCCCACACCGACGCCGCACAGGCCATGGCCCTGGCCGAGCGGCTGCGCGAACACGTGGCGGCCCTGCACGTCCCGCTGCCGGACGGCGGGACGGTGCGCTTCACCATCAGCCTCGGCGTGGCCCAGGCCGTACCCGGGACAAAGGAAATCAAGGACATCTACGCCACGGCCGACGACGCCCTCTATGCCGCCAAGCGCGGCGGCAAGAACAGGACCGCGTGCGCCGTGGTCCGCGCCTGCTGAGACTGGACAATGCCGGCCGCCTCCATTACCCAGTGCGGGCCATGCCCAATGCCCTGACGTCTCCCGCCCCCGCGCCGGCCGCGACGCCGCCCGCCGCGCCGGGCTTTTTCGCCCGCCTGGACTGGGCCCTGGTCGCTATCCTCGCCGTGGCGGCCTTTCTGCTGTTCTACAACCTGGGCCAGCGGCCGTTCTGGCAGGACGAGGCCGAGACCGCCTGCCTGGCGAAAAACGTGCTGCGCACCGGGCTGCCCTACGCCTTCGACGGGGTCAACGTCGTCTCCCAGGAAGAGGAACGGGAGTTCGACAAGACCGGCGGCTACCTCTGGCGCTGGTCGCCCTGGATACAAATCTACATGCAGGCCGCGGGGTTCGCCGTGGGCGGCCTCGATACCGCCGCCGGACGCGTCCCCTTCGCCCTGGCCGCGCTCGTCGCCGTTTTCTGGACCTACCGTCTGGTGCGCCGCCATTTCGGCGACCGCAACTGGGCGCTTCTGGCCGCGACCCTGCTCACGCTGTGCGTGCCCTACCTGCTCATCGGCCGGCAGGCCCGCTACTACGCCCCGGGCACGCTGTTCGTGCTGTGGACCCTGGACGCGTTTTTGAGCGACTGGCAGCGCCGCTGGCCGGCGTGGTGGGCCATGTTCGGCTCCATGGTACTGCTTTTCCACGCCAACTATCTGCTCTTTTTGAGCTTCGCGCCGACGGCCCTGGTCGCCGCGGCATTGGTTTTCCCCGAGCGCATGGCCGTGAAACGCCTGACCCTGCTGACGCTCGCCACCGTGGTCGTGGCCGTGGTCCCGGGCATCCTGCTCTACCGCATCGGCCGGCAAAGCGGCATGTTCGACATCCTGCTCGTGCCGGAAAACCTGATGCTCTATTTCGCGGACCTGTGCATGTTCTGCATTCCCCTGCCCGTGTCCGCGGCGCTCGTGTGGCGCTGGCGCGGCTTTTTCACGAAGCTCAAGCGCCCCGCCGACCCGGGCGAGCGCTTCGTGCTCTTTTCCGCTGTGCTGATCGTCTTCAGCCTGCTTTTTCTCGGCATCGTGCCGCAGCGCTTTTTCCGTTACATCGCGCACCTGCTGCCCCTTTGCGCCATCCTGCTCGCCTGGTGCGTGCGCCGGTTGTGGGGTTTTTCCCGGCCGGCGTCGGTCATGCTCTTTTGCCTTCTGGCCTTCACCAACTGGCTGGCCGTCTACCCCATGGAGCGCCTGAAGATCGTCAACCGGCCGTGGCAGAACGATTTCCGCATGCTCACCTCGCTCAATTTCCCGATCAAGCTCTTCGTCACCGAGCTTGTCTGCGGCTATCCGGACGTCAACACGGCCATCGTGGAATTCTTCAAGACCCACGCCAAACCCGGCCAGACGGTGCTCGCCGAATACGGCGAACTGCCGCTCATGTTCTATGTCGACGGCCTGCACATCCTCGGCGGCCTGCAGGGGCCGGTGCCCGAGGGCACGGTCCCGGACTGGGTGCTGCGGCGTCGGGTCGTGCGCGTCAACCGCGACCGCTTCCTCTTCGGCGCCCGGGAGTTCACCGACGCCATGGACCTTGCCCGCGACTACGAGCGTGTGCCCCTGCCTTTTCCCGATGAAACCTTCGGCAACCGCACCGACGATCCCAACCACCACTATTTCATCCCCGTGGAGGAGCCGCAAAAGGAGCTGGAAGTCTGGCGGCGCAAGGAGGTCCGGCCATGAAGCGGCTGCTCTCCCGGGAAAACGTCGTCCGCGCCCTGCTTCTCGTCGCCCTTGGCGGCACCCTCTGGAAAGGCTTTTTGAAGACGCCCGAAGGGGCGACCTGGCTGCGGCCGCAGGCCTTCTACGACGGCCTCGTCAACGACGGCGAGAACACGGCCATCATGAAGGAACGCCACCGCGACGTGCTGGAGGCCACGGACAAGGCCGTGCGCGTGCGTCTGGAGGAGCTGCGTTCGGGCCTGTACAAGCCCGCGCCCGGCTCCGTCGTGAGCGAGGAGTCGCTTACGCGCGCCGTGCGCAAGGATCAGGCCACGCGCGAGCGCGCCGTGGACGACGAGGTGCGGGCCTTTGAAAAACTCGAGCGGGCCAGGCGCCTGGAAGCGGCCGGCTGGCGCATGGGCCTCGGCTGCGCGCCCGCCGGGGAGGCGAAACCGTGAGCCGCGTGGGAAAATGGCTGCGCCGCGCCCTCTTTGCGGGCCTTGGCGCGCTGGTTGTGGCCGTCGGGCTGCTCGTCTGGTTCGGGGCCTGGCATTATCCGGCCATCGGCCTCGCCGGCATCCCCAAGGAAGGCTACCGCCAGGCCATGGACATCGCCGTGCGCGGCATGACCAAAAGCGATGGCCTGACCTTTGAAGACTGGGATTTCATGAAGTTCCGCCAGGTGGAGCGGGGCGGCGAGGCCTATGCCTGGGGCGCGGCGCGCTGCCGCGCGGCCGACGGGGCAACCGCCTTCTACTGGGTCTACCTGGAGTGGAGCAAAAAGCGCGGCCAGTGGCTGCGCAACTACAGTTTGGAACTGGCCGCCCCGGACGACGAGATCTATTTCACCCGGACGTTCCCGGGCCAGTTCGCCCGCGCCCGGCTGGCGCTCGGCAAGATCCTCGGCCAGCTCGCCTCCCATATCCGCGAGGCGCGGGCTTTCGCCGCAAACCCCTCAGGCTTGCAAACCCCTGGTCTTTGACGTATTGGCCATTTTTCCGGCCATGTGCCGGTAGCCGGCCGGGCCGAACGCCGCCGGCGCGGCGAGCCGCCTGATCCCATCCGAGCCGCCGCCTTTCCAAACCACGCGAGGACACAACGAACGCCATGAGACTGCGCCAGCGCTGCGAGCACTTCAATAGCCTGCATTCGAGCATTTCCGCCCTGGGCATCAACCCCTATTTCCGGCCCATCGCCAAGACCTGGGGCACCGAGGTCGAGGTGGAAGGCCGCCGGCTCATCATGATCGGCTCCAACGACTACCTGGGCCTGTCGCACGACCCCCGGGTCATGGACGCCTCGGCCCGGGCCGTCTACGACTGGGGCACCGGCCCCGGCGGTTCGCGGTTCCTAAGCGGCAACATGGTGCTGCACCACCTGCTGGAGGAGCGCCTCGCCGCCTTCGTCGGCAAGAAGCAGGCCGTGGTCCACGTCACGGGTTTCAGCACCAACATGGGCGCGCTCGGCGTGCTGGTCACCCCGGCCGACACCGTGATCTGCGACCGCGAGAACCACGCCAGCATCTTCGAAGGCATCAAGAACACCCGGGCCCGGCTCGTCACCTTCGCCCACAACGACGCCGCCCAGGCCCTCAAGCGGGTGGAGGACGCCAAGGCCGCCCGTCCGGACGGCGACGTGTTCCTCGTCACCGAGGGCGTGTTCAGCATGTCCGGCGAACTGGCCGTGCTCGACGAGCTGGCCGCCATCAAGGACAGCCATCCCGAAGTCGTCTTCTACCTCGACGACGCCCACGGCCTGGGCGTGTTCGGCCGAGGGGGGCGCGGCGCGGCCGACCACTTCCGCGTCACGGACAAGGTCGACTTCATCATGGGCACCTTCAGCAAGTCCATGGCCTCCATCGGCGGCTTCATCGCCTCCGACGACGAGGACATGCTGCGCTACCTGCGCTACCAGTCGCGCACGCAGATTTTTTCCGCCGCCCTGCCGGCTGCCAACACCGTGGCCGTGCTCACCTGCCTGGACATCCTCGAGCGCGAGCCCGAGCGGGTGGACCGCCTGCACGAAGTCACCGTGCGCATGCGCCAGGCCTACAAGGACATCGGCCTGCGCATCGGCGGCTCGGCCTCGCCCATCATCCCCATCATCATCGGTTCCGACGAGAAGGCCTTCCAGTTCTCCCGGGCCCTGTTCGAAGCCGGCATCTTCGCCCTGCCGGCGGTGTACCCGGCCGTGCCGCGCGGACAGGCACTGATCCGCACGGCCTACATGAGCACCCATGAGGATCGCCAGCTCGATGTCGTCCTGTCCGTCCTCGACCGCTTGGCCCGGGAATTCCGCGTGCGCGAATGCGACCTGGCCGAGGACCCGGACGCGGTCTGCGCCGCCGACGACACCGAGGGGCGCTCCAGGCTCTCGTACTTGTAAAGCGCCCACGCCTCCTGTATAGGCGCGGGAACGTCGGGAAGGCGCTCCCCGATACCTCTATTATGGCCATAGGAAAACGGAAACAGATCACCGTCGCGGAACTCGATCGCATCAGGCGTCGCGGTTCCGGTCCGATGCGGTATTACGACCTCGTGCGCGTCAGCGTGCGCGAGGTCGTGCGCAAGCGTCGCCGCTACATCGGCGTCCTTGCCTCCATCGCCCTGGGGATGGCGGGTTTCATCGTCATCATCACCATGGGCAACGACCTCAAGAAAAACTTCAACAACGACCTCGACCTGCTCGGCGGCGCGACCATCATCAACGTGATGTTCGAGCAGCAGCCGCTGGAGCGCCAGGAGTGGTTCCGCGACAGCACCCTCGAGGCGCTGGCGCGCATCCCGGGCGTGACGGACATCACCAAGGTCGCGCTCAAGACCAGTGCGCTCACCACCTGGCAGGACCGGCTCTTCGGCTTCAACCTCGTGGGCTGCGAGGCCAACTACTGGCACGTTTTCTCGTTCAACGCCGCGGCCGGCAGGCTTTTCGACGAGCGCGACGTGGAGGAGGGGGCGCGGGTGTGCGTGGTCGGCACGGACCTCGCCCGCCAGATGTTCGGCAGCGACCAGCAGGCGCTCGGCAAGGTGCTCTCCATCGACGACAACCTCTACACGGTTGTCGGCATCCTCGGCGGCGTGCGCGCCGGCGACCGCGCCCAGTTCGTCTTTTTGCCCATCACCACGGCCCGGGCCCGCGTGGTCAACATCTCCATGCCCTACAGCGCGTACGTGCGCTGCGCCACATGGGACGACGTGGGGCCGGTGGCCAAGGCCATCCCGGGCGTGGTCAAGGCCAACCAGATCGACCGCGGGCTGCGCGTCAACGTGGCCTGGGAACCGCTTAAGCAGGTGCAGCGCATCTTCTGGTGGGTGGAGCTTTTCATCTACTGCTCCATCGTCGCCACCATGATTCTCGGCGGCTTCGGCATCTGGAACATCATGATGGCCACGGTCACGAGCCGTACGCGGGAAATCGGCCTGAAAAAGGCCATGGGCGCGCTCGACACCGACATCCTCTACCAGTTCCTGTTCGAGGCGCTTTGCGTCACCATGTCCTCGTCGGTGTTCGGCGTGATCCTCGGGCGCGTCGGCATCGAATACATGAGCCGCATGCTCGGTTCCCGGCCGCCCGAGGGGCTGTTCTTTTTCTGCCTGCTTCTGGGCATCGTGTTCGCGGCGGTGCTCGGCATCGGCGCGGGCCTGTATCCCTCCATCCGGGCCAGCCGGATGCAGGTGGTGGATGCGATGCGTTATGAGTAACCAGACCGCCGCGTTCGACGACAACGAGCTTGTCATCGACATCAACGGGTTGACCAAGACCTACAACTCCGGGCTCGAGCCGATCCGCGTGCTCAAGGACGTGAACCTGCACGTGCGCCGGGGCGAGATGGTGGCGGTCATGGGCCCGTCGGGATCGGGCAAGTCCACGCTCCTTTTCATCCTGGGGCTGTTCCAGCCGCCCTCCACCGGCGGCTACAAGGTGGCGGGCGTGGACGTGCTTTCCCTAAGCCGCGACCAACAGGCGATCTTTCGCCGGGAGATGCTCGGCTTCGTTTTTCAGACATGCGATCTTCTTGAAAACTCCACGGTGTACGAAAACCTGGAGCTGCCGCTGATCTACGCCGGCGTGCGCCGCCGGGACCGGCCCGACCGCATCAAGGAAGCGCTCAGCATGGTCAATCTGGACCACCGCATCCATCAGCCCTCCAACCGCCTGTCGGGCGGCGAGCGGCAGCGGGTGTCCATTGCCAGGGCGCTGGTCAATGAGCCGGAGTTTATTTTGGCGGACGAGCCCACCGGGCAGCTTGACCGGGAAAACAGCCTGCGTGTATTGGAGTACTTCACGAAGATTACGGAAGAAGCGCGCACGGCCATGGTCGTGGTTACCCACGACGGCATGACGGCCGAGCATTGCACGAGAAAATGCGTCCTGACGGATGGCTATCTGAACGGTTAACGCTCGACGGGGAGGAGCGCATGGCCAGGCATTTGACCAGCGGATGGGGGGAGACGACCGGGGGAGGCGTCGCCGCCCGAGCTGCGACCGGGAAGGCGGCCCGCCTGTTGCAGGCGGCGGTGTTTTTTCTGGTGCTGGCGATATCGGCCGGCCTTGCCGTGGCGGGTCCGGCGGACCGTTACACCAAGGACAAGGTGAAAAGCCCTGCCGGGACCGCGCCCGCGCCCGCTCCTGCGGCGAGCGCGCCCGAGTCGGCCTCCAAGGCCGCCGCGGACGAACCGGCCCCGAGCTTCGCCAAAGCCTCGTCCTCGCTCGCCCTGGGCACGACCACCGTGCGTTCGCCCGCCGACTTCCAGGAATGCGTGCGCGTGGCCCTGGCCCAGTCGCCGCTTTTGACCAAAAGCTCCATCGAGATCGAATCCAAGCGCCTGGACGTGGGGGACGCCTACTCCCAGTACATCCCCACCATCGTCCTTAGCACCACGTTCTATCTGCGCCTGCCCGAGTACAAGAACACGGTCGCCTCCAGCGCCTACCAGTCCGTGTTCAACAACGCCTCCTCGGATGCGACCCAGAACCTGTCCAACTCCATCAGTGCGGCCAATGCGGTCTACGCGGGCAACTCCAACAACCGTAACCGCAAGACGTATGATCTGAATTTCACCACCGGGGCCTGGAACCCGCTGCTGACTGCCTTCGAGGTGCAGGCGAAAAAAGAGCTCGTCAACATCGCCGTGCTTTCCCACCTCAAGGTCATCGACCAGGGGCTGCTGCGTCTGGGCACCACCTTTCTCCAGCTCGGCATGACCGAATCCATGATCAGCCTCGCCAAGGAGAAAGAGGATCTGGCCGCCAAGAACCTCGAGTACGCCAAGACCAAGACCGGGCTCGGCCAGGGCGCCCAGCTCGACGTGCGCATCGCCGAAACGCGGGTCGGCTTGGCCAAGGCCGAGGCCGAGAAGATGCAGACCACCAAATCCGTGCTGCTCGACGAACTCAAATTCATCATGGGCGTGCCCTTTGTCCAAAAGGTCAACGTGGACTTGAAGCGCGCCTCGCAGCAGGTGCTCGAGGATTTCAACCCGGCCAACGTGAGCGACGAATCCCTGCGCAAGCACTCCTTCAAGCTGCGTATCCACGAATACGAAAAGTCGCTGCAGCGCAAGAACATCGCCCTGTCCTACATCCATTTTCTTCCGACCTTCTCCTTCGGCTTCACTTCGGTTTCCACGCTCAACAATACGTCCTACAAGGACGATACGACATCGTTGCCTTTCATGTACCCCAACCTGACGCTCAATTTCCCCTTCGACTGGTGGACGAAAGGGCGCGACGTGAGCCGGCAGTACAAGAAGATGGCCCAGCTCAACGTCGAGGGGCGCAACATCGAGTTTTCCGTCATGAGCGAGTTCCAGCAGGCCCTGGCCAAACTGCGGGGCGCCAATTCCGACGTCAAGCTGGCCGAGTCCTCGATGGAGCTGCAAAAGCTCACCACCCAGCAGGCCCAGTTCCGTTACGATTCAGGCCAGGCCGAATACGACGCCATCGTCAAGGCCATGGCCGATTACCTCGACAGCCGCCAGACCCTGCTGCTCAAGCTGTACGACCGGGACGTCGCCATGCTGAGCGTGCGCAGCATCTCCGGCGACTTCCAGGACCGTTACATCAACGCCAGCGTCATGGAGAACAACTAGATGCGGTTTTTCGCCTCGCTTGCGGCCGCCGGTTGCCTCGTCGCGGCCGCCGCGTTCCCGTGCGCGGCCCAGGACAAGCCTGCCGCGCCTGCCGCCGAACAGCCCGCAACGCCCGCCTCCTTCCGGCCTACGGAGATCAATTTCTCCGGCAAGCTCTACAGTCCGGTCAAACTGTCGGTCTTCTTGCCGTATAACGCCAAGATCACCGCACTCTCCGGGCGCATCGGCCAGAAGGTCAAGAAAAACGAGGTGCTGGCCACCTACGAGATCCCCCTTGAGACGCGGATGGACGAGAAGACCAAACTCTCGCCCGCCAACATCAAGGAACTCGAACACAAGCTCGCCGAAGCGGACAAGGAGATCGACCGCCTGACCGCCAAGTCCAAAGAGCTAGCCGCCATGAGCCAGCGCAACATGGCCTCCCAGCAGTCCATCGCCATGAACGCCAAGGAAATCGAGGTGTTCCGCAAGGATAAGATTTCGATAACCGAGCAGCTCGCCTTGACCAGGGAGATCCTCAACGACCGCGTGGAGCTGGCCGAGGACCGTTTCGGCAAGGGCGCGGGCATCGGCAAGGTGCCCAAGGATGGCATCATCAAGGCGCCGATCGACGGCTTCGTGATGTGGATGAACCCGGAGCTGCGGAACGGCGTCAAGCTGGCCAAGGAAGCGGAACTTTTCCAGGTCGGCACCCTGGACCCGATGATCATCCGGGCTCAGGTCCACGAGATCGAGGCGCAAAAGCTCAAGGAGAACATGGCGGCCACGGTCACCTTCGACTCCATTCCCGGCAAGAAGTTCGCCGCTTCGGTGTCGCGCATCCCCTGGGCGCCCATGCCTGCGGCGTTGCAGCAGCCTTCCTACTACGAAGTGGAGTTGACCATCCCCAACCCGGGTCTCGAACTCAAGGAAGGCCTCAAGGGGCAGATCATCATCCAGCCCGAAAAGTGATCGGGCTTTCGTCATGAGCGATTCCACTCTCGTCATCGCGCCTGTGGCCGATCAGGCCGATCTGGACGCCTTCATCCGCTACGCCTGGGAAATCTACCGCGATGACCCGTTGTGGGTGCCGCCGCTTATTCCCATGCAGCGGGAATTCCTGGATCGGGACAAAGGGCCGTTTTTCGAGTTCGGACAGGCCGAATACTTCCTCGCGCGCCGGGGGGGGCGCATCGTCGGCCGCATCAGCGCCCAGGTCAACGGCCTCTACGAGAAGCACCACGACGCCGGGACCGGCTTTTTCGGCTTCTTCGAGTGCGAGAACAACCGCGAGACCGCCCACGCCCTGTTCGACGCTGCGGCCGCCTGGGTGCGCGCGCGCGGCAAGACCCGGATTCTCGGGCCGCTCTCCTTTTCCATCTACGACGAAGTGGGCCTGCTCGTGTACGGCTACGACAGCCCGCCGTCCATGATGCAGACGCACAACCCGACCTACTACGAAGACCTCGTCACCTCCTGGGGTTTTGCCAAGACCTTCGACTGGTACGCCTACCGCATCAGCTGGAAGCCGGGCATGGACGCGAAGAAGATGGCCAAGATGCGTGATGCTATTCTCACGCGGCAGAAGTGCAGTATCCTGCCCATCGAACGCAAGGACTTCGCCAAACGCGGGCCGCAGATCAAGGAGCTCTTCAACGACATCTGGGGCAAGAACTGGGGCCATATTCCCCTCACCGACCGCCAGTTCCAGGACATTTTCGTCACGTTGCAGCCCCTGGTGCGCCCCGACCTCGAGAGCATGATCCTCGACGGCGACGACATCGTGGCCTTTTCCGTCGTCTCCCCGGACATGAACCGCTCGGTGAAGAAGTTCAACGGCAAGTTCGGCCTGTGGCAAAAGCTCCGGCTGCTCTGGGACTGCCGCGTGCGCCCGCTCACCCACTGCCGCGCCATCATCATGGGCGTGGCCAAGTCCCACCAGTGGAAGCGCCTGCACCACGCCATCATCCTCAACATCATCGTCAACTTTCTCGAAAACCATCCCAAGATGGAATACTGCGACTGCTCCCTGATCCCGGAGTCCCTGGAACAGTGGAACAAGACGCTGCTCGACTACGGCGGCGAGCGGTACAAGATCTTCCGGCTCTATGACCGCAACATCTGACGGGCCGGCGCTGCGGCGCGACTGGTTCGCCGTCGCGCTGTGCGCCCTGACCGTCTTCCTCGTCGCCCATCGCCTGGGGCTGACCTCGCCTTTTGTCGTCAACGACGACGTGCGCCAGCAGCTCTACTGGATGGCCCGCTGGCTCGATTCTTCCCTGTACCCGGCGGACCTGCTCGGCGACTATGCCGCAGCCTACGTGCCGCCGGCGCTCAAGGCCCTGTATTTCGCCGTTGCCAAGGGTTGCGGCCTCGATCCTTTGACATTTTCCAAATGGCTGACCGGGGGCCTGTTTGTCGTGCTGTCCGTGGCCTTATACGGCATCGGCGCGGCGCTCGAAGGCCGCATGCTGGGCTTTTTCTGCGCGGCCATGGCCTGCTGCCTGCCGTATTTTCTGAAAAACATCTCCGGCGGCTTGTCGCGTTCCTTTGCGCCGCCTCTTCTGGCGCTCTTCTTTCTCGCCTGGGTGCGCCGCAGCGGCCTTGGCATGGCGCTTTCCCTGCTCGCGCAGGCGCTTTTCATTCCCTACATCGCCGTGCTGTGCGCCTTTTGCGCCTGCTGCGACGCGTTTTGGGCCCGCATCACGGACCGGGATGCCGGAGTGTTTCCGGCGCGGCCCTGGCACGGCGCGGCGCTTCTTGCCGCCGCCGCCCTGGTCTGGGTCTTCAACCACAGCCTGACCACGGCCGGGTTCGGCCCCCTCGTCGGGCGCGAGGCCCTGGCCGCCGCCCCGGAATTTTCCGCGGCCGGTCGCCTGGAACTCTACCCCCTGCCCAATCCCTTTTTCGATCTGGTCTATTGGCCGTTCGAAAGTATCGGCCTCTTTCTCGACATCGGCCTTTTCGCCGGCATCGTGAGCCTCGTCGCGTTGTTGCCGTTTCTCATTATCGGCTTTCGCCGCGCGCCGTGGCCGCAGCTTTCCTCCCGGGCCGGGCGGCAGGCGGCAGCGCTGCTGGTCGGGTCGCTGCTCCTGTACGTACTGGCGCGCATCGTCGCGCTCAAGCTCTTCGTGCCCGACCGCTACATCGCCTATACCATCAATCTGCTCTATGCCCTGGGACTGGCCGTGGCGCTGCGCCACGCCCTGGCGCGGCCCTTGGCCTTGCCGGCCGGGCGGGTCGCCTTGTGCCTCGGGGCCCTGGCCCTTGGCATGTGGCGTTTAAGCGGCGCGGGACTTTACGACTACCGCGCGGACGCGCCGCTCTACGCGGCCGTGGCGCGTCTGCCCAAGGACGCGCTCCTTGCCGGCAATCCCAAGCTCCTCGACAACGTGCTCACCTTCGGCCGGCGCAATGTCGTGGCTTCCTACGAGCTGGCCCACCCCTGGAGCACGGGCTACTGGGGCATGTACTACCCGCGCCTGGCGCATCAGGCCGAGGCCTATTACGCCAAGGATCCGGCCATGGTGCTCGATTTCGCCAGGGCCTACGGCGTCACGCACATGGTCGTGCGCGAGGCCGACCTGACGCCCGGGGCCGCAGTCAAGGGGCCGCTTTTCGCGCCCTTCGACGCCCGCATCGTGGCCCTTGCCGCCACGCCCGGCAAATTCGCCCTTCTCGACGCGGCGAAATTCCCCTATACCAGCCCCGAGCCCGGCGTGCGCCTGGTGGACCTGCGGCCGCTGCTGGCAGAAAAAGCGCCGGCCGCCGCACCGTAAAATGCCGCCGCGTGCCTGCAACGCCCAATCGCCAAGGTCGTAAGTCATGCCGGATATGCTTTCCATCATCATTCCGCTCTACAACGAACAAGACAACATCGCGCCGCTTTACGACAAGCTCGACGCCGTGCTGCCGGGGCTGGGCCATCCCTACGAGATCATCCTGGTCAACGACGGCTCGAGCGACGCCACGCGCGAACGCCTCGACGCCTTGGCCGGCCGCGACGACCGCATCCGCGTAGTGCACCTGCGCCGCAATTTCGGCCAGACCGCGGCCATGATGGCCGGCATCGACATGGCCCGGGGCGACATCCTCATTCCCATGGACGGCGACCTGCAAAACGATCCCACCGACATCCCGCGCCTTCTCGCCAAGCTCGACGAGGGTTACGACGTGGTCTCGGGCTGGCGCAAGGACCGCAAGGACAACCCGATCAAGCGGAATTTCCCCAGCCGCGTGGCCAATGGGCTCATTTCCGTCATCTCCGGCGTGCGGCTGCATGATTACGGCTGTTCGCTCAAGGCCTACCGCCGCGAGATCATCAAAGGCGTCAAGCTCTACGGCGAGATGCACCGCTTCATCCCCATCCACGCCTCCTGGCAGGGCGCGCGCGTGACCGAAGTGGGCGTCACCCACCACCCCCGCATCCACGGCGAGTCCAAGTACGGCATCGAGCGCACGGTCAAGGTCATCCTGGACCTCATGACCGTCAAGTTCCTGGACAAATACGCCCAGAAGCCGATGTACCTCTTCGGCGGCTTCGGTCTGGCCAGCATCGCGGCCTCGATCTGTTTTTTTCTCTTCATGCTCTATTGCAAGTTCTTCCTCGGCAAGAGCTTCATCGAAACGCCGCTGCCCCTGGCCGTGGTCATGTTCATGCTCATCGGCATCATCGCCATCTTCATGGGTCTTATCGCCGAGATCCTCATGCGCACCTACCACGAGTCCCAGGACAAGCCGACCTACATCGTGGACTGCACGCGCAACTGCAAGGAGCCCTGAAGGGGGCCTCACGTGCGGGAATCTGCCGCCTTGTCCAGCATGACGACGTCTGACCGACGCCCGGCGCGGACGCGCCGGGCAGGCGGGGGGCGCTAGGCCGTGTGCGGCATCTGCGGTTTTCTCGGCCCCGGGGACGCGGCGGCGCTTGCCGCCATGAACGCGCGGCTTTCCCGGCGCGGCCCGGACGGGGAGGGCGTCTACGCCGACCCGGCCGCCGGCGTGCATCTGGCCCATCGTCGTCTCGCCATCATCGACCTCGAAGGCGGCCGCCAGCCCATGGCCACGGCCGACGGCGACCTTGTTGTCACCTACAACGGCGAGATCTACAACCACGAGGCCCTGCGCAGCCGGCTCGAGGCGCGCGGCCACCGCTTCGCTACCGACCACAGCGACACCGAGGTCCTGCTCCACGGCTGGCGCGAGTGGGGCGAGGAACTGCCCGAGCATTTGAGCGGCATGTGGGCCTTCGCCCTTTACGACAAGCGCCGCGGTACGCTTTTTTGCTGCCGCGACCGCTTCGGCAAGAAGCCCTTTTTCTATGCCGCGCGGCCCGGCTTTTTCGCTTTCGCCTCCGAGCTTTCCGCTTTGGTCGCGCATCCCTCCCTGGTCGGGGCGACGGTTTCACACGCGGCGCTTCGCAAGTATTTCGCCTACGGCTTCATCCCCGCGCCGCACGCCCTCTATGCCGGCACGCACAAGCTCGCGGGCGGCGAAAGCCTGCTCGTTACCGTGCGCGGCGGCGCGGTCGCCAAACGCCACTGGTGGTCGTTTTGCCTGGAGCCGGACGAATCCCTTGTCGCGGCGGGCGAAGCGCGCATGGCGGCGCGCGTCCTGGAACTGCTCGACGCGGCCGTGGCCAGGCGGCTCATGAGCGACGTGCCGCTCGGGGTGTTTCTTTCCGGCGGCGTCGATTCCTCGGCCGTGACCGCCCTGGCCGCGCGTCACGCCCCGGATGTGGCCGCCTTTTCCATCGGCTTCGACGATCCGGCCTTCGACGAATCGGGCAAGGCGCGCGAGGCCGCGGCCTGCTGCCGCGTCGCGCACCACGTGTCCACGCTGACCCTGGGCGACGCCCTGGCGCTCATGCCCGACATCGTCAGCCGCCTCGACGAGCCCATGGGCGACGTGTCGCTCATCCCCACGGCGCTTTTATGTCGCGAGACGCGCAGCCACGTCACCGTGGCCCTTGGCGGCGACGGCGCGGACGAGCTTTTCGCCGGCTACGATCCTTTCAAGGCCATCCGCGCCGCGCAGTGCTATTCCCGCCTTGCGCCGAAACCCCTGCACGCCGCCCTGGCGCTTTTAGCCGCGCGGCTGCCCGTGGGCCACGGCTACATGGCCATGTCGTTTAAGATCAACCGCTTCCTGCGTGGCCTTTCGCATCCGTCGAAGCTCTGGAATCCGGTCTGGCTCGGTCCGCTCGATCCGGACGGCATCGCCGCGCTTTTTCGCGAGCCCGTGGACCCCGAGGAGCTCTACAGCGAAGCGATCGAAGTCTTCGACGCCTGCCCGTCGCGCGACATGGTGGACAAGACCATGGAGTTCTACACGCGGCTCTATATGCAGGACGACATCCTGGTCAAAACCGACCGCGCCGGCATGATGCATTCCCTGGAAGTGCGCGCGCCGTTTCTCGACAGCGAGCTGGCGGACTATGTGCGCCGCATCCCGCACCGCTTCAAATTTAGAAACGGCACCACCAAGTACATCCTCAAAAAAGCCCTGGAGCCGCTGCTGCCAAAGCCCATCATCTACCGCAAAAAGCAGGGCTTCGGCGTGCCCGTCGGCCGCTGGCTGGCGGAAGGGCTGCTGCCCATGGGCGAGGCTTCGCCTCTTGAGGCGTCCCTCGACGCCGGCTATGTTGCGGACCGCATCCGCGAGCAGCGCCAGGGCAGGGCAGACCACCGTCTTTTCCTGTGGAACCTCTGGGTACTGCGCCACGCCGCGCTTTCGGGGCTGTGAGCATGGACCGCGACCTGCTCGGCTACGTCGTCGCCCGCCGCTTGCGCGTGCTGCTCGGCGAGGAGCGTTTCGCCCGCCTCGGCCGCGTCCTCCCGCGGTTCCGGCTGGAGCCCGCGCAGGCCCTGGACCCCTTCGCCCTGGTCGATGCCGCCGTGCTGCAGCTCACGCGGCAGGGCATCGCCATCCCCGGGGCCAGCCTGCTCGTGGTCGGCTGCGGCCCAAGCAACGGCGCGGGCTACGCCCTGGCGGCGCTTGGCGCATCGCGCGCCGTGTGCCACGACCCCCGGCCCGGCTTCGACGTGGGCGCGGACGCCAAACACTTGGCCGCCATGACCACCATGCATCCCAAGGGGAAGTATGCAACCGCCGTTGCGCGCGCCGCGCGTCTGGCCGACATTCCCGACGCCTTTTTCGACGCCGTGATCGCCGCACCGGCCGGCATCGGCGATCCGCGCGAACTGGCCGCGACCTTGCGCCGGCTGCTGCGCCCCGGCGGCGTCGTCGTGGAGCAGGTGGATTTTCGCGAACCGCTGTCCCGCTATCCCTACCACCGGCTGCTCCTTTCCGGCCGCGCCGGAAAACGCCGGCCCGCGCCCGGCGATCGCGGCCCCTGGCGCTGCGACGACCACATCAGTGCCCTGACCGCCGCCGGTTTCGACGTGACGGTGCCGTTTTACGAAAGCGACCCCGAAGCCTTCGCCCTGGTCGCGGGCCGCCTGCACCCCGACTACCGCGACCGCGACCACGGCCTGCTCGCCGTCACGCGCGCGGTACTTGTGGGATGTTGCCTCCGGCGGCCAAGGGAGGCGCTGCCTCCCCTGGACTCCTCCGCCGGGGGGACCACCATACCATGGCCCCCCCGAACCCCCTTGAACGATGCTCAGTAGGGACTTCATATGGCTACCCAACCCCCTATAAAAAGTTTTTGGGAGGAGAGAGCGCGAG
>JAEWPX010000060.1 GCA_023399375.1 Pseudomonadota bacterium | reverse complement strand
GAAATGGGGCGGCCGTGCTAGGCCGGCTTTGCGGCCTGCGGGGCCGCCCCATTTCCGTGACCACAGACCCCGACGCTCCGCGCGACGCCCGTCACTCCCGCCCGCTTGCCATCTCCCCGCTCAGGGGGTCCGGGGGGATGATCCCCCCCGGCCGCCGGAGGCATCTTTCTCTCCCTCTCCCTCTGCCTTCTTCCGCTTCTTCGCCTTGTTCCATTTCCCGCAACCGCTGGCCTGTTCCAGCACGACGACGGCTGCTGCGGTGGTGCGTTCGTGGGTGATGGTGACGTGCCAGGAGGTTGCGCCGAGGGTTTGGGCGCGCTTTTTGGCGCGGCCGTGGAGGGTGAGGGTGGGGCGGCCGAGGGGGTCGGGGAGGATTTCGAGGTTCTGGAAGGTGATGCCTTGTGCGAAGCCGGTGCCGAGGGCTTTGCTGGCGGCTTCCTTGGCGGCGAAAAGGCCGGCCACGCGGTTAACGGGGTGTGGCGGCAGGGCGGCGCGTTCGGCCTGGGTGAGGATGCGGGCGAGGAAGCGGTCGCCGAAGCGTTCGAGGCTTGCGGCGATGCGCGGCAGTTCCACGAGGTCGAGGCCCAGGCCCAGGATCATGGCGGGGATTCCTCCTGTCGCGTCACAAAAGAGGGGATACTCTTTTTGCGGACAACACCCTAGTATAATTGTTTTTTCTTAAAAAATACCGACATATTTTTAACGGGGCGAAACTCTAGTCGGGGAATCCGGCGATGATGCCGGCCATGGTGGCGACGGCTTCGCTGATGCCGGTCATGATGGCGCGGGCGATGATGCTGTGGCCGATGGAGTATTCGCTGATGCCGCTGACGTGGGCGAAGGCGTATATGTTGTCGTAGTCGAGGCCGTGGCCCAGGTTGACGCCGAGGCCGGCCTGGCGGGCCATGGGGATGGCGGCCAGCAGCCGTTTGAGTTCGGTTTGCCGGGCGAAGGCGGTGGCGGCGTCGGAGTATGCGCCGGTGTGCAGCTCGACGTAGGCCGCGCCGACGGCGACGGCGGCTTCGATCTGGGCGGGTTCGGGGTCGATGAAGAGCGAAGTGGGGATACCGGCGGCTTTGAGTGCGGCGATGAATTCGCCGAGTTCCTCTTCGCGGCCGGCGACGCCGAGGCCGCCTTCGGTGGTGAGTTCCTGGCGCTTTTCGGGCACGAGGCAGACCATGTGGGGCCTGAGTTCCAGGGCGATGCCGCGCATTTCGTCGGTGGCGGCCATTTCCAGGTGCAGGCGAGTCTTCACGGTCTGGCGCAGGAGGCGGACGTCACGGTCCTGGATATGGCGGCGGTCCTCGCGCAGGTGGACGATGATGGCGCGCGCGCCGGCCAGTTCGGCCATGGCGGCGGCGGCCACGGGGTCGGGGTTGGCGGCGAGGCGGGCCTGGCGGACGGTGGCCACATGATCGACGTTGACCGCAAGTAGGGGCATGACGGACTCCTTTGAGAACGTCTTCTTACGGTATTCCTTTTACAAATTGGAGGCAACGGGAGCGGCAGGGGACGGGATTGTTGACAAACGTCCGACCAATCCGTAAGTGCGATCCCACCTGTCGATGACGGGGCAAGGCCGCCTACGGCGATGCATGCCCCCTCCCCGGACAAGCCCTCCGCAGCCCGGGGAAAAAACCCTAACAACGAGAACACGTTTATGAATCTTTGTATCGTAGGCACCGGTTATGTTGGTCTGGTGAGCGCCGCCTGCTTCGCCGAAATGGGCAACGACGTCTGCTGCGTGGACATCAACCCCACCATCGTCGAGAATCTGCGTCAGGGCAAGATCCACATCTACGAGCCGGGACTCGATGAACTGGTCAAGCGCAACGTGGCCGAGGGCCGTCTGCGTTTCACCACCAAGGTGTCCGAGGGCATGGAGAACGCGCTGTTCGTGTTCATCACCGTCGGCACGCCCCCCCGTGAGGACGGTTCCTGCGACCTGTCCTTCGTCTACCAAGTGGCCCGGGACATCGGCGCCGGTATGACCGACTACAAGATCGTGGTGGACAAATCCACCGTGCCCGTCGGCACCGCCGACGAAGTGCGCAGACTGATCGGCGAGGAGCTGAAAAAGCGCGGCGAAGCCATCGAATTCGACGTGGTTTCCAACCCCGAGTTCCTCAAGGAAGGCGACGCGATCAACGATTTCTTCAAGCCCGACCGGGTTGTCGTCGGCACGGACAACGTGCGCACCGGCGAACTCCTGAAGGCTCTGTACGCGCCTTACGCCCGCAACCGCGAGAAGGTCATCGTCATGGGCGTGCGCTCGGCGGAGATGACCAAGTACGCCGCCAACTGCATGCTGGCCACCAAGATTTCGTTCATCAACGAAGTGGCCAACATCTGCGAGCGGGTCGGGGCCGACGTGCGCGAAGTGCGCATGGGCATCGGTTCGGACAGCCGCATCGGCTACCAGTTCATCTACCCGGGCATGGGCTACGGCGGATCGTGCTTCCCCAAGGACGTCAAGGCGCTCATCGACACTTCCCGCCAGTACAAGTTCGAGCCCGAACTGCTGGCTGCCGTGGACGAGGTCAACAAGCGCCAGAAGCACACCCTGGCGAAGAAGATCGACGCCTACTTCGAGCCGCAGGGCGGCGTGAAGGGCAAGACGCTGGCTCTTTGGGGCTTGGCGTTTAAGGCCAACACCGACGACGTGCGTGAGGCTTCCTCGTTCGAGCTCATCAAGGACCTGACGGCCAAGGGCATGAAGATCGTGGCCTTCGACCCGGTCGCCGGCCCCAACACCCGTGAGGCCTTCAAGGGCAATGATCTGCTGACCGTCGTTGACGAGCAGTACGCGGCCCTGGAAAAGGCCGACTGCCTGGCCGTGGTCACGGAGTGGAACCAGTTTCGCAACCCGGATTTCGGCCGCATCAAGAAGATGCTCAAGGCCCCGCTGATCTTCGACGGCCGCAACCTCTACTCCCCGCAGCTGCTGGCCGACCTCGGCATGGTGTACTTCTGCATCGGCCGCCCGGCTCCCAAAGTCTAGGCGACGGGGTTTTTTCGGATTCCATGGAGGGCGGGCAACCGCCCTCTTTTTTTGCGTCCAAAAGAGAGTGAGGACGCGCCACAGGCATGGCGCATTCGCCCTGCCGGCCGGAAAGGCCGGCAGGGTTTTTTTATCGGATATGTTGCGGGAAGCGGCGCACTGAAGGCTGCGCCGTGGCGGCTACAGCCAGTCGAGGCCGATGACGTGGACGGAAAGCGGGCCGTGTACGCCGCGCACGTAGACGAATTCGATGTCGCCCGTGCTGGAGACGCCGGTCACGCAGTTGACCGCGCTCGGCATGGGAGCGCAGGCCAAGCGGTCGGTGAGGGCCGGCAGGTCCGGCAGGAGGCGCGAGCGCGCGACGAGCGCCACGTGCAGGCGTGGCACCAGCGCCGCGCAGCGCGGCATGGTCGGCCCGGTCGTCAGGACCAGGCTGCCCGTCGCGCCTAGGGCGTAAGCCACGCCGGTGATGCCCATGTCCACCGCGGCGAGGCTCGGACAGGCCCGCTCGGGCAGGTCCGCCGGGGCAAGGACGGTCGCGCCGGCTTCTTCGATGGCGGCCACCGCGCCGACGGCCGCAAGGTCGGCATGCTCCCAGGCCACGGCGGTCTTGACGCCGTGCCGGGCCATGGCCTCGACGATGGCCGCCCGGGCTTCTTCCGGGGAGTTTGCCAGTTCGAACGTCGGGCCGAGGGCGGTCAGCGCCCGGGTGAAGACGTCGAAATCCGCAGCTGCGGCGTCGGCCCGGCGCAGGGGTAATGCCGTGGCGCGCCGGGGGAAGCCGGACGGGCCGGCGCCATGTACGGCGGCGCGCAGTCGCCCGAGAATCGCCATTTTCGCGCACGCGTTCATGACCGGCCTCCTTGCGTCCTGCCGCCGCGCGCCGCGCGGAAGCGCCGGGCGAAGGGCCGGGAAAAGCCCGGGAAGCGCCGGCCGTGCAGAAACCGCCCCACGGGCGACTCCGGCGCGAGCCTGGCGGTTTTGGAGAGCGTGGGGTCCACGGTGCGGGCCACGGCGGCCGCGCCGTCGAACAGCCAGGGATGGCGCGCCAGGGCGGCGAAGGCCCTAGCCGCAGGGTCCGGGGTCGCGGCAGCCAGGCGGCGGCGCAGTTCCTGGAGCAGGGCGGGGTGGTCGATGCCGGCCGGGCAGGCCGCGGCGCAGGCGGCGCAGTGGGTGCAGGCGAAGGGCTGGCGCGGGTCGCCGGCGGCACCGGTAAGGATGCACGACAGCACCGAGCCCATGGGGCCGGGGTAGACGCCGCCGTAGGCGTGGCCGCCGACGGCCTGATAGACCGGGCAGACGTTCAGGCACGCGCCGCAGCGGATGCAGCGCAGGATGTCGCGCAGCACGGGGTCGCCGAGCACGGCCGAGCGGCCGTTGTCCAGGATGACGAGATGCATTTCCCTGGGGCCGTCGCATTCGCCGTCGCGGCGCGCGCCCGTGAAAAAGGACAGGTGCACGGGCAGCGTCTGCCCCGTGGCCGAGGGCGGCAGGATGTCGAGGACGGCGGCCGCGTCGGCAAGCGTCTCTACCACCTTTTCGAGCGTCATGAGCGCCACGTGCACGGGCGGGCAGGAGGCGGAAAAGCGGATGTTGCCCTCGTTTTCGAGCACCGTGACCGTGCCGGTCGCGGCGATGGCGATGTTGCAGCCGGTGATGCCGGCGTCGGCGGCGAGGAATTTTTCCCGCAGGCTGTCGCGGGCGATGCGCGTCATCTCCGGGATTTCGCTGCTCGTGCGGCCGAGCTTTGCCGCGAAAAGCGCCGATACCTGCTCCTTGGACACGTGCAGGGCCGGGGCCAGGATGTGCGAGGGCTTCTGACCGGCGAGCTGGATGATGTATTCGCCGAGGTCCGTTTCCACGGCGCTGATGCCGGCGGCGGCCAGGGCGTCGTTGAGCCCGATCTCCTCGCTGACCATGGACTTGCCCTTGACCACGAGCTTCGCGCTGCAGGCCGTGAGGATGTCCGTGACGATGGCCGCCGCCTGGGGCGCGTCCTCGGCGTAGTGGACCGTGCCTCCGGCCGTGCGTACGCTCTTTTCCAGCTTCTCGAGCAGGTCGGGCAGCGTCGCCAGGGTCTTTTCGCGCACGGCCACGGCCCGGGCCCGCCGTTCGGTGAAGTCGGGCATGGCGTTGACCGAACGCTCGCGCAGCAGGTCGATATGATGGATGGCCTTGTCCAGGACGGCGCGGGATTCGCGGTCGGCCAGGGCCCTGGATGAAGCCTCGCGAAAATCGTGTTTCTTGTGCGCGCTCATGCCGCTTCCCCAGCAAGTACTTCGGCCAGGTGCAGGGGCCGCACCGCCGCGCCGCGCTTGGCCAGGGCCGAGCCGATGTTGAGCAGGCAGCTCGGTTCGGCGGTGATCACGGCCTGGGCTCCGGTTTCCAGGATGTCCTCGATCTTCTTGTCGAGGATAGCCTGGCTCACTTCCGGGTAGTCGATGCTGAACCCGCCGCCGAATCCGCAGCAGCGCTCGGGATGGGGCAGGGGCACGAGTTCGAGGCCCGCAACTCCGGCGAGCAGGCGTTCGGTGTGGCTCCCGACGCCGAGCACCCGCGCGCTCTGGCAGGAGGCGTGCAGCGTCGCCCGCAGCGGCAGGCTCGCCCCGAGCTCGGGACAGTCCAGGACATCGACCAGGAATTCGCCGAGTTCGTAGGTTTTTTGGGCCACGCGCGCGGCGCGGCCGCGAAAGGGGTCGTCTGCGGCGAAAAGGTCCGGATAGCGTCGCACCATGGCCACGCACGAGGCCGACGGCCCGACCACGGCCGGGGCGTCCTCGAAAATCTCCACGAAACGCCGGGCCAGGGGCCTGACCGCGTCCGGCAGGCCGCGCTTGTAGGCGAACTGGCCGCAGCAGGTCTGCCCGGAGGGCAGCCGCGGCGTCACGCCGGCGCGGGAAAGCGCCCTGGCCGTGGCTTCGCCCACCTGGGGCAGAACATGAGCCACGAGGCAGGGGATGAACAGAAAGGCGTCCACGAAAAACCTCCTTACGGGCGGGGCGTGAACTTACGCCCGTTCCCGCGAGGGTCAAGTCCCCGGTCCCGGCGCGGCTTTACAGGGCGTGACGCCCGGGATAAAAGAACGCCTTACTTTAGAAAGGAAGCAGCATGACCACACCCGAGACCGCCACTCTCTCCTACGACGGCAAAAGCATCGAACTTCCCGTGATAAAAGGCGATCATGTCGAAAAAGCCCTGGACATACGCAAGTTGCGCGCCCAGACCGGCTGGATCACCCTCGATCCGGGCTATGCCGATACGGCCGTGTGCAAAAGCGCCATCACCCATATCGACGGCGAAAAGGGCGTGGTGCTCTACCGCGGCTACGACCTTGACGAGCTCACGCAGAAATCCACGTTCGTGGAGACGGCCATGCTCGTCATGTTCGGCGAACTGCCGACCAAGGATGAGCGCGAGGCCTTCCGCGTCATGCTGCGCGACCAGGAACTGCTCCACGAAGACCTCTTGAGCCACCTCGACGGCTTTCCGCCCAACGGCCACCCCATGGCCATTCTCTCGGCCATGATCAACGCCATGGGCAGCTATTACCCCGAGCTCTACGACATCAGCTCCCAGGACGACTTCCGCCTCGCCGCGGCCAAGATCATGAGCAAGGTGCGCACCATCGCCGCCTTCAGCTTTCGCAAATCCCAGGGGATGCCGCTCAACTACCCCAATCCGAATCTGGATTACTGCCGCAACTTCCTGCACATGATGTTCTCGGTGCCGTTTTGGATCTACGAGGCCCCGGACCCGGTCGTGCGGGCGCTCAGCATCTTCATGATGTGTCACGCCGACCAGGCGCTCGACACCTCGTGCGCCACGGTGCGCATGGTGGGCTCGAGCCAGGCCAACCTCTTCGCCTCGGTCTCCGCGGGCATCTGCGCCCTGTGGGGCCGCCACCACGGCGGTGCCAGTTCCGCGGCCATCCGCATGTTCGAGGACGTGGTGGCCGGACGCACCACCGTGACGCGCATCATCGAGGCGGCCAAGTCCCGTACGGGCCGGCTCATGGGCTTCGGCCAGCGGGTCTTCCACGTCGAGGATCCGCGCGCGCGCATCATCAAGGCCACCTACGAAAAGCTCATCGCCACGGGCTACGCCAAGCGCGACGCCTTCCACGACATCGCCCAGGAGATCGAGGAGCGCGCCGGCGCCGAGGAATACTTCGCCTCGCGACACCTGCTGCCCAACACCAATTTCTATTCGAGCCTGCTGTTGCGGGCCATCAACTTCCCGCCCAACATGTATCCGGTCATCACGGCCATGGGCAACATGCCCGGCTGGATCGCGCACTGGAAGGAGGAGACGCAGTCCCCCGACCAGCGCATCCACCGGCCGCGACAGATCTACACCGGCCGCAAGCGTCATGCCTACACGCCCATGGAAAAACGCGCCACGCGTCCCTAACCCCAACCCCGGTCGCCCCATGCCTCTTCGCACCGTCCTGCTCGTCTGCGGGCTGGCCTGCTGGCTTTGCCTGTGCGCCGCAGTCCCGAGTCCCGCCCAGTCCCCGGCCGCGCCTGACGCCGCCGCGCCCGCCAAGGCCGACAAGCCGGCCAAAACCGATGCTCCGGTCAAGGCCGATGCGCCGGCGAAAGCCGACGTTCCGGCCAAAGCCGATGCGCCGGCCAAAGCCGACGCTCCGGCCAAAGCCGACGCTCCGGCCAAAGCCGATGCCCCGGCGAAAACGGACAAACCCGGCGCCAAGGCCCAGCCCGAAAAGCCCAAAGCCGAACAGCCCGCCGAGGCCGAGGCGCCCAAGGACTGGCAGGTGCTGCTGTCGATCCACCAGGAGTCACTGGTGCAGCAGGCCGCGCGGTTCAAGTCCATGGAAGGGCTGTTGCCGAAAAACGTGCGCCGCTTCCGCGCGGAGCTTTCCGCCCTGGCGGGCAAACTCGACGAGCTCAACTTGATCATGAGCCTTTCCGGCGGCAACCCCTGGGAGATGCGCGCCGTATTAAGCGACATGGCGCGCCTGCGCCGGTCCATGGATGCGCTCATGGCCCCCTTCGCGGACAGCCGCGAGGAACTCGACAAGATCGCCACGCGTCTGGACTCCCTCAAGGAGGATTTCGCCAAGCGCCTGGACGACGATCCCGAGCCGCCCATCGCCGACGCCATCAACTACTACCTGCGCTACATCAAGGGCGTGGGGGCGAGCCTCAATTCCGTGCGCACGGCCATCAACAAGGAACTCGGACCGGCCAAGGATTTCCTGGAGTCCCTAGGGCAAAGCGAGGAGGCGCTCAAAAAGCGCATCCCCCAGGCCTGGAAGCAGTACTATTTTACGCCTTCGGCCGAGATTTTCGCGGTCAAGACCTGGCTCGGCCTGCCGGACCAGGCGCTGCTGTGGCTGCGCTCCAACGGCTCCATGACGGCTTCGATCCTCAAGGGCACGGACAGCCAGCGCGCCCTGTCCTCGATGATCCGTTTCGGCGTGGGCCTCGTGCTGCTGCTCGCCGTCGACGCCGTGGTCTGCCTGCGGCTGCGCAAGCGCTTTCCGGGCAGCCTCTTCGTCAAGCGGGCGCACCGCATCTGGCTGCTCGTGGGCCTGAGCCTCATCGCGCGCTGGGTCTCGGCGGATGCGCCGCTTTTGCTGCAGGAAGTGCTCAACGCCTTCTCGGAGATGCTGCTGGCCGCGGCCCTGGCCGTTTTTTCCTGGCTGCTGCGCTTTGCAGAGACCGATGTGGAGAAGGTTCCCCCCAATCCGCTGCGCGCGCTGTGGCTGCTTTTCTGCCTGGGGCTCGTGCTTCAGATCGCCGATCCGCCCGAACCGGCCATGACCGCGGTCTGGCTGGCCTTCCTGCTCGTCTTCTTCCAGTCCTCGCGGCGCGGCAGGACGAGCGCCACCGGTCTCGTGGCTTTCGCCATAAGGCGCGTCACGCCGCCGCTGGCCCTGATGCTGTGTCTGGTCGCGGCCCTGGGCTGGCAGCACCTGTCGTTTCTGTGCCTGTCCGGCTGGTTCCTGCTGCTCGCCGCGTTGCAGACCGGACTCGCCCTGGCGGGGTTTCTCACCCGCTGGCAGGCAGGAGCCGAGGACAAGGGGGCGTCCGTGGTCACGCGGGCGCTGGCGACGAGCCTGGGCTATCCCCTGATTTCCCTGTCGCTTTTCTTCATGGTCCTCTACTGGTTCTCCACGGAGCTCGGCGGGCCGGACATGTTCGTGACGGCCGTGTCCTTCACCGTGACCGTGGGCACCCTGAACCTCACTCTGGGGCGGCTGGCGCTCATCCTGACGGGCTTTTTCGTGACCCGTTCCCTGCTGTTCTTCGTACGCACCTTTCTGCGCGACCTGCCGCGCCGCAGCCCGGGCATCGACCCCGGGGTGTGCGACGTGCTGGAAACCACGTCACAGTACCTGCTCTGGGGCGTCTACAGCCTCATTTCGCTTTTCATGCTCGGCTTTTCCTTCACGAGTCTGGCCGTGATCGCCGGCGGTCTGTCCGTGGGCATCGGCTTTGGGCTGCAAAACATCGTCAACAACTTCATCGCCGGCCTCATCCTGCTGTTTGGCCGCTCCATCCAAGCCGGAGACACCATCCAGATCGACAGCACCTGGGGCAAGGTGTCCAAGGTCAACATTCGCAACACCGTGGTGCGCACCTTTCAGAACGCCACGCTGTTCGTGCCCAACTCCGACCTCATATCGGGCAAGCTCATCAACTGGACCCACCGCGACCCGACCATGCGCCGGGACATCACCGTGGGCGTGGCCTACGGCACGGACACGGACAAAGTCCGCGACATCCTGCTGGAGGTTGCCAAAGCCCAGCCCCACGTGCTGCGCAATCCCCAGCCCGTGGTGCAGTTCTCGGCCTTTGGCGACAGCTCTCTCGATTTCCTGCTCATGGTCTGGGTGGAGAACGTGGCCTTCGGTACGGAGACGGAATCGAACATCCGTTTCGACATCAACCGGCGCTTCCGCGAGGAGGGCATCGAGATTCCCTTTCCGCAACGGGAAGTGCGCATCGTCGGCGGCTGTGACGACCCGGCGGCCCTGGCCGCCGCGGCTGCGGCCGGCGGCGACGACTGAGGCGCGCGGCCTGCGCGGCAAGCCCGGGGAGGCGTTGTCCCGCTTTTCGCGGGACAGCCGGTCGAAGCTTTGCTATCAAGGCAAAAAGGGAATGCCATGAGACGCTACGCCATCGCCTGCGCCAGCCTGGTCCTGCTTGCCCTGGTCGTAGGCGCGGGCTGCCGGAAACAGGCCGTCCCCCCGGCCATGCCGCAAACGATGAGCCCCGTGCCCGGCCCCGGGGCGAGTGCCGAGGAAGTGGAGCGGTATCAGCTGGAAGAGGAAAAGCGCGCGCTCATGGAGCAGTACGGGGACAACCTCGCGCGCATCCAGCAGATCAACGCCCGGCTCATCGAGCTCAACATCGTCATCAACCGTCAGAAGCATCCGTGAGGCGCGCCCCCGCCGGCACGGCGCTTCGGCCCCGCAAGCCCGCTTGAGGAACAACGCACCCATGTTCGGACGCAACACCAAGAGAAGACCGCGCCATGACGCCATCACTGCCTTTCTCGGCGCGGGCACGCAGTATCACGGCCAGTTCCGCTTTCAGGGCGTCGTGCGCATCGACGGCGGCGTCATCGGCGACATCGTTTCCGACGGCGTGCTCGTGCTCGGCGAGCAGGGCCACGTCGAGGGCACCATCCGAGTGGCCGAACTCGTGGCCAGCGGCAGCATCGTCGGCGACGTGGAGGCGACCCGTCGCGTCACGCTGCACAAGCGTTCGAACCTGAGCGGCAACATCGCCGCTCCGGCCATCGTCATCGAGGAAGGCGCGGTGATCAACGGCCTCGTGCGCATGGTCCCGCCCGAGGAGAGCATCCTCGTCTCCGGCGCGCCGCCTGCGGCCATAAGCCAGGCCCCGGACGCGGCCCCGGCTCCGGCCGAAGAAGAGGCCGGAAAATAGGGATTGCCAAAACCTCCCGCGCCGTTTACACGGCAAAAACGCCTCGTGCGCGCAAGGAGTCCCGCCCCATGGGCCAGTTTTTCCCCGATGCCGGCCAATTTCCCCTGGAAGACCAGATCAAGAACCTCGGCGACGACGAGTTGCTCGATTTCTGGGAAGAAACCCAGTATCTCGAGCGCATGCTCGTGGAAGACGACGAAACGGAAAACGACCATTCCGTGGAATACGAGCGCGTAATCCTGCAGGAGCTCATGCTGCGTTCCTGCCGCCGCACCCTGGCGGCCGGGCGCTAGACCCGCCGCGACCGATTCCCCTTCCGCCTTTCTTTCCGCCTGGACACTGCCGCTTTTTCGTCGCGTGCGCCTTGCCGGCGCGCGTCGCGCGTCGTGTTGCGCCCCGGCGGCGGCCTGCGCCGCCGCCGGGGGATGCGTCGTTATTGGTGCTCGCCCCAGGCGGCCAGGGCGGCGTTGTCGGGATGGGCCTCGCGCAGGCGGCGCAGTTCCTCGGCCACGCGGCGCTGCTGTCCCAGGCGGGAAAGCTCCTCGAGCAGCACGATGTCCGGCGAGACGTCGCCGGGTTCGGCCGTCTGGCGCATCGCCGCGACCTGCTCCTCCACGGCGGCGAGTTCCGCGCGCTCCTCGTCGCTTAGGGTCTTGTCCTCGGGCACGGCCACCTCGCGCGTCTTCACCTGTGCCGTGGCCTGTTCGCCGGCTTCGCTTAAAATCGACGAGGCCGCGCCGCCGGCAGGGCGGGCGCGAAGCGGCAGCTTTTCCACGGCGGGCGGCGCGGCGCTGTCCGCGCTCTGGCCGCCGGCGGCGGTGATGACCACCGTAGCCGGACCGGTCCAGGTCTCGCGCACGCCCTTCTGGAGAAAGGCGAGCTGGGCTTCGGCCCCGCGAGCGAGGTCGATGCGTTCGCCTTCGCGCAGCCGTGTGAAGACTTCCAGGGGCTTTTTGCCGCCGTCGGCCGGAGAGAGCGTCGCCTGCCCGGACAGGGCCGCGACGAGGCAGACCAGGCGCGGGGCTTCGGCCTGCGCCGGGCCGGCCCATGCGGTCGCGGCGAGGAGGATGCCGAGAAGGAGAATAAACCGTTTCATGACCGCTCCTTGTTACTTCGAATCGGCTATGCCGAGAATCTCCAGGGCCGGCACGGGTTCGCTTTTGCCTTTGACCCTGGCGTTTTCGCTTCTGCCTGTTGTCACGCCCGGCCCGGCCATGTCCACCACCGCCTGGCTGGCAACCACCGGCGCGCCCATGACTTTGGTGAAGCCTTCCAGGCGTGAGGCCGTGTTGACGGTGTCGCCGATGACG
Organism: Pseudomonadota bacterium; assembly: GCA_023399375.1. Classification (GTDB taxonomy): domain Bacteria; phylum Desulfobacterota; class Desulfovibrionia; order Desulfovibrionales; family Desulfovibrionaceae; genus Solidesulfovibrio. The sequence continues at coordinate 40,247 of JAEWPX010000060.1, read as the reverse complement.
GTGAAATCCAGGCGTTGGCGCGAGCCGATGTTGCCGACGACCGCCGGGCCCGCATGCAGGCCCACGCCGATGCGGAATTCCCAGTCGCCGAGCTTGGGGAAGCGCTTGCGCATCCAGCCCTCGAATTCCTTAGCGGCATCAACCATGCCAAGGGCCGTGGCCAGGGCCTGCCGGGCATGATGGGGATCGGCCAGGGGCGCGCCGAACACGGCCATCACCGCGTCGCCGATGAATTTGTCGATCATGCCGCCGTGGGCCAGGATGATGTCGCAGACCTTGGAAAAGTAAGCGTTTAACAGTTCGACCACTTCCTGCGCCGAGAGCTTTTCACTTAATGTCGTGAAATTGCGGATATCCGAGAACAGGATCGTGACCGTGGCCAGGGACCCGCCCGGCGCGGGCGGCTGGCCGCTTTCCAGGATGCCGGCGATGGCCGCCTCGGACACGTATTTGCCGAAGGCGTGACGGATGTGGGCCTTTTCCCGTTCGCCGCGCGTGAGGCGCACGGCGTTGGCCCCGGCCCAGATGAGCGCCGTGCCCAGCTCGCACCCGGCCAGGGGGAAGAGCCAGCCGCCGAGGAACAGCAGGTAGCCGAGGCCGAAGGCGAGCAGCATGCAGCCGAGCGCGGCCAGGGCCGAGGGCCCGGGGTGCAGCCGCGCGCAGGCCAGGGCGCAAAGTCCCAGGAACGGCAGCCAGCCCGCCGCGGCGAAGCCCTTGCCGACCACGGACAGGGCGCGCCCGGAAAGGAGCGCCTCCACGATGTTGGCGTGGATTTCCGGCCCGGGCATGAATTCCTTGGGCGCGCCGAAAAGCGGCAGGGAGTAGGGCGAGGCCAAGCGGTCGTGCGCGCCGTGGATGTCGATGCCGAGGATGACCACCTTGCCGGCCAGGGCTTTCACTTCGGGGTCGTTGGCGGCATCCGGGGCGAGCAGCCGGGCGAAACTCAAGTGTTTAAACGTCTCCGGCGGCCCGAAAAAGGGGATGGGGCGCGGGGCGAGCGCGCTTTTGGCGTCGATGCCGAAAAGGCCCGGGGCGTGGGGATCGGCCTTTTGCGCCAGGGCGGCGGCGAAGGACAGGCGCGGCTCGCCCTCGGCGAAAAGCGCCGGGGCGAAGCGGCGCACCACGCCGTCGCGGTCGAGCGGCACGTTGGTGAGACCGAGGTCCGCCTCGTGGCCGGGCAGGGCGACCAGGTAGTCCGTGGCCGGCAGGCTGAAAACCGCCTCACCGGTTTCGGTGGAGACGCTCGCGGCCAGGATGACCTTGCCCTTGGCCAGTTCCAGCATGAACTGCCGGTCGAAGTCGCGGCTGGCCTCGGCGCCGATCATGTCCATCCACGTGACCGGGGACAGCGCCGGCTGGATGTCCATGCCGACGGCGGCCACGCCGACCTGACGCAGCACGGCCAGCACCTTGGCGTAAAGCGGCCCCCAGAAGACCAGCGGCCGGTCGGGCTCTGCGGCGAGCGCCTCGTCGTCGAGGAGTGCCACGGCGACGTGCTGCTGTGCGCGGCGCTTGCCGGCAAGGACGTGCCACAGGTCGGAGGTCCAGGCGTCCAGGCGTCTGCCCGGCTCCAGGGTTTCGAAAAAGAGCCCCGCGGCGAGGGCGGCGAGGATCAGGCAGGTGTAGAAGACGGGTTTGAAGCGCATGGTGGTTCCGCGCGGGCAGGGCCGTTTGCGACGTCGGCCCGGGACGGGCCGGCGGGAGGCGTCGTCGCGCCGACGGCGCATGACGTCACTGAAAACGCCCGTTGCGTCAAGCCCTGCGGCGATGCCGCGCCGGGAGCGGTTTCCTGGAGCGGGCGGGGATGCGCCCGAAGCGCGAATGCGCTATGTTCCTTCCATCCGGCCGGGCGCACCGCCGCGCCCGCGTCGGGAAAACGTCGCCAAGGAGAACGCGATGCGCATCGCCGCCGATATGACCGAACTCGTCGGGGCCACGCCCATGGTCTGGCTGACGCGCCTGGCCGAGGGCTGCGTGGCCCGGGTCGCCGCCAAGCTCGAATCCTCCAACCCCTGTTCCTCGGTCAAGGACCGCATCGGCGTAGCCATGATCCGGGCCGCCGAACGCGAGGGGAAAATCGCCCCTGGCGCGGTCATCGTCGAGCCGACCTCGGGCAATACGGGCGTGGGCCTCGCGTTCATGTGCGCCGTGCGCGGCTACAAGCTCATGCTCACCATGCCCGAATCCATGAGCGTGGAGCGCCGGGCGCTGTTGCGCGGCTTCGGGGCCGAGCTTGTCCTGACGCCTGCGGCCCAGGGCATGCGGGGGGCCGTGGAAAAGGCGCAGGCACTCGTGGCCGAGCTGCCCGGGGCGTTCATGCCCATGCAGTTTTCCAACCCGGCCAATCCCGAGGCCCATGCCCGCACCACGGGACCGGAGATATGGGAAGACACCGACGGCCTGGTGGATGTGTTCGTGGCCGGCGTCGGCACGGGCGGGACGCTTACGGGCGTGGCCCGGGCGCTCAAAGCCAAAAAGCCCGCAGTGCGGGCCGTGGCCGTGGAGCCAGCCTCCTCGCCGGTGCTCTCCGGCGGCAAGCCAGGCATGCACGCCATCCAGGGCATCGGGGCCGGGTTCGTGCCGGACGTGCTGGACATGGGTGTCGTGGACGAGGTCTTTCCCGTGAAAAACGAGGACGCCCTGGTGACGGCCCGCCGGCTTTTGCGCGAGGAGGGCATCCTGTGCGGCATTTCCTCCGGGGCCAACGCTTTTGCCGCGCTGGAGATCGCCAGGCGGCCGGAAAACGCCGGCAAGATCGTGGTGTTCATCGTCTGCGATACGGGCGAGCGCTACCTGTCCACGCCGCTTTTCGCCGAGGAGGGCTGATCGCCGTGTCCGAGATGAAACGCCCCAGGGCCAAAAAGCACACGCCCGTGGAATGGGTGGCGGAAATGCTGTGCGCGGAGGCCTCCTACGAGAAGGTCTACCACCGCCCCCTGCACGACGAGCCCATGCCCGCCATCCCCGTGCTCGCCGAGCTCATGCAGCGCCTGCGTGCGGTGATCTTCCCGGGCTATTTCGGCCACTCCGACATCACTCCGGAAAACATGCGCTTCCACATCGGCGCCAACCTCGACGCCATCTACCGGCTGCTTACGGACCAGGTGCGGCGGGGCTACTGCTTTTTCTGCGAACTCAACGGCGCGGGCAACTGCCAGGAATGCGAGGACCGGGCGCGAAAACTCGCCGGCGAATTCCTCATGCGCCTGCCGGACATCCGCGAACGCCTCGCCGAGGACGCCCAGGCCGCCTACGAGGGCGACCCGGCCTCGCGCTCGCCCGGCGAAACCATCTTTTGCTACCCGAGCCTCACGGCGCTCACCCACCACCGCGTGGCCCACGAGCTCTTTCGCCTCGGCGTGGACCTCATCCCGCGCATCATCAGCGAAATGGCCCATTCGGCCACGGGCATCGACATCCACCCCGGCGCGACCATCGGCCGGCGGTTTTTCATCGACCACGGCACGGGCACGGTCATCGGCGAGACCTGCGTCATCGGCGACGGCGTGCGCCTGTACCAGGGCGTGACGCTCGGGGCCAAGAGCTTCCCCAAGGACGAGCAGGGCAAGCTCGTCAAGGGCATCGCACGCCATCCCATCGTCGAGGACGACGTGACGGTCTACGCCGGAGCGACGGTGCTTGGCCGCGTGACCATAGGCAAAGGGTCGGTCATCGGCGGCAACGTCTGGGTGACGACCGACGTGCCGCCCTTTTCGCGCCTGATCCAGCAGCATCCCGGTGGCGCGGTCATCACCGACGGCGGCGGCATCTGAGCGCGGGTCCGGGCGAAGCGGTAAAAAAACGAAGCCGCCCCGCTGGTCCGTGACAGCGGGGCGGCTTTTGTATGGGTGTCCATCCAAGCGGTTGGCGAACCGGTTTCGGTCAGGGCAGCAGGTGGTCCTCACAGGGCTCGCCCTTTTCCAGAGCGTCGAGGATGTCGTCCACCTTGTCCTCGCTGTCTACGCCGCGGTACCACCAGTTCTCGGGCATCACCACCACGATCGGGCCTTCCTCGCACTGCTTCATGCAGCCGGTGCTGACGATGCGGGCGTCGATGTCCCGGTCGAGGACGCCTTCCTCAAAGTAGCCGAGGAGGTTGTGCGAGCCTTTCTTGTGGCAGATGCCCTTGGCTTCGCCCTTGACGCGAAAGCTCGCGCAGACGTTGATCAGGTACCTGGGCTTCTCGATGGCCATGCGTCACATCTCCCTTGAAGTTGCGGTTCCGGTTACATCTGCAGTTCGAAACGGGTCTCGGGGGCGTCGCGGTCCTGGCGGCCCATGACGGCTTCCAGAATCTTTTCCATCAGGCGCAGGGCGCCGGCGTAGCCGACGGTCGGGAAGTACTGGTGGCCGACGCGATCGAGGATCGGGAACCCGTGGCGGATCAGCGGGATGTCCTCGTCGCGGGCGACGTACTTGAGGTACGTGTTGCCGATCAGCAGGTCGACCGGATCGTTCTTTATCCACTGGTGCAGGAGGTACATGTCGGCCTGTTCGCCGTTTTTGTACTTGCAGTCGTAGGGCACGTCCTTGAGCAGTTCGGCCATGCGCTCGTCGAAGTACTTCCCGGCGGTGCCCGAGACGGTGTAGGCCGGTATCATGCCCAGGGTGATGCAGAATTCCACCAGCGCCAGCACCTGGTCCGGATCGCCGGCGATGGCGACCTTCTTGCCGTAGAAGTACTGGCTGTAGTCGGAGATGACGTCCACGACCTGGCCGCGCTCGAAGTCGACGCTCGCGGGCACGGCGACGCCGGCCAGCTTGCGCAGGGCGTCCACGTAGCGGTCCGTGGCCTTGAGGCCGATGGGCAGGCCGAGGACGGTGCCCGGCACCTTGAACTCAGCGTCCAGGTAGTTGACGGCGTCGGTGGTGGCCCAGCGGCCAAGCCCGATGGTGGCCTTGGCGTCGCCCATGGTGGCGATGTCCTCGGCCTTGGCGCCGCCCTTGGGGTACATCTCGTAGTGGCCGGTCAGGGGGCCGTTGAGCACGCCGTCGGTGTCGGGCACCAGGACGATGTTGATGCCCATCATGGTGGCCAGGCGGCGCATCTCGGCCATGTCCGAAGGTTCGCAGAAACCGGGGATGATGTTGAGCTTGCCGTTGGGCGTCCCGGTCTTTTTCACGAAGCCCTTGAGGATGCCCTTGACCATGTTGGCGTAGCCGGTGACGTGGGTGCCGACGTAGCTCGGGGTGCTCGCGTAGATGATCTGCTTGCCTTCCGGCACCTTGCCGTCGTCCTTGGCCTTCTGCGAGATCTGGAGCAGGTCGTCGCCGATGGTCTCGGACAGGCAGGTGGTGTGGATGGCGATGATCTCGGGATCGTAGATCGTGAAGATGTTGTCGATGGCCGAGATCAGGTTCGACTGGCCGCCGAAGACCGAGGAACCTTCGGTGAACGACGAGGTGCCGGCGACCACGGGTTCCTTGTAGTGACGGGTCAGCGTGGAGCGGTGGTAGGCGCAGCAACCCTGGGAGCCGTGGCTGTGCGGGAAGCAGTTGTGGACGCCTAGGGCCGCGTACATCGCGCCGATGGGCTGACAGGTCTTGGCCGGGTTGACGGTGAGCGCCTTGCGTTCCTTGATCTCGCCGGTGGTATGTCTCAAGAGGGCCATAATGCGTTCCTTATCGTATGCTGGGCGTGGTTATTCGGCGACGTAGCTGGCTTCCAGCTCGGGGCCGCCCTGCTGCCAGGGAGCCTTCATGAGGTCCCACACCTTGGTGTTCACCATGCGATCGATGTCGTGATACCAGTTGATGGCGCCCTTGAACCCGGCATAGGGGCCGCCGATGTCGTAGTTGTGCAGCTGCTTGAGCGGCACGCCCATCTTCTGGATGACGTACTTTTCCTTGATGCCGGCGCAGAAGATGTCGGGCTTCATGATCTCGATGATCTTTTCGGTCTCGTAGTGGTTGATGTCGTCGATGATCATCGCGTCCTTGCTCATGCCGCCGATCATGCCTTCGTAGCCCTTGAAATCCAGGCCGCATTCGTCGAGCTTCTTCATTTCCTCTGGGCTCTTGCGCGGCTGGAAGCGGGTGGCGTCGGGCTCGATCTCCAATTCTTCGATGTTGCGGGAGTCGGCGTCGACCTTGATCGTGGGCAGCACGTGGCGGCCTTCGTAGTCGTCGCGGTGGGCGAACTCGTAGCCCGCCCCCAGGATCTTCATGCCGAGCTCGCCGAAGAGCTCCTGATAGTGGTGGGCGCGCGAGCCGCCGACGAAGATCATGGCCGACTTGCCGTCGGTGCGCGGCCGGATGCCGTCCACGACCTTTTTGACTTCAAGCATTTCTTCGGCGATGACCTTCTCGACCCGGTCCATGAGCTCCTGGTCCTCGAAGTAGGCGGCCATGCGGCGCAGGGACTTGGCCGTGGCTTCGGCGCCGATGAAGTTGACCTTCACCCAGGGGATGCCGAACTTGGTTTCCATCATCTCGGCCACGTAGTTGAGCGAGCGGTGGCACATGACGGTGTTGAGGTCGGCCTTGTGGGCGATGCGGAAGGAGTCCACCGTGGAGTTGCCGGAGAAGGTGGCGATCAGCGTGAAGCCGCACTTCTCCAGGATGCGCTCGATCTCGAACGCGTCGCCGCCGATGTTGTACTCGCCGAGGATGTTGACCTTGAACTTGCCTTCCACCGGCGTGTCGTCATCGGTGCCGATGATGTGCTTCATGATCTGGTTGTTGGCGATGTGGTGGCCGGCGGACTGGGACACGCCCTTGTAGCCTTCGCAGGAGTTGGCGAAGACGGTGATGCCGAGCTTTTCCTGCATCTGGCGGGCGACGGAGTGGATGTCGTCGCCGATCAGGCCCACCGGGCAGGTGGAGAAGATGGAAATGGCCCGGGGATGGAAGTTGTCGTAGGCTTCCTGGATGGCCGCGGCCAGCTTCTTCATGCCGCCGAACACGATGTCGTGCTCGGTCATGTCCGTGGAGAAGGAGTAGGGGATGAAGTTCTCCCCGTCGGGGCCGGCGTCGGTCTGGTTGCGGCGGGTCAGCCAGGAGTAGAAGCCGCAGCCGATGGGGCCGTGGGTCAGGTTGACGATGTCGCGCGAGGGGCCGAGAACCACGCCTTTGCAACCGGCGTAGGTGCAGCCGCGCTGGGTGATGATGCCCGGGATGGTGCGGACGTTGGCCTGGATTTCGGGAATGTCGCCGCCCTCGGCGCCGGGGACCATGGCCTTGGCCCGCTTGCGCGCCACCTTGGTGGGCATCTTGGCGATCAATTCCTTCTTGATCTCTTCGGTATTCAGGGGCTTGGTGCTCATCTCGATGCTACCTCATTAGCTCTGTAACGGTCCGGGGACGTCCGCAGCGCCTGCGCTAGACGATGGCCGCGTCGCCTTCTTCGCCGGTCCGGACACGGATGGAATCGGAGACGGGCATCACGAAGATCTTGCCGTCGCCGGCCTGGCCGGTCTTGTTGACGGAAATCAGCACATCCACGGCCGGCTGCACTTTGTCGTCGGGCACCACCAGGGAGATGATGCGCTTGGGATAGAGGCGGCCCTTGGTGCCGAGCAGGGCGATGGCCTCCTCGTTGCCTTCGGCCGCGCCTTCGAGCACCGCCTGGTTGACCAGGCCCTTGCCGCGGCCGTAGCCCTCGCGGGCCACGAAGGCCGGGATGCCGGCGTCGGCGAGGGCCTTCTTGGTCTGGTTCATCTTGTTCATGCGGATGACCGCCATGATCTCCTTCATGATGCCCCTCCTAGGATTCCTTCACGCCGGAGGAGATGGTGTACATCTCGTCCACGGGGCTGATGAAGATTTTGCCGTCGCCGAAGGCGCCCTTGGCGCCGGTGCGCGCGCTTTCCATGATCGTCTTGACCACGAATTCCTTGTCCTTGTCGTCCACGACGCAGATCAGCATGACTTTGGGGATCTCGTCGTACTGGATCTCGCCGATCTTGATGCCGCGCTGCTTGCCGCGACCGGCGACGTTGAACTTGGTCACGGCCGGGAAGCCGGCGTCCATCAGGGCTGCAAGGACGTCATCGCATTTCTCGGGACGAACGATGGCTCTCACCATGGTCTGCATGTCGAAGCTCCTTAAAGTCGTGTGCGCAATGGCGGTGGAAGGTTGCGGGGGGCGAGCCTAGTTGGAGATGCCGAAGTCGATGAGCAGCTTTTCCAGGGTGTTGATCTCGATCGGCTTGGGAATGACGAACATGTCGTTGGCGTCGATCTTTTTCGCCAGGGCGCGGTATTCGTCGGCCTGCGGGTGCTCGGGCGAGTAGTCGATGACGGTCTTGCGGTTGATCTCGGCGCGCTGCACCTGGTTTTCACGCGGCATGAAGTGGATCATCTGGGTGCCGAGCTGCCGGCACAGCTCCTCGATCATTTCCTTTTCCTGGTCGACCTTGCGGCTGTTGCAGATGATGCCGCCGAGGCGCACGCCGCCGGTGTCGGCGTACTTCACGATGCCCTTGCAGATGTTGTTGGCCGCGTACATGGCCATCATCTCGCCGGAGCAGACGATGTAGATCTCTTCGGCCTTGCCGTCGCGGATGGGCATGGCGAAACCGCCGCAGACGACGTCGCCGAGGACGTCGTAGAAGACGTAGTCGAGGTGCTTTTCTTCCTCGTAGGCGCCGAGCTGTTCGAGCAGGTTGATGGAGGTGATGATGCCGCGGCCGGCGCAGCCGACGCCGGGCTCGGGGCCGCCGGACTCGGTGCACATCGTGCCGCCGTAGCCTTCCTTGAGGATATCGTCGAGATCGACGTCTTCGCCTTCCTCGCGCAGGGTGTCGAGGACGGTCTTCTGGGCCAGGCCGTGCAGGAGCAGGCGGGTGGAGTCGGCCTTGGGGTCGCAACCGACGACCATGACCTTCTTGCCCATTTCCGCGAGACCCGCGACGGTGTTCTGCGTGGTGGTGGACTTGCCGATGCCGCCCTTGCCGTAGATAGCGATCTTACGCATTTTGTCATGCCTCCAGCTGCGAAAGTAAGATGAACCACTCTTAGGCAAGAGTCATGCCATGCAGGGAAAGTCGTGACGCATTGATGATAACTATTTAATTTTATTTGATAAAAATATTAATTGTGACAGCCGGACACACGGCAATTACACGCGCAAAACAAAAATGTCGCTTGATTTGCGACAAAAATGTTCTAATCATTTGGAGGGAGATCGGCCGGGATGTGCAGGGGACGGGAGCTCAGTAGCGGATCAGTCCGTCGCGCAGCACCGTGCGCGCCGCGTCCACCGCGGCAGCGTCGAATGCCGCACCCTGGCGCGCGAACACGTCGAAAGCGGCCTCCACGCCGAGGGCGGGCCGGTAGGGCCTGTTGGAGGCCATGGCGTCCAGGACGTCGGCCACTGACAGGATGCGCGCCTCGATGCCGAGGTCCGGGCCGCCGAGGCCCCGGGGGTAGCCCGTGCCGTCCAGGCGTTCGTGGTGGCACAGCACGATTTCGGCGACGGGCCAGGGGAAGGCGATTTCCTTGAGGATTTCGTAACCGGCCTGGGCGTGCTGCTGCATGAACTCCCATTCCAGTCCCACCAGCCGGCCGGGCTTGCACAGGTAGCGCACCGGCACGACGATTTTGCCGATATCGTGCAATTGGCCGGCCACGCGGATACAGGCCACGGCGTCGTCGGGCAACCCCATGGCCCGCGCCATGGCCCCGGCCAGCCGGGCCACGTTGTCCTGGTGCCCGGCGGTGTAAGGGTCGCGGTAGCGCACGGTCTTGGACAGGGCGGTCACGGTCTGGTGGAACAGCCGGCGCGTGCGCGAGAGGCTGCGGCGCAGCTGCTCCTGGGACTGGCGGCGCTCGGTGACGTCGACCATGGACCCTTCGTGGAGCACGACCCGGCCCTGGCCGTCGCGCACGGCCCGCGCCTGGATCGAGACCCAGATGCGCGAGCCGTCGGCGCGTTGCAGCTGCGCTTCCAGGTTGCGCACGGCGTCTTCGCTTTCCAGGGCGAGGCGCATGGCTTCGTGGTCGTCGGGATTGCAGAAGAGGTGCGAGGCGGCCTCGTCGTCCCCGGTCATGGCCGCGGCCGAGGGGAAAGCGAGCATGCGGCGCAGGGCGTCGTTGACCGTGACGAAGCGGCCGGCGGGCGTCATCTGGAACAGTCCTTCCACGGCGTGTTCGAAGATGGCCCGGTATTTCTCCTCGGCCTCGCTTAAGGCCCAGCTCGTGCTTTTTTCCGCCGTGATGTCGCGTAGGTAGCCGAAATAATAGATTTCACCCGCAGGGGTCGCGACCTTGCGCGCGGATTCCTCCACCCATTGCACGAAGCCGTCGCGGCCGATGGCCTGGTACTGCCGGCCCGTGAGCATGCCCGCCCGGGCCAGTTCGTCCAGCAAGGCCGCACGCGCGTGCGGGTCCAGATAGTGTTGGTCCGGGCAGGCGGCCATGGCCGCCAGATATTCTTCGGGGGCGTCGTAGCCGAACAGCTGGGCCATGGCCTTGTTGACTTCGAGGAAGGCTCCGTTCTCGCCGCGCAGGTATACGGCCAGCGGCGCGTCGTGGAACAGAACGGTGGTCACGTCCACGGGGGGGGCGGCGTCCGGGAAAGGGCGGGGGGCGGTCGGCACGCGCAAGCCTCTCCGGCGTTTCAGGGCAGAAAACGCCGCACCAGGGCGACGAGGCTGCCCGGGTCAAAGGGCTTGACGATCCAGCCGGTCGCGCCGGCGGCCACGGCGCGCTGGCGCATGTCGCGCTGGGATTCGGTGGTCAGGACGATGACGGGCGTGAATTTGGTCTCCGGCCGTAGGCGCAACCGGCCCAGGAGTTCCAGGCCGCCCATGCGGGGCATGTTGATGTCCGTGATGACCATGTCCACGCCGTCCGCGACCTTGTCCAAAGCGTCGGCGCCGTCCACGGCCTCGACGATGTCGTATCCCGCGCCGCCAAGGGTTCGCGAAACCAGGGAGCGGACGCTTTGCGCGTCGTCTACGGTCAAAATACGTTTCGGCGTCATCGCCACTCCTTGCCGGGCCGGGTCGCAACGCTTATTGTTTCCGACAATATGGAGCAACGTCTTCCTTGGCAAGCCTTGCCCAAGGTTTTCCCAAGCCCTCCGCCCGGCCGCGGACGACGGCCTTGTCGCGTGGACAGGCCCGGCGCGGCTGTGTTATGGCCATGACCCCTACAACACGCGGGCCTCTTGTTTCCCCGCCCGCCCCCTGGAGGACTCCAGTTTGAACAGTTTCGCGAAAAACCTGATGCTCTGGGCGGCCATATCCCTGGTCATGGTCGTCTTGTTCAATTTGTTCAACCAGCCGCAGACGCAAAGCGCCAAGCTTTCCTATTCCGATTTCATGCAGAAGGTGAACGCCGGGGACGTCGTCTCCGTGAAGATCCAGGGACCGAAGATCTCCGGGGTGACCACCGGCGGCGGCAAGTTCATGACCTACGCTCCGGAAGACCCCAGCCTCGTCTCCACCCTCATGCAGAAAAAGGTCGAGGTCATGGCCGAGCCGGACGAGGAGTCGCCCTGGTACATGACCCTGCTCGTGTCCTGGTTCCCCATGCTGCTGCTCGTCGGCGTGTGGATCTTCTTCATGCGCCAGATGCAGAACGGCGGCGGCCGCGCCATGAATTTCGGCCGCTCCCGCGCGCGCATGATCACCCAGGAGTCCACGCGCGTCACCTTCGAGGACGTGGCCGGCGTGGACGAGGCCAAGGAAGAGCTGACCGAGGTCGTGCAATTCCTTTCCGACCCGAAGAAATTCACGCGCCTGGGCGGACGCATCCCCAAGGGCGTGCTGCTCGTGGGCTCGCCCGGCACCGGCAAGACGCTTCTCGCCCGGGCCGTGGCCGGCGAGGCCGGGGTGCCCTTTTTCTCCATCTCCGGCTCCGACTTCGTGGAGATGTTCGTCGGCGTCGGCGCGGCGCGCGTGCGCGACCTGTTCATGCAGGGCAAAAAAAACGCCCCGTGCCTGATCTTCATCGACGAAATCGACGCCGTGGGCCGCCAGCGCGGCGCGGGCCTCGGCGGCGGCCACGACGAGCGCGAGCAGACTCTCAACCAGCTGCTCGTCGAAATGGACGGCTTCGAATCGAACGAAGGCGTCATCCTCATCGCCGCGACCAACCGCCCCGACGTGCTCGATCCGGCGCTGCTGCGTCCCGGCCGCTTCGACCGCCAGGTCGTGGTGCCGACCCCGGACGTGCGCGGCCGCCGGCGCATCCTCGAGGTCCACTCGCGCCGCTCGCCGCTGTCCCCCGACGTCAACCTCGACGTCCTGGCCCGGGGCACGCCCGGCTTCTCCGGCGCGGACCTGGAGAATCTCGTCAACGAAGCCGCCCTGCAAGCCGCCAAGGTCAACAAGAACCAGGTGGACATGGCCGATTTCGAGCACGCCAAGGACAAGGTGCTCATGGGCAAGGAGCGCCGCAGCCTCATCCTCACCGACGAGGAGAAGCGCACCACCGCCTACCACGAGGCCGGGCACGCCCTGGTCGCCCGCAAGCTCCCCGGCACCGACCCCGTGCACAAGGTCTCCATCATCCCGCGCGGCATGGCGCTCGGTATCACCATGCAGCTGCCCACGGACGACCGGCACAACTATTCGCGCGACTACCTGCAAAACAATTTGGCCGTGCTCATGGGCGGCCGAGTGGCCGAAGAGCTCGTGCTCGACCAGATGACCACGGGCGCGGGCAACGACATCGAACGCGCCACGAACATGGCGCGCAAGATGGTCTGTTCCTGGGGCATGAGCGAGGTGCTCGGGCCGCTGTCCTACGGCGAGCGCGACAACGAAATCTTCCTCGGCAAGGACCTCGTGCACCACAAGAACTTCAGCGAGGAGACCTCGCGCCAGATCGACGCCGAAGTGCGCAAGATCGTGGAGGCGGCCTACCGCCGGGCGCGCGCCATCCTGGAAGAGGAACGCGACGGCCTGGAGGCCGTGGCCCGGGCCCTGCTCGAGCGCGAGACCATTACCGGCGACGACATCGACCGCTTGCTTCGGGGGGAGACGCTCCCCCCGCCCGAAACCCCGGCCGCGACCACGGGCGCGGCGACCGGGGCGGACTCCGCCGCCGCGCCGGCGAGCACGCCAGGGAACGGTTCTGGCGACGCCGCCCCGGCGGGACAGCCGGCTCCCGGCCAGGCGCCCGGCCAGACGACGGCCCAAAACATGGGGACGCCTGAGGCCGGGGCGGCTCCCCGGTCCCACGACGAATTCACCCTGGAGCCCGACGACGACGCCAAGAACCCCGGGGACGCCGGACATGGCAAATAGCCCGGCCGCCGTCTGGCGGCTCGGGCGGGGCATGCGCCTTGCCTGCGACGCCTCGCGCATCGCCGGCATCGTCAACGTCACCCCCGATTCCTTCTACGACGGCGGCCGCCATGCCGATGCGGCCGTCGCCGTGGCCCACGGCCTGTCCTTGGCCGATGACGGCGCGGACATGCTCGACGTCGGCGGCGAATCCACCCGCCCTGGTGCCGCGCCCGTTTCCCTCGAGGAAGAACTGCGCCGCGTCGTGCCCGTGGTTGCGGGCCTCGTCGCCGCCCGCCCGAGCGTCCCCGTGGCCGTGGACACGTACAAGGCCGGCTGCGCCGCCGCGGCGCTCGACGCCGGGGCCGTGGCCGTCAACGACGTTTCGGCCTGCGCCTTCGACCCGGGCCTGCGCGACGTCGTCGCGCAGTATCGGCCCGGCTACGTGCTCATGCACAGCCTGGGCCGCCCGGACACCATGCAGGACGATCCCCGTTACGGCGACGTGGTGGAGGACATCCTGGCCTTTTTCGAGGAACGGATGGCGATGCTCGTGCGCGCCGGCCTGCCCGAGGAACACATCGTCCTCGATCCGGGCATCGGCTTCGGCAAACGCACGGAGCACAACCTCGACATCCTGCGCCGCCTGGACCGCTTCGCGAGCCTCGGCCGGCCGCTTTACCTCGGCATTTCCAACAAATCCGTGTTCGGGGCGGTGCTTGCGCTGCCCGTCGAAAAGCGCAACCTTGCCACGGCCGTGCTGTCGGCTCTGTGCGCGGCGCGCGGCGCGCGCATCCACCGCGTGCACGACGTCGCCGGCGTGACCGCGGCCCTGCGCCTGGCCGCCGTCGTCGCCGCCTGAGGCCCCGCCGCCCGGCGATGCCCCGGCCACCTCTCCACCCGAACCCCGGACTGCGCGACGCCATGACGCTGCCGTTTCTCGACAACCTTCGCATCACCTGGGTCGAGGTCCTGGACATCGCCCTGGTCACCTTCATCTTCTACCGCGGCCTCCTCCTCATCCACGGCACGCGGGCCGTGTCCGTGCTCCACGGCTTCCTGCTCATCTGCATCCTCTACTACCTGTCCGGGGAGTTCGGGCTCAACACTCTGCACTGGCTGTTGACCAACTTCCTCGGCTCGGTCTTTCTGGTGCTCATCATCCTGTTCCAGGCCGACATCCGCAAAGCGCTCTCGAGCGTGGGGGCCTGGGGCTTTTTCCGCTCGAATCGGCGCGAGGCCATGAACGAGGCGGCCCTTGACGAATGCATCCTGGCCGTGTTCCAGATGGCGCGCACGCGCACCGGGGCGCTCATCGTGTTCGAGCGCCGGGTGCCGCTTGGCGACTGGATCGCGCGCGGGGTGGAGCTTTCGGCGCGCATGAGCAAGGAGTTGCTCGGCACCATCTTTTTTCCCGACACGCCGCTGCACGACGGCGCGGTTATCATCCAGGGCGAGACCATCGCCGCCGCAGGCTGCATCCTGCCGCTCATTGCCGGCGTGCCGCTCGACGCCTCTCTCGGCACGCGCCACCGCGCCGCGCTCGGCATCACCGAGGAGACCGACGCCCTGGCCGTGGTCGTGTCCGAAGAACGGGGCGTGGTGTCCGTGGCCGATGGTGGCAAGCTCATTTCCCCGGTGGACGAGCGCACGCTCAAAAACATCCTCTGGAACCTCTTTTCCAAACGTCCATGAAACCCAACTGGCAATACCTCTTCCTGGCCTTCGCCATGGCCGTGTTCTGCTGGTACCTGACCGCGGGCCGGGAGAAGGTGGACACCTGGATGCCCATGCGCGTGGAGATGACCGGCGCGCCCGAGGGGCTCTACATCAAAAACGGGCTGGTCGGCACGGTGGACGTGCTCGTGCGCGGGCCCAAGGGCGTGGCGCGCAAGATCGAGGAGCGCCAGCTCGTCTACACCCTTGACCTCGGCAAGATCGTTCCCGGCGAGAACCGCATCCAGTTCGACCCCAAAAACATCCCCCTGCCCAAGGTCTACGAGGTGGTGGAGATCCGTCCCTCGCGCCTGGACCTCGACGTCGTGGAACGCACCGTCAAGACCGTGCCGGTCAAGGTCGTCACCCGGGCCGCGACCAAGGAGGGCTTCAGCATAAGCGGCGTGCGGGCCGTGCCGGAGACCGTGCGCGTCTCGGGACCGGCCGCGAAACTCGCCAAGCTCACCGAGATCCACACCCAGCCCGTGAACGTGCCTTCGCCGCCGCCGCCGCACCTCGACGAACAGGTCTCTCTGGATCTGCCCGAGGAAGTGGACGCTTCGCCGGCCACGGTGCGGGTGAGCATGAGCCTCGCCGCCAAGGAGTCGGAAGTGACGCTGCGCGCGCCGCTTTCCCTCAAAACGCCCAAAAACAGGAGCGTGGAGGTCTCCCCGGACGTGGTGACGCTGCGCATCAAGGGGCCGGCGGCGATCTTATCGGATAAGGATTTTCCGGGGCTCGTCGAGGCCGCCCTGGAGTTGAAGCCGGATATCGAACCGGGTAAGTACGTCGCGTCGTACCGGGTGAAGATGCCGCAAGGCTGCGAACTGATCGAGGCCAAGCCCGACAAGGTGGGCCTGACGGTGAAATAGGCCGGGCGACCCGGCATGGAGAACGCATGGAGAAAAGGCTTTTCGGAACGGACGGGCTGCGGGGCCGTGTCAACGACTATCCTATGACCCCGGAAATCGTCATGCGCCTGGGCCTGGCCGCGGGCCAGGTGCTTCGAAACGGTGGCCGCCGCCACAAGGTGCTCATCGGCAAGGACACCCGCCTTTCCGGATATATTTACGAATACGCGCTCACCTCGGGCTTCTGCGCCGCGGGCATGGACGTCATCCTCGTCGGCCCGCTGCCCACGCCCGCCATTTCCTTCCTCACCCGCGACATGCGCGTGGACGTGGGCGTGGTCATTTCCGCCTCCCACAACCCCTTCACGGACAACGGCATCAAATTTTTCGACCACATGGGATTCAAGCTCCCCGACGCCGTGGAGGACAGGATCGCCTCCCTGGTCGAGGGTTGCGGCCGCGAGTGGGACTTGCCGGCCCCGGAAGTCGTGGGGCGCGCTTCGAAGATCCAGGACAGCACGGGCCGTTATATCGTGTTCCTCAAGAATTCCGTGCCGCTTGACGTCAGCTTCGAGGGCATGAAGATCGCCCTCGACTGCGCCAACGGGGCGGCGTTTCGCGTCGCGCCCCTGGTCTTCGAGGAACTCGGGGCCAAGGTCTACAAAATGGGCGTCGATCCCGACGGCACCAACATCAACCGCGGCGTTGGTTCGCTCTATCCCGAGCTCGTGGCCAAAACGGTCGTGGAGAACGGGGCCGACATCGGCATCGCCCTGGACGGCGACGCGGACCGGGTCATCGTGTCCGACGAAAAGGGCCGCATCCTCGACGGCGACCAGATCATGGCGATCTGCGCCCTGGACCTCATGGAAAACGGCCAGCTGCCGGGCAACCTGCTCGTGGCCACGGTCATGAGCAACATGGCTCTCGAAGTCTTTATGACCTCGCGCGGCGGCAAGCTCATGCGCACGCCCGTGGGCGACCGTTACGTGGTCGAGGCCATGCGCGCCAACGGCGCGGTGCTCGGCGGCGAACAGTCCGGGCATCTGATTTTTCTCAACCACAGCACCACCGGCGACGGCACTCTCGCCGCGCTTCAGCTCATGCGCATCATGGCCCGGCGCGGCAAGCCCCTGTCCGAGCTGGCCACGCTGCTGTCGCCCTATCCGCAAAAGCTCGTCAACGTCCCTGTGGCCAGGAAGATTCCTTTCAAGGACGCCCCGGCCATCGAAAAGGCCACGGCCGAGTGCGAGCGGCTCCTGGGGGGGCGGGGCAGGGTGCTGCTGCGCTATTCCGGCACCGAATCCCTGGCCCGGGTCATGGTCGAGGCCGAGGACGCGGACCTGGTGGAGCGCCTGTGTCAGCGCCTGGCCGAGGCCGTCGCCGACGCGCTGCGCTGACCTGTCACCTGACCGAAACACCTTTTGGTGCTGGACTTGTTTGTGTAAAGGAATTAACGTCGATTGGTGATGCGGGGGTCTCCCGGAGAGACTTCCGGCATCGACGGGAAGGTCAAAGCGGACGGTCGGACGCACGGGCGCGGTCCGCCGTTTCCGAATCATACGGGGCAGTGCGCGCATCCCAAGGAGAAGAGCATGGAAATCAAGAAGGTGGTCATTCCCGTCGCCGGATGGGGCACGCGGTCCTTGCCGGCCACGAAGAACATCCCCAAGGAAATGCTGCCCGTCTACAACAAACCCGTGGTGCAGTACGTGGTCGAAGAGGCGCAGGCCTCGGGGTTGCAGGACGTCGTCTTCGTCACCAACCGCAACAAGACCATCATCGAGGACCACTTCGACTACAACCTGACCCTGGAAGACCTGCTTGAGCGCACCGGCAAGAAGGACATGCTCAAGATGGTGCGGGAAGTGGCCGAGATGGTCAACATCATCTCCGTGCGCCAGAAGAAGCAGCTCGGCCTCGGCCATGCCGTGCTGTGCGCCCGCGAAGTCTGCAAGAACGATCCTTTCGCCGTCATGGTCGGCGACGATCTCATGTTCAGCATGGAGCCGGGCATCAAACAGCTGCTCACCGTGGCCATGACCGAGCACATGCCCGTCATCGGCGTCATGGAAGTGCCGCCGCACATGGTTTCGCGCTACGGCATCATCGACGGCGAGGAATTCGCGCCGGGCATGTACCGCGTGCGCAACCTCGTGGAAAAGCCCAAGGTCAACGAGGCCCCCTCCCGTCTCGCCATCGTCGGCCGCTACGTGCTGTTCCCGGACATCTTCTACCATCTGGAGAAGGTCACCCCCGGGCACGGCGGCGAGATCCAGCTCACTGACGGCCTCAAGGGCCTGGCCGGCAATAACCGCCTGCTCGCCGTCAAGATCCAGGGCCAGCGTTTCGACGCCGGCGATTGGGTGGATTTTCTCACGGCCAACATCTATTTCGCCCTGCACGACGAAGCCCTGCGCGAAGCGCTCGTGCCGCGCCTACGCGAACTGCTGCCCTTTGGGGAATAAGCACGCATCCGGGGCTTTCGCCCCAGCGCGCCGTATCGACTTTCGCCCGGGAGGCGCGCCTCCCGGGCGATTTGCGTATCTGCCATGAGCCACGTTCTCGCCGTCGCCCTGACTTCGCCTCCTTACGCCATCCTGTCCTACGCGCTGCCGCCGGGCTTTGAGCCGGGAGATTTTCTTCCGGGGTTGTGCCTGCTCGTGCCCATGGGCGGGACCGTGCGCGCCGGCGTGGTCTGGGAAGCGGGCGCTCCGCCGCCGGCCGGCGTCGCCCTGCGCCCCGCGCTTTTTCCTTTGGAACGCACGCCCGCCTGCGACGCCGACTATCTGGAGCTCGTGCGCAATCTCGCCAGCCGGCATCTGGCCACGCCCGGCCGCATCCTCGCCACGCTCCTTCCCCGCGGCATGCGCACTTCCCGCATGGAATTCGTCGTGCGTGAAGCCGGGTTGCCCAGGCGGTTGACGGCCAAGGGCTTGGGGAAGCTGTCCGAGGCGGACAGGGCGGCCCTGGCCGGGGCCTGGCGACGCGGCGAGGTGCGCTGCCGGCTGGCCGACGAGGCGTCCGATCCGCTGTGCGCGCTCGCCGCCGATCCGCCCTGGCCGGTGCGCCCCGGCGCGGCCCGCCAGCTCGCAATTCTCGACGCCCTGTGCGACGCAGGGCCCATGCCCCTTTCGGATCTGAAAAAACGCTGCGGCGACGGCACGCTTCCCATCCTGCGCCGGCTGTGCGCCCTGGGCCTCGTGCGCCTGGACGCCGGGGAAGGGAGCATCGGACCCGGGGCGGGCGAGTCGGCCGCGACTGCGGTCGGAGCGGTCGACCTGCCGCCCCTGTCCGACGAGCAGGAAGCAGCGCTCGCCGCACTGGCCCCGGCCCTCGACGCGCCGGACGGCGCGGCGCGGCTCGTTTTCGGCGTCACCGGCAGCGGCAAGACGCGGCTCTACATGGAGCTTGCGGCGCGCACCCTGGCCCGGGGGAAGCGGGTCGTGCTGCTCGCACCCGAGGTGGCGCTCGCCGCACGGCTGCACAAAGCCGCAACGAGCGCCTTTCCGGAGCACGCGCCCTTGCTCTACCACGGTTACCAGCCGCCAGCCGCGCGCGAGGCCGCCTTCCGCCGCGCCGCCGGACCCGACGCGCCCATGCTCGTCGCGGGCACGCGCTCGGCCCTGTTCTTGCCGCTTCGCGACATTGGCCTGATTATCCTCGACGAGGAGCACGACGGCGCGTTCAAACAGGAGGACCGGCTGCCGTACCAGGCCAAGGAAGTGGCTTTTTTCCGCGCCAACCGCGCCGGGGCGCTGCTCGTGCTCGGTTCGGCCACACCGGATGTCAAGACCTTCTACGCAGCCCGGGAAGGCCATGTGCCCATGGTGCGCCTGTCTCGTCGGGTGGGTGCGGGCGGCATGCCTTCGGTCGCGCTCGTGGACATGCGCGCCATGCCGAAGCTCACGGCCGCGCCCGGGACGCGCGAAACCGGCGACCGCGCGGGCGTACTCACCGAAGAGGCCGCCGCCGCCCTGGCCGAAACCGTGGCTGGCGGCGATCAGGCCATGATCCTGATCAACCGCAGGGGCTATGCGCCGTTGCTTTTCTGCCTGGACTGCGAAACGCCCGTGCGCTGTCCGCACTGCGAGTTGTCGCTGACCTACCACAAGGACCGGGAGCGCCTGGTCTGCCACTACTGCGGCCACAGCCGGCCCCATCCCGCGCCGTGTCCGTCCTGCGGCGGCACGAACTTCCTGCCCATGGGCGTGGGCGCGGAAATGCTCGAAGAGCAGCTGGCCGGCGTGCTGCCCGCGGACGCGGGCGTCGCCCGCCTGGACCGCGACATAGCCCGACGGCCCGAGCGGGCCGAGGCCATCCTCGACGATTTCGCCTCGGGCAGGGCGCGGGTGCTGGTCGGTACGCAGATGCTCTCCAAAGGCCACCATTTCCCGGACGTGACCCTGGTCGTGGCCGCCGACGCGGACCTCGGCCGGGCATTGCCCGATTACCGGGCGTCCGAGCGCACGTTTCAGCTGTTGACCCAGCTCGCGGGCCGGGCCGGCCGGGGCGGCCGGCCGGGGAGGGTGCTCATCCAGACCCGGACGCCGGACGACCCGTTTTTCGCCCATGTCGTCTCCGGGGATTTCGAGGCGTTTTACGAGCTGGAGCTTTCCCGCAGACGGCGCTTGTGTTATCCGCCATTTACAAGGCTGGGGTTGGCGCGCCTGAGCTTTCCCCGGGAGTGCGAGGCAGGCTTCGCCGCAGTCGCCGCCGTGGGGCAGGCCATGCGCCAGGCCGCCGCGCCCCTTGGCGTACGGGTGCTCGGGCCGGCTCCCGCGCCCCTGGCCCTTGTGGCCGGGCGCAGGCGTTTCCATTGCCTGCTCAAGTCGCCGGACTGGCCTGCGGCACGCCGGGTGTTCGCCGCCGGCCGGGAGGCGCTTGCGGCACCGGGGCAGGTGCGGTTCGTGCTGGATCTGGACCCGGTGGACATGTTGTAGCGGACATGCGCCCGCAGGCGCGGCGGCGCATTTGCAACCCGTGACCCTAACACACATGAGCCAGCCATGATGCAGCGCTCGGAAAAGCAACGCAGGAATCTTGTCAGCCTCCATCCCTGGCGTATCACCCTCTGCTATGCCGTTGCCGGGTTGTTGTGGATTCTTTTTTCCGATCGTCTGACGGAATCCCTGTTCCGAGACTCTCCGGACATGCTGATGCGTGTTTCTTCCTTGAAAGGAGTTGCCTTCGTTCTGGTCACGGCGGGTTTTTTGCATCTGCTGCTGTACCGCCATGTCGCGGCTTACCGAAGGAAGGCGCATGAACTCCAGGAGAGCCAAGTCTGCCACAACCTCGTCGTGGAAAATGCGCCGGACGCCATCCTGATCCATGACGGCGAAAGATTCACCTTCGTCAACACCGAGGCGATCAGGCTTTTCGGCGCGGCTGCGGCGGAGGATATCGTCGGGCGCAAGGTGCTCGATTGCGTGCATCCGGACTCTCGGGAGTCGGTCGTCGAACGGATGCGGTCGTCCATCGAGGGCAAGCGCTCGGCGCTGCTCAAAGAGCAGCTTTACCTGCGCCTGGACGGTTCGAGCATCGACGTCGAAGTGTCCGGCGTGCCCTTTCCCCTTGCCGATCGTCCCGGCGCGCTGGTGTTCGTGCGCGACATCGGCCCGCGCAAGGCCGCCGAGCGCGACCTGCGCGAGAGCGAGGCCAAGTACCGCCTGCTTGCGGACAATGCCCATGACCTGATCTTCACCTTCGACGCCGACTGGCGACCGACGTTCGTCAGTCCGTCGGTGGAGCGGCTGCGCGGGATGAGCGTGCAGGAGGTCATGGGGCAGCGTTTCGAGGAGATGCTGCTGCCGGAATCGGCCGCCAGGGCACGGGAGGCGGCGGCGCGGTTGGCGCGCGATACGGGGCCGGGCGCAAGCCGCGTCGAGACTCTGGAACTGGAACTGCGGCGCAAGGACGGCGGTTCCGTCTGGGTGGAGTGCGTGGTGCGCGCGCTCCATGACGCTGCCGGCACATTCCAGGGCGTTCTCGGCGCCGGTCGGGACATCACGGAACGGCGGCGCATCGAGGACGACCTGCGGCGCTCCCGGGAGTTCGTGACCATGATTCTCGAAGCCATCCCGGACCCGGTGTTCGTCAAGGACAGCCGGCATCGTTTCGTCATGGGCAACCAGGCGCTGTGCGCCATGCTGGGCAAGCCGGCGCAGGAGATCCTCGGGAAAAGCGATTACGATTTCGTCTCGGCCGCAGAGGCCGACGTGTTCGTGTCGCGCGACAACCTCGTGCTGGAAACCGGCGAAACGGATTTGTTCGAAGAGCGCCTGACGGACCCCCTCGGAGTCGGGCATGTCCTCGTCACGCGCAAGGGACTTTTCGTGGACGCGACGGGCGCACGCTTCATCGTCGGCGTCATCCGGGACGTCACCGAGGACAGACGCAACGAAAAGCGCCTGCGCGATTCGCTGCTGGAAAAGGAAGTGCTTCTCAAGGAAGTGCACCACCGGGTCAAGAACAACCTGCAGGTCATTTCCAGCCTGCTTTTCCTGCAAAAGGACGTCATCGAGGATCCGGCCATCCAGGTGCTTTTCGAGGAAAGCCGCAACCGTATCGCCTCCATGGCGCTCATCCACGAGGAACTCTATCGTTCCGGCGATCTGGCTCGGGTAGACCTCAAGGAATACCTGGAGCGGTTGACCCCGAAACTGGTCCAGTCCCTGCGCGGCGACAAGGGCGTCGGCTTTTCCCTGGAACTGGTGGAATGCCCCGTAACCGTGGACAAGGCCATTCCCTTCGGGCTGATCGTCAACGAACTGGTGACGAACGCCGTCAAGCATGCTTTTGTCGGTCGCGACACGGGCATCATCCGTGTGCGCGTGAGCCGGGAGGACGACATGGTCCGGGCGGCTGTGGAGGACGATGGCGTGGGGCTTGGCGAGGATTTCCATCCCGAGCGGGCCAAGTCGCTTGGCATGCAGCTCGTGGTGCAGCTTTCCCGGCAGCTTCGCGGCGCGCTGACCTTTGGTTCCGGACCGTCCGGCACGGCGTTTCGACTGTCCTTTCCCGTGGGCGAGCCGGCGTCGTGACGGTGCGCCCCGGGCGGCGAAGCGGCCTGTCGTCCCGGGGCGCTCTGTCTGTTGTGTGCGTTACGCGCGGAGCGCCTTGGGGCGGCCGCTCCCGCCCGCCCGGAAGACGATTTCCGCACGGGCGGATTTGCCGTTCCCCGCGGGCGCGACGGTGATCGTGACGGGCTCCCGGTAGTGCTCGGCCGCGCCGCGCAGGATGCCCTCGAAGTATTCGGGGTAGCCGCGCCGGGAGTGGTAGGTCATGGCGAGCACGTCCCCCTTGTCCTCATACGTGAACTTGGGCGGCTCAATGCCAGGCATGTCCTTGGTCAGCCGGGCGTGGGTGTCGTTCATGGTCAGGTAGAAGTCTTTGAGATTCTTCGCCTTGAAGTAGCGTGGGTAATGCTTGTAAAAGCCTTTGATGGAGTAGCTGCCGAGCGTCTTGAACACGTCGCCGACGGTGGTTGCGGCCTTTGCCGCGGCCAGTTCCGCCATCTGGCGCAGGACCTGGTCGGGGTAGTTCTGGGTGGGCAGGAAGGTCGGGTGGCCCATTTCTTCCTGCATGCTCTCGAACACGCGTTCGCCGTAGCGTTCCCGGATGAATTCCTGCATGAGCTTGGGCAGGATGCCCTTCATGTTGCCAGAAGAGGCCCGCAGCTTCATATCCTCTTCGTGACGTTCGGCGAACGCGCCGGCCAAGGCGAGCAGGGATTGGGCCAGTTCCGCCAGTTCGCGCGTGGCCTGGGCGGTCTGGCTCGCGCCTTCGTCGGCTTCGCGGGCGACGTTCGCAATGACCTCGACGTTGCGATTGATTTCCTCGGCGGCGGCGGATTGCTGCTCGGCGGCGGTGGCGATCTGGGTCACCTGGCCGGTCACCTCGCGGATGCGCGTCATGATGCGCCCGAGGGCCTCGCCGGCCTGGCTCGTGGCCTCGGTGCTGTCTGCCACGCGCGTTTCGGTTTCATGCATGGAGTCCACGGCATGGCGGGAGCCTTCCTGGATCTGGTGGATGGAATGCTCCACTTCCTTGGTGGCGGTCATGGTCTTTTCGGCGAGTTTGCGCACCTCGTCGGCCACGACCGCGAAGCCGCGCCCGGCCTCGCCGGCGCGGGCCGCCTCGATGGCGGCGTTTAGGGCCAATAGGTTGGTCTGGTCGGCGATGTCGTTGATCACGCCGATGATGCGGCCGATCTCCGCGGCCTGGCCGTCCAGGGCCGTGAGAACCTGACCAAGTTTGCCGGTGGATTCGGCCACGGCCTGGATGCCCGTGATGGCCTGGCGCACATCCACCGTGCCGGCTTCGGCGGCGCTGTTGGCCCCGTCCGCGGCCTCGGACGTCTTGGAGGCGTTTTTCGCCACCTCCATGACCGTGGCCGTCATTTCCTCCATGGCCGTAGCCACGGCGTCTGCCTGCCGCTTCTGCTCCTGCGCGCCTCGCGCCTGTTCGTCGGACGAGGCGGAAAGCTCTTCCGAGGCCGAAGCCACGCGTTGCGCCAGTTCGTTGATCTCGCCGCCCAGGGTGTGCAGATCGGCCTGGGTCGCTTCGAGCTGGGCCTGCTTTTCGCGCAGGTTCGTCAGGTCGGTGATGCAGGCCACCGCGCCGAGCAGGTTGCCTTTTTCTCCTTGAAAGCAGCTTACGGAAATATGGCAGGACAGGATGCGGCCGTTCCAGAGGGTCAGGTCGCGCTCGGCCTGCAGGGCTTTGCCGGCGGCGAGGGCCTCTTCCGTGATCGAGACGCCGTCCCTGTTGTAGAAAGCCTGGCTTACGGTGCGGCCCACCACGGACTTTTCGTCCTTTTGCAGCATGGCCGACAGGGCGTGGCTGGCGTGGGTGATGGCGCCTTCCTTGTTGCAGATGAAAAACGGCGTGCCGACGTGCAGGATGGCGGCGCGATAGTATTCGCGCCGGCTCATGTTGAAGGCCAGGACGTCGCTTGCCGCTTCGCCCAGGGGGCCGATGTCCTTCCAGGAGAGGACTTCGTCGAGGAGAAACGCCTGCGGGTGGTCATTGATATTGCGCAGGCTCGCAAGGAGTTTGTCGGCAGGAGCCGTGGCCCGCCCCGCCAACAGCCAGGTCGCGACGCAGCCTGCGATGCTGAGGATGACGGCGGCGACGATGTTGGGGAACAGTGCCGCCGCAATGATGCATAGGCTCAACAGCACGCCCAGGGCGAGAAGGGGAAGCGTTGGTGAGGCGTTGGTTCGCTCTTGCATGGGATCGCTCCAAGTTGCTTTTGGGCACGTTGAAACAAAGAGCCGTGAAACGTCAATGCTCGTAACGAGCCTTTCTCAAGTTCCTTTGCGTAAAAGCGTCAGTCCGACCGCGATTGCGATGTGGTCTCGGCCTGCGGCAAGGCGACGGGACAGCGGCCGCCCGGGCGAAACGGGGTGAAGAGCGCCCGGCCAAGAGCTTCCATGCCCGCGGGCGTTTCGCCGTAGATGGCCAGCCGGGTTGCGGCCCGGGGCAGCAGCGGCAGGTCATAGGGCGACTCGGCGGCGACGAGGGACAAGTTGTCTCCGGCGGCCTGGGCCAGGGCTTCCGCCAAGCGGCGCTGGCCGGGATTTTTACGGGCGTCGGTGACGAGCAGCACCACATGGCGGGCCGAACGGGCCAGCGTCGCGGCCCTGACGATAGCGGCATCGTCGGGATCGGCGGGCAAAAAAAGGGTCTGCGGCCCGTTCCAGGCGGTGATGCCCGCTTCGGCCGCGGCGTCGATGGCCTCGCGACCAAGGCTTGGCCGCACCACCAGGGTGCCGGCGTCGCGGCCGGCAGGAAGTGCCCGGAGCGGTCCGAAGGCCGTCACCGCGCGTGTGGCGATCTCACGGGCCAGGGCAGCGTTGGCCCCCGTGGCCAGGCGCGCGCGGAAGTCGGCCGCAGGCGTGGCCAGGTCGGCCGCGCGCAGGAGTCCGTAACGCGCCTTGAGGCGCAGCACGGAGAGCACCGCCGCATCGAGGCGCGCGGCGGATACGCGACCCGAACGTACGGCGTTAAGCACCCTGTCCATGGCTTCCAGGCGCTCGGCGGCGGGCCGGCCGGCGTCCGCGCCGATGAGGAGCACGTCGGCTCCGGCGACCAGGGACATGACCGCGGCCTCGGGCGTGCCGAAAGTGGCGGCCACGGCCCCCATGCCGAGCGAATCGGTGAATATCGCGCCGGGAAAGCCGAGCCTGCCGCGCAGCACGCCGGCCAGCACGCGCCGGGAAAGCGTCGCCGGCAGCTCTCCGGGCTCCAGGGCTGGAGCCAGGACATGGGCGGTCATCACCGCCGGCGCGCCGGCCGCGAACGCGGCCCGGAAAGGCGGGAAATCCACCGCGCCGAGCCGGGCCGCGTCGTGGTCCACCCGGGGCAGGCCCACGTGGGAGTCCACGGACGTGTCGCCGTGGCCGGGGAAATGCTTGGGCGTGCAGATGGTTTCCGCGCTGCGGTAGCCGGAGGTGGCCGCGGCCGTGAACCGAGCCACGTCCGCGGGGGTGCTGCCGAAGGAGCGGATGTCGATCACGGGGTTGGCCGGGTTGATGTTGACGTCGGCCACAGGCGCGAAATCGACGTTGATGCCGACGGCGGCGAGTTCCCGTCCGGTCGCGGCCGCGGCCAGCCGCGCAAGGTCGGGCCGGCCCGTCGCGGCCTGGGCCATCTGGCTCGGGAACACGGTGAATCCTCGGCGCAACCGGGCCACGGGGCCGCCTTCCTGGTCCACGCCGATGAGCATGCCAAGGCCCAGGCGGGTTTGGGCCGCGGTTTCCTGGAGGCCGGCGGTGAGCGTAGCCACCTGCTCGGGGGAAACCACGTTGCCCGGCGCGGCATAGAGGATCACGCCGCCCACGTGGCGGTCGCGGATGAGCATGTCGGTGTCTGCCGAGACGCTGGGGCCGTTAAACCAAAGCATGAACACCTGGCCGACTTTTTCCTCCGGGGTCATGGCGGCAAGCAGCTGTTCCGGACGCATGGCGGTTGCCTTGGCCGGGATGGCTGCGCAGAAAAAGAGCGCCAGACACGAAAGGAAGGCGGCGGCAAGCGGCCACGAACGGATCCGGAAGGGGGAGATGGGCATGGGGACTCCGCGAGCGGTTCAGGGTGTGGGCGACGCGCGTTTGTCGGCATACATGGCGGCATCGGCCTGGCGCGTCAAATCGTCGATGCTCTGGCCCGGAACGTAGGCGGCCACGCCGATGGACACGGAAAGCCCCGGCGAGCCGGACAGGCCCCGATCCCTGGCCACCTGCGCCACGCAGGCCCGCAGCCGTTTGGCCATGACGGCCGCTTCCTGGGGGCCGGCGTCGGGCATGAGCACCACGAATTCGTCCCCGCCGAGCCGGGCCAGCAGGTCGTAGGCCCGCACGCGGCCGGACATGGCCCGGGCCACGTCGCACAGGACCGCATCCCCGGTTTCGTGGCCGAACAGGTCGTTGACGGCCTTGAAGCGGTCGAGGTCGCAAAAGAGCAGGGCGGCCGGCGTGCCCTTGCGCGCGGCGAGGTGCAAGAGCGCCGGCCCGTTGCGGCGCAGGTAGGCCCGGTTGGGGATGCCGGTCAGCGGGTCGGAATCGCGCTGCCGGGCGAGTTCCTCGTGGATCTTGACGTGGAGCAGATCCCCGGACAAGACTTCGCAGAAATGCTCCAGAAAATCCGTGCCTTTTTGCGGCGTGTAGCGCCCTGGGTCGGGGTCGCCCAGGGCGAACGCGCCAATGCGCCGGTCGGGCCGGTATTTGTCCCAAAGCGGCGCGATGAAGCACGATCCCGCAAGCAGGTCGGGAGCGCCGGCGATGTCGCGCGGGGAAAAAAAGAAACGCGGCTGGGGCAGGGCGGACACCGGGCCGACGTAGACGCGGCGGCCGCTGTCGGCCGGAGGCAGCGCCGACAGGGCTTCGGACAGGCTCGTCGTCTCGGGACAGGGATAGCCCGGCGGCACGAACGTTTCGAAATCCTCCCGGCACAGCAGGCAGGACAAGGCCGGCACGGCCATGGCCTCCTTGAGCGCGTCCATGATGCCGGGCAGGTCGGCAAGATGCCGCAACTGGCGCGACAGGGTCAGGGCCGAGCGGAAGGTGAGGAACGCCTGGTCGTTGATGCGGAAAATTTCCTGAAGTTGCCCGAGGCCGACGCCGAGGCGCTTGTTGCGCTCGCGCAGGCGTTCGTTGTCGGCGGCCAGGCTGCCGCAGGCCGCGGCCGCCTCGTCCCGTTCCCGGTCGCTTCGCGCGCCGATTTCCAGCAGGTCCGCGACCAGGGCCCGGAATTCCGCCTGCCTGCCCTCGGGCAGGAAACGCTCCAGTTCCCGGGCCTTGTCCGTAAGATCGGTCGTGTCGGGGGGGCTTTCCATGGGGTATCGGGGCCACATTGCCGGCCCGTGCGCTCCGTTTCCTTGCTACCATCTTCATTGCGGGGCAACAACCCGCCGTTGCGCCGGGTATCCGTCACAACATCGCCTCGCGTCATGGAGCCTGTATGAAGATAGTGTTGCTCAATCTCACGCGCTTCGGCGATCTGCTCCAGTCCCAGCCCACCCTGGCCGAACTGGCGGGGCAGGGCCACGCGGTCGCCGTGGCCTGTCTGGAAAATTTCACCGGCGCGGCGGCGCTGCTGCCCGAGGCCGCCGCGATCCTGCCCCTGCCCGGGGCGCGGTTTCTGGCCGGCCTTGACGGCGACTGGCACGGTGCACTCGCGGCCGTGGACGACTATGTCGGCCGCGTGGCGCGGGAATTCGGTCCGGACATCATCGTCAACCTGACGCCGGCCCTGTCGGCGCGTCTGCTGGCCAGGCGGCTTTGCGGCGACGCCGTGCGCGGCTTTTCCCTGGACGCCCACGGCTTCCGCCACGAATCCTCGGCCTGGGCGACCTTTCTCGAAGCCTCCTCGGCCAACAGGGGCTTGAGTCCCTTCAACGTCGTAGATCTTTTCCGCAAGGCCGCGGGCGTCGGCGCGGGCCCGGGGCGCTTCGCCCTGAAACGCCCGGCGGGGGAAGCCTTCGACGCGGCAGGCGCGCGCCTTGCCGCCGCGGCTCCGGCCGATGCGGCCTTTTTCGTGGGCATGCAGCTCGGGGCCAGCGCCTCGGCCCGGCAGTGGCCGGCGGCTTCCTTCGCCGCCGTCGGCGACGCGCTTTACGAGCGCCTGCGCGCCGTGCCCGTGCTGCTCGGCGGCCCGGGCGAAAAGGAGCTGGCGCAGCACTACCGCGCCGCGTGCAGCACGCCGTACGTGGACCTTATCGGCCAAACCGACCTGCCCGGCCTTGCCGCGACCCTGGCCCACGTGCGGCTCCTTGTGACCAACGACACCGGCACCCTGCACCTGGCCGCAGGGCTGGACGTCCCCTCCCTTTCGATTTTCCTGGCCACGGCGCAGCCCTTTGACACCGGCCCCTACCAGGAAGGGTGCCTCTGCCTCGAGCCGGACATGCCCTGTCATCCCTGCCCCTTTGGCGCACCCTGTCCCATCGGCCACGCCTGCCGGGAGGCCGTGCCGGCGCAGACCGTGGCCGACGCCGCCCTGGAATTCTTCGTGCGCGGCGCGTTTTCTCCGGGCGCCTATCCCGGAGCGCGCGCCTGGCTGTCGCGCTTCGACGCCTCGGGCTTCATGGACATGACCTCGCTGTCCGGCCATGGAAGCGAGCCCCGGGCCGTCTGGCTGCGCCTGACGCGCCGGGTGCTTCGTCAATTCCTTGACGAGGAAGATCTTGCCGTTGACGACGGCGAACGCTTTCCCCTGCCGGCGGCCGTGTTCGATCCGTTGCGGGAAATCCTCGGCCAGTCCGCGGAACTGTTGCGCCTGCTCGCCGGTCAGGCCGGCCTGGCCGGGCGCAACCCGGCCATGAAGGACCGCTTTCTCGGCACCTGGGAGCGGCTGCGCGGCCTGTGGACGGCCTCGCCGCACCTGGGAGTCCTCGGCCGGCTGTGGATGGAGGAGGCGCAGCGGCAGGCCGCGGACCTGGAGAGCCTGCTTGGCCGCATCGCACGGTACACAGCCCTCGTCTCCGCCCTCTCCGGTCGTCTGGAACGCGTCTGACCTCCCTTGGCACGTTTGTTGTATGAAGGGGGGCGGGGATGGAAATCCTTTCCTCCCGACAACAAAGCCAGAGGGAGGCGCACGATGATCAGCGTGGACGGCCGCGAAACCGGCATGGAAATCAAGCAGTTTCAGAATCTTGAGGAAATCCTGCTCAAGATCATGGACGGCGGCGAACTGGAAGGCCGCATCGTGACCGACGTCTTCGTCAACAACGAGAGCTTTTCCGAAATCTATCCCCATCAGGCCGAGGATATCGAGGCCGACGAGATAACCTCCGTCGAAGTCAAGAGCGTGCCCGTGGCCGACATGGCCCTCGAGGTTACGGTCGAGCTCGACAAGGTCGTCGCCCTGATGGAGCACGGCGCGCGGCGCGTGGCCGAACTGTTTCGCCAGGCCGACGACGCCGAGGCCCTGGAGGTCTACCAGGACCTGATGGACGTCACTCGCGACTTTCTCAACATGGTCGGCGTGTTGCGCGGCGAAAGCCTGAGAGTCGGCGCGCCCGCCTTCGACGCCGCGGCCGAGGAAATTTCCAACCTGTTCTCCGAGATGGTCGAAGTGCTCGAGAACGAAGACTGGATTCTGCTCGCCGATCTGCTCGAATACGAGTTCATCCCTTCCATGTCCCGCTTCAAGGGCGTCATCGCCGAACTGCGGGAGAGCTTCCGGCAGCACGACAAGGAATAACGCCATGTCCGACAAGCTTGAATATCTCGAAGCGGCTCTGGTCGCCGGCGAACGCGAACTGCACTGCCTGCTTGCGGGCGAGATCGAAGAGGCCGAGATGCTGGCCAAGGATCGCGGCCGGTTGCTGGAAATGGCCTGGCGCTCTGCCGATCCGGAGAGCATCGGCCAGCTTCGTGACAAGCTGCTGAAGCTCAAGAATCTGCAAGGCCAGCTCACCGTCGAGGCCCGTCGGCTGCATGCCGAACTCAAGACCGACCTGCAGCGGGCCAAGCAGGAAAACCAGCGCCTGTCCGGTTATCGCACCTCCGTGCGCCCCAACCCTGCGGTGCGCCGTTATCTGGACAAGGCCGGCTGATCCGCGCCTCCCTGGAAAGCGACCGTCAGGCCGGACCCTCGGGTCCGGCTTTTTTTGTCCGTTGCGGCGCGTCGGCAAGTCTTGCCGCTGCGGCGTCATTATTTTGACTGGCAAGGGAGTTCGCACTACAACAGGCTGTAATTGCAGATGTAAAATATTGGCAGGGTCCTTGCTTAGAAAGCAGCAGCCCGAAAACGTGGGGAACGGCAAGGCCTTGTGCCCTGGCCCATGCAAAGGAGGACGGCATGCTTTCATTTTTCGGCGGAGACAAGAAGGCCCGGGGACGTCACGAGGAACTCAAGAAGGGCGCGCGCCTGAAAAACGCCAAGGAACTCTTCTATTCAGGCAAATTTCCCGTGGTCACCACGCCGGGGCTCGAAGGGCGCAAGGTGCGCAAGGTGCTGGGCCTGGTCAGCGGCCGGGGCTTCGATTCGGAATGCGCCTTCTACGGCCTCACCGCCAGCGCCCTGGACATCGGGGCCGACGCCATCGTCGGCTACCAGGAAAACGTGGCCTTCCACCCCGACGGCTCGCGCTATTTTTCCTGCTACGGCACGGCCGTGATCCTGGAACGGGAATCCGCCGCCCAGGGCGCGCGCAAGGCCGTGGGCGTCAAATCCCTCATGCACTAATCCCGGCTCTCCCGGCCGGGGAACTCCAAGGAGAAACGCCATGAAGCGTCTCGCCGCAACCAGCCTCCTCGCCGCCCTGTGCGTTTTTCCCGGTGCCGCCCCGGCCCAGGAATATACCAAGGGCACGTCTTATATCGAGCCCCGGGGCGGTGTGTACGCGACCACGAATCCCAACGTGGGCGTCGTCGGCACGTACGGCGGCGCAGCCGGCCATTATGTCGCGGACGGCGTGGCGCTCGAGGCTGAAGGGCTCGGCTACGCCGTGGACCAGACGGCAAAGACGCCGACTCCCCTGGGCCAGGCCAGCAAGACGGAAACCAACAGCGCCGTAGGCGTGGCGGCCATGGCCAAGTGGAACTTCGTGCGCACGCCCAAGGGCACGCTTTTCGTCGGCGCGGGCGGCGGCGGCGTCTTCGCCGAGAAGGATCTGCCCTACAACGGACAGAAGAACAGCGGCATGGGACAGGCCGATCTCGGCGGCACCGTGGCGCTCGGCAAGAACGTCAGCCTTCGCGCCGCCGGCCGCTACCAGCATCTGGGTTCCTTCGACGACAAGGGACTCGACAGCCTGGGCGGCAACATCGGCCTCAAGATCAGTTTTTAGGCTCCTGGCGATCCGGCGCTTGCGCCGGATCGTCGCCGGGCCGGGAAGGGCGGGGGCGCGAACCGCACCCCGTCGCGATGCCTCAGCCGCCGCGGATGCCGAGTTTCGGGAACACGAACCGGACGACCAGGAACCAGGCGACCATGACGCCAAGAAAGAGCAGTGTGTCGTTCATGGTGTGAACAATACCCTGTCCCGCGACCCGCGTAAAGGGGCAAGCCGCGGCTTCGGGCGACGCTTGCCTTGGAGCCGGGGCCATGCCATGCTCGACGCATCGTGAAAAAGGAAGCAACGGCTGTAATTGCGGCCGCCGCCGCGGCCGTCGCGGCTGTCGGGCGACGGCGGCAGGCGGCTGCCGGGGGCGGCGTGGAATTTAAACGCTATCTGCGGGAGATCGTCGACACCATGAGCGAGGGGCTCATGCTCGTGGCCGCCGACGGCGGCATCGCCATGGCTAACGAATCCCTGGCGCGCATGACCGGCTACGCCCCGGACGAACTCGTGGGCCGCAAATGCCGCGTGCTCGACTGCGACGTGTGCGAGCGCGAGCGGGGCCTCGGGCAGGGGGCGTGGTGTCGGCTTTTCGCCGAGAAGAGCACCCTGGCCAAGCGTTGCGTCATCCGGCGCAAGGATGGCTCCTACCTGCCGGTGCTCAAGAAACAGTCGCTGCTGCACGACGCCGCGGGTGCGCCGCTTTTCGCCGTGGAAACCCTGACCGACCTGTCCGAACTCGAAGGACTCGACCGCAAGGTGGAGGCCCTTTCGCGCCTGCTTTCCGCCGAGGCGGGCTTCCACGGCATGATCGGGGCGTCCCCCGCCCTCGGCCGCGTGTTCGACCTCATCGAGCGCGCCGCGGCCAGCGACGCGCCGGTGCTGCTCACGGGCGAATCCGGCACGGGCAAGGAACTCGCCGCCCGGGCTATCCACGAACTCGGCCGGCGGCGCGGCGGGCCGTTCGTGCAGCTCAACTGCGCCGCGCTCTCCGAAAGCCTGCTCGAAAGCGAACTGTTCGGCCACGCCAAGGGCGCGTTCACCGGCGCGCACCGCCACCGCCAGGGCCGCTTCGAGGCGGCCGACGGCGGCGACCTCTTCCTCGACGAGATCGGCGACGCGCCGTCCGCCATCCAGGTCAAGCTCCTGCGCGTGCTCGAGACCAAATCCTTCGAACGCGTGGGCGAGAGCCGGTCCGTACGCGTGGACGTGCGGGTGGTCGCCGCCACCAACCGCGACCTGGCGCGGCTCACGGCCGAGGGGCGCTTTCGCGAGGACCTTTATTTCCGCATAAATGTCATTCCCATCCGCCTGCCGCCCTTGCGGGAGCGTCCGGAGGATCTGCCCGCCCTGGCCGAACATTTCCTGCGCCGCCTGGCCGGGCAGGCCGGGCGGCCGGTCCCGGCCGTCGCGCCCGAGGCGATGCGGCTTCTGCTCGCCCACGCCTGGCCGGGCAATGTCCGCGAGCTCAAAAGCGCTCTGGAATACGCCTTCGTGGTCACGGACGCCGGTCCCATCGAGCCGGCGCACCTGCCGCCGGGACTCGTTGCCGAGGCGTCGCTCCCGGATTGCCGGCCTCCCCGCATCGTCCGGGCGCAGAGCCCGGACGGCGACGCGCGCAGCGCGCTTGTCGCGGCGTTGCGTCGCGCAGGCGGAAACCGTTCCGGCGCGGCAAGACTCCTTGGCGTCAGCCGCGGCACCGTGCTCAACCGCATGCGCAAATACGGAGTGGATTCCAAACATGTTCTTGAATATTAGCCGGTCGCTTGGCCGGCTCGTCGTCCTCGCCGCGTGCCTGCTTTTCGCGTCGGCATCCCTTTCCCTGGCCGGCGCGCCGGTTTTTACGGCCCGGAGCATCGCGCACCTCCCGCACGATCCTGCGGCCTTCACCCAGGGGCTCCTTTATGCCGACGGCTTTTTTTATGAGAGCACGGGTCTCTATGGCCGCTCCTCCCGACGACGCCTGGACGTGAAAACCGGCAAGATGCTCGCCAAGCGGGAGTTGCCCGCCGCGCTTTTCGGCGAGGGACTCGCGCTCGCGGACGGTCGGCTCTACCAGTTGACCTGGCGTGAGGGGCAGGTACTCGTGGCCGACCCGGAGACGCTCAAAACGCGGTCCGTGTTGCCCCTGCCCACCGAGGGCTGGGGTGCGACGATTCTCGACGGGGCGCTGGTGGTCAGCGACGGCTCGGACAGGATCGCCTTCTACGATCCCGACGACATGAAACTCCTGGGCAGTCTGGCTGTAACCGACGAAGGCGCGCCGGTGACTGCACTCAACGAACTCGAAGTCGTGGGCAGCATGCTCTGGGCCAACATCTGGCACGACACGCGCATCGCGGTCATCGCCCCGGCTTCGGGCCGCGTGGTCGCCTGGGTGGACTGCGCCGCCCTGGCCCGGCCCCAGCTCGCGGTCGATTCCGAAAACGTGCTCAACGGCATCGCCTCTGATCCGGCTACGGGTCGTGTCTGGGTGACGGGCAAAAACTGGTCCGTGATCCACCAGATCGACGTGCCGGGGCTGCCCCTGGGCGCGCCGCTGCCCTGAACGCACGCGCTGGCGCGCGCAAACGAAAAGGACTGCTATGAAGCAGAAATGCAGGATGTGTCGCTATTGGAAGGGGCCCATCCCGGCCGAGCACCGCTATTGTCCGCCCGAAGAAATGCTCACGGGCGAATGGGGCTATTGCAAGCGGCATGCGCCGGCTCCGGCCACCGCACCCGTGGAGCAGGCCCGGGGCAAGACCTACGTGGCCGTGTGGCCGGAAACGCAGGCGGACGACCTGTGCGGTGAATTTGTGCTCATACCGTTGCACAAGGAGTAGGGCCAAATCGGAGCCTGTCGCTAGGCCTTTGGAGTAACATGGAATAATACTGTCGCATGGAATTTTTTGAAACGTCTTTCACATAAATATCACAATAGGACTTTTGTGAACGTGTTTTCGCCTCTGACAGTTTCGTTAACTTGTTGTTTTGCTGTTGCTGCGAAATAGGACTTATGTCATATTCGCTATGGCGATTATTTCCCACGTTGGTTACGCCTTTTCATGCAGGGGAAGGTCGTTTGTAGGGAGGCTGGAGTTTCCTATTCGCAATCTCAGCTCTTGTGGAGGCGATCTCATGTTGAAACGCGCAGTCGTCCTGTTGCTCTTGCCTTGCCTGCTCGGGATTGCCGTGCCGCAAGTGTCGGCTTGCACCAGTGTACGGATCAAGACGGCGGATGGCCTTGTCTTTTATGCCCGGACCATGGAAGGCGAATGGACGTTGCAGACGGTCCTCGGCATTGTGCCCCGGGGAACGGCCTATCGGGGCACGCTGCCGGATGGGAGCTCCAAAGGTTTGAAGTGGAAAACGAAATATGCCTTCGTCGGCATGTTCGATTTCGGCATGCCCCTGGCCTCGGACGGCATGAACGAAAAAGGCCTCGTGGTCGGGCAGCTGTTCCTGCCGGGCTATGCCGCCTACGAACCGTTCGAAAGCGCCAAGTCCGGCAAGACGTTGGCGCAATACGAGTTGGGGACGTGGCTGCTTTCGAATTTCGCGAGCGTGGCCGAGGTACGCAAGGGCTATCGCAGCGTACGCGTCTGCCAGGGTCCCACGGACAAGTCCGGCCCGCTGCCTTTGCATTACGTGGTGCACGATCCTTCCGGCGACTGCGTCGTCATCGAGTACACGCCCGGCAAGGTGACGCTTTATGAAAATCCGCTGGGCGTCATGACCAATTCGCCGACCATGGATTGGATGCTCACCAACCTCGACAATTACATCAACCTGTCCGTCATGAACGTGCCGCAAAAGAACCTCAAAGGCCTGACGCTCAAGCAGTTCGGAGAGGGTTCGGGGCTCTACGGCATGCCCGGGGACTACAGCCCGCCGAGCCGCTTCGTGCGCATGGTGGCGCTCAGCCAGGCCGCTTTGCCGGCCAAGGGCGCCGACCAGGGCCTCAACCAGGCCATCACCATCCTGGACAACGTGGACATCCCCATCGGCGCGGTGCGGGGCTTCGAAGGCAAGGAAGAGCGTTTCGACAAGACCATCTGGTCCGTGGTGGCGGATACCGCGCGTATGCGCTATTATTACCGCAGCATGGACAACAAGAACTGGCGGTATGTAG
This sequence comes from Pseudomonadota bacterium, assembly GCA_023399375.1. GTDB lineage: Bacteria > Desulfobacterota > Desulfovibrionia > Desulfovibrionales > Desulfovibrionaceae > Solidesulfovibrio. The sequence continues at coordinate 4,100 of JAEWPX010000060.1, read as the reverse complement.
ACTTGGCCAAGGCGTTCGCCGCAGCCAAGGGCATCGAATCCCTGCCGGTTTTTCTCGCCGTCGATTACCCGGACACCACGGCGCAGGCCACGCCGCTTCACTGATGCGGATGCGACGTTCCCGAAACGCCCGTAGCGGCGTTTCGGGAACGCGTCGGAATGATCCGTGCGGTAAATGAGGCAGGTGTCGGTCAGGCGCTCTTGGGCGCGGGCCGCAACCACAGGAGCCACGCCGCCAGGAAAATGACCGGGATGCTCAGCAGCTGTCCCATGGTCAGCCAGCCGAAGGCGAGGTAGCCGAGCTGGGGATCGGGCACGCGCACGAATTCCACGGCGAAGCGAAAGATGCCGTACCAGAGCAAAAAGACGCCGGATACCGCTCCGGTCTTGTGCTTTTTAGCCGAATAGAGCCAGACGATCAGGAAAAGCGCCAGTCCCTCAAGGCTCGCTTCGTAGAGTTGGGAGGGATGGCGCGGCAGCCCGCCGGACCTGGGGTCCGGAAAGACCATGGCCCAGGGCACGTCGCCCACTTTTCCCCACAGCTCGCCGTTGATGAAGTTGCCGATGCGCCCGGCCAGGATGCCGAGCGGCACGAGCGGCACCAGGAAATCCGCCACGCCCCAGAAGCCCTTGCCCGACTTTTTCCCGAGCAGCCAGGCGACCACGGCCATGCCGACGATGCCGCCATGGAAAGACATGCCGCCCTGCCAGACCTTGAAAAAGGAGAGCGGATCGGCCAGGAGCCCCGGCAAGTCGTAGAAGAGCTCGTAGCCCGTGCGTCCGCCGAGCACCACGCCCAGCACCGAATAAGTGATGAGGTCGTCCACTTCCAGGGCGGTCCAGCCCGAATCCGGGCGAGCGGCCCGGTAGCGGCCGAGCAGCCAGGCCGAGCAGAAGCCGATCAGGTACATGAGGCCGTACCAGCGCACGTGCAGCGGGCCGAGGCTTACGGCCACGGGATCGAACTGGGGATAGGCGAGCATGGGAGCATCCTGGCGCGAGGCCGGTTGGCGTCCGGGCGGCCGGGGGGCCGTCGTTTGGTAAGGGCGGCTTACTGCCCCTGGCCGATTTCTTCGAGCAGGCTTTTGGCCTTGGCGTAGCCCGGATTGAGTTCCAACGCCTTCTTCAAGTAGTCCACGGCCGGGTCCTTCTTGCCGTAGCGGCGGTAGACCGTGGCGATGTTGTAGCAAACCGCCTCGCCCGTGCGCCACAGATCCGGATTGAGCGTCAGCGCCCGATCCAGGTACTGGTAGGCTTCGATGTACTGACGGCCCTCGGTGTAGGCCATGGAGATGTTGTAGAACAGGCCGCCGTCGTTAGGCGAAATCTTGAGCGCCTTGCGGTACTCGGCGATGGCGTCCTGCCACTTGCCCTGGCGGCGCAGCATGAGGCCCAGGCGGTTGTACGTCTCGATGTCCGAGCGGTCGAGCATGTTTTTGCGGGTGTTGAGCGCCTGGCGCAGGTACTGCTCGGACAATTCGGGAGCGGATTCCATGCAGCGCACGGCGATGGACTGGGTGACGCGGCTGACCGCGTCCAGGGCTTCCTTGGTGGCGATGCGCACGGCCTGGTCGAAGGCCAGCTTGGCCTTGTCGGCGTCGCCCAGCTTGATGTAGCCCGCACCGATGTCCACCTTGCGGTCCACGTTGAGCGGTGACAGCTTGTCCAGGCGTTCCAGGAATTTGAGCTCTTCCTGGGTGTTGCCCTCCTCGCGGTGCAACTCGGCGATCTTCTTGAGCGGGTCGAGGAACAGTTTCGCGCCTTTTTCCGCCTGGGTATAGGCCCGAAGCGCATCCTCGCGCTTGCCCATGGCGCGTAACGCGTCGCCCATGAGCAGCAGCCCCGACGGGCTGTTGGGCTTGAGATCCAGCACCTGCTTGGCGGCCTTGGCCGCTTCCAGCGGATTGCCCATGTCGAGGCTTTGGCGACCCTTGTCCATGAGCTCGCCGAGCTGGCCGCGCGGCTTGACCGTGAAGGCGATCTTCTCGATCAGCGTATCCGGGGAAATGGGCTTGGTGATGATGTTGTCCGCGCCCAGTTCGTGCAGGAGCACCAGCTTGTCGCGCTCGACTTCGGTGGTCAGCACGACAAGGTACATCTCGTTGGTGAAATCGGACTTCAGGTAGCGGATGAGGTCGGAGGTGTTGCGGCCGTTGAGTTCGCGTTCTATGAAGATAAGGAGTTTATGGCTCTTTGCCCGTAGCTGCTTGATCTCTTTGTGCAGGCCCTCGACAGTGGCGACGTTGTAAACGCATTCGTCCTTGATCGTCAGATGGCGCAGGAGCGTGCCGCGCAGGTTTTTGTTGAAGACGGCATCGGTGCTGACGACCACGAATACGCCGTTTTGCAACGCTACGAATTCCCGGACGTCATCGTCGTATTGCTTGTTTTTCATGCAGAACTCACAGGCAGGGTGCTTCGCGCTCAGGCGGGGTCGCCCTCGGTCGCCTCGGGCCCGGCGGCAGGCGCGTCGGTCTGGGAGACAAAGGCGGCATAGGCGTCGGGGGCCATGGAAAAGACATGCTCCGGTCCCGGAAAAACGCCGTTTCTAACCGCATCGGCCCATTGCGTCAACGCCTCCACGGCAAGGTCGCCAAGCTTGGCGTATTGCTTGACGAATTTCGGCAGGAATCGGTCATAGAGCCCGAGCACATCATGGAAAACGAGCACCTGCCCGTCGCAATCCGGGCCCGCCCCGATGCCGATGGTCGGCACTGGCAGGCGCTGCGTGACCACTGCCGCGACCGCGGCGGGAATGCACTCGAGCACCACGGCGAAACACCCCGCTTCGGCCAGCGCCATGGCGTCTTCCAAGAGCCGCGCCGCGGCTTCCGCCGTCTTGGACTGAACCTTGAAACCGCCAAGCGCCGCCACATGTTGGGGCGTGAGCCCCACATGGCCGATGACCGGGATGCCGGCGGCCACGATGGCCTTGACCTGCGGCAACACCTCGCGTCCGCCCTCCAGCTTGATCGCGCCGGCCCGGCCCTCCTTGAGGAACCGCCCGGCATTGGCCACGGCCTCGGGCACCGAAATCTGGTAGGAAAGAAACGGCATGTCTGCGACAACCAGGGCGTTTTTCGCCCCGCGCGACACCGCCCGGGTATGGTGGAGCATCTCCTCCATCGTCACCGAAAGCGTGTCCTCGTGACCCAGCACCACCATGGCCAGCGAATCACCCACCAGCAGCATGTCCATGCCCGCAGCCTCGGCCAGACGCGAGGCGGCGAAATCGTACGCCGTCAACATGGCCAGCTTGCGCGTTCCCTTGGCCGCCAACACCGCCGGAGCGGTCATCTTGGTCATCGCTTTCTCCCTCTTCGGTCTTGCGTCCGTCCGGTCCATGGCTTATGTGCCACGGCCATGCGCATCTGCATCACCGAACGCCGACTCGATCGTATCCGGGACGTCCTGTCCAGACGACAGACCGATTTGACGCTTGTCATAAACAACATTCACGATCCACACAACGTTTCGGCCATATTACGAAGCTGCGACGCATTCGGCATCCACCGCGTCCACCTGCTTTATACCGATACCGCCTTTCCCGCGCTCGGCAAGAAATCCTCGGGATCGGCCAAGAAATGGGTCGAAACCGTGCGCCATAAGGACGCCGCCTCCCTGGCCGCCGTCCTCAAAAGCCAGGGCTACACCCTCGTCGCCACAAGTTTCTCCGAAACCGCCCGGCCGTTGGCCGCGTGGGATTTCACCGGCAAGATCGCCGTCATCCTCGGCAACGAACACCGGGGCGTGGACGAAGACCTCGCGCCCCACGTCGACGGGGCGCTCTATATCCCCATGCAAGGCATGGTGCAAAGCCTCAATGTCTCCGTCGCCGCCGCCATCATCCTCTACGAAGGCTTCCGTCAACGCCACGCCGCCGGCTGCTACGACAGCCCCAGCCTGCCCGCAGACGAGCTGGAACGCCTGACCCAGCTCTGGGCGCAGAAGTAGCGAGAGCGGGAGAGGGAGATGAAGATGCCTCCGGCGGGGGGGGGGGGGGGGGGGGGGGGGGGGGGGGGGGGGGGGGGGGGGGGGGGGGGGGGGGGGGGGGGGGGGGGGGGGGGGGGGGGGGGGGGGGGGGGGGGGGGGGGGGGGGGG
>JAEWPX010000045.1 GCA_023399375.1 Pseudomonadota bacterium | reverse complement strand
TTTTCAACTTGGTGCGCATCGCTTTCGCGTCGCGCTCCGTGCTTCGGTTTCACGAAGCGGAGGGGCTATCTACCCGACCGCGTTCGGCCCGTCAACACTTTTTTTCAAGCTCCCGGGGAATCGTTTTTCTCCGAGCCGCGCTTCCGGCTTTCCGTCGTGCGGAGGTGCGCTTCTACGCTTCCCCACCGACACCGTCAACACGTTTTTTCAACTTTCGCGAACTGCGCTTTCGCGCCGCCCGCCGTGCCCCGGTTTCCCGAAGCGGAGGGGTTACTTACCCAACCGCGTCCGGCCCGTCAACACCTTTTTTCAAACTCCCGGGGAATCGTTCTCCCCCGGACCGCGCTTCCGGCTTCCCGTCGTGCGGAGGTGCGCTTCTACGCTCCCCCAACGACACCGTCAACACGTTTTTTCAACCCCTCGCCACCCGATTGACACCCAAAAGGCACCTCGCGTCAGCGTGGGATAATACAATTAGACGTCTCCTTTCCACCTGTCAACCGCTTTGCACGCCCCTCCCCCCTTCCCGCCGCCGCCCTGCCGGCTTCGCATACGGCGCTGGGTGCGGCAAACCGTTCCCCCGCTCCTGCGCACGACCGCGCACGCCGCCGCGACCGTATTGGCCCAGCTCGTGCACAGTATGCCGGCAAGCGGCAAGGTTTTCCCTGTCCGCGCGCCGCATCCCGCTTCCCGCCACGTTTCTGCCGCCAGGAACGGGCGAGGTCGCGGGGGCCTAGGCGACGCGGCCGGCAAATCCTGCCGCTGGCAACAAGGAAGGTGCGACATGAGCGCGATCTGGACCGGCGTATCGGGACTCCTCGCCTACAGCGACGGCATCACCAACACGGGCAACAACCTCGCCAACGCCTCGACGACGGGGTTCAAGTCCTCGCGCATGCTCTTTTCCGACATGCTGAGCAACATGGCCGGCGGCACATCGGACGGCAGCCAGATCGGCATGGGCGTGCAGGTCGGCAGCGTGTCCATGTCGACGACCGTCGGCGGCGTCCAGAACGCCAGCAACTCCATGGACATGGCCATCGATGGCGAACATGGCTACTTCATCGTCAAGAATCCAAATAACGACAAAGTCTATTATACACGGGACGGTTCGTTCAACTTCGACACCAACGGCTATCTGACGACCTCGACCGGCAATCAGGTCCAGGGATGGGCCGTGGACCAGGACGCAGTGACGGCCGCCAAGCGCACGGGCAAAACCCTGTCCGAGGTGCCGACCACGGGCACCGTCACCGACATCCAAATCAAGGATTTCACCCTGCCGGCCCAGGCCACGGGCTCCGTCACTATGGAGGTCAACCTCGACAGCACGACCGATCCCGAAACCCTCGACGCGACCAACCCGTTTTTCACCATGTTCACGAATTACAACGCCACGAACAGTCCCCCGGTGGCGAATTCGGACTATTCCACCCAGGTCAAGGCGTACGACTCCGAAGGCGGCGCGCACACCCTTACGACGTACTATTCCAAGACGAAGGACGAAAATGGCAAGGAATACTGGGAATACATGGTGACAGCACCGCCGGAAGAGGATGGCAGCACCACCACGGCGGGCACGACCAAGGCCGGTGTGCTCATGATCGGCACGCTCACCTTTTCCGCCCAGGGCGAACTGGAAAACCAGACGGCCTTCACCCCGTCGGGCGATCCCACCTCTTTGTCCAACTGGACACAGGCCACCATCGACAGCAACGGCGTGCCGCAGATGAACGCCACATTCGTCTCCAAGACGAATCCTTCTACGGTGCTGGCCAGCCAGGCCATCGAATACAAGACCGGCCTTTCCACCTCCGAAAAGGCCTGGAGCTCCAGCGCCCCGACATCGGCCGCGGGCATCGGCACGCTGGCCAGCGCCAACGCCGGCTACACCCCGGCGGCGACAGTCAACGAGGCCACCTGCACCACCAACTACGCCACGTCGTCCTATACCCTCAATTCAAAAAACGACGGCTACGCCTCGGGCGAACTCGTCAGCACCAGTGTGGATGAAAACGGAGTTATCTCGGGAACTTTCTCCAATGGCCAGACCGCCGACCTCTATGTCGTCACCCTGGCCGACTTCAAGAATCCCACGGACCTCTACCGAGAGGGCAACAACCTGCTCTCGGCCACCAGCGCCTCGGGTGCCGCCACAACCGGGCGGGCCAAAAGCGGCGTCTTCGACGGAATCTCCGGTTACTCGCTGGAATCGTCCAACGTGGACATGGCCACGGAAATGGTCAACCTCATCACCTTGCAACGCGCCTTCGACTCCAACTCCAAAGTGGTGTCCACGGCAGACGAGATCATGCAAAAAACCTTGGAAATCAAGAGGTAAGACTACTTGCCGGCGCGCTCCCGGCCGTACTGCCTGCGCCATTCGTCCAAAAACAGCAGGCTCGTCTCCAGTGGAGAAAGCACCCCCTGCCGGGCGCGCACGGCCCAGATCAGATCGTCGAAAGAAACGTCCGGCGGCAGCGACAGCTCGCGCAGCAGCGCCGCCACCTCCTCCCGCATGTCCTCCGGCAGGCCCGAAAGGGCCTCCCCGCCCCGCTCACGCCGCGGCCAGCCGGAAAGGCGCACGGCGACGAAGTCGAGAAGCGCCTCCATGCGCCGAGCATAGGTATGTTCCTTGAGCGCCCGCGCCCGCGCCCGGGCGGCGAAGGCCGCGCGCGCCTCGGGATGGCCCAGGAAATACCCCAGCCGCTCCTTCAGCTCTTCCATGTCCCCGAACTGCGCCAGTTCGTCCTCGCCGAAAAGCTCCGGCAGAAGCGTGCGCCGGTCCACCAGTTGGAACGCGCCGCACATGGCCAGCTCGAAGGTGCGCGGGTTGACGAAGTCGCCCCCGGTCACGAGCCGCTCCACGGACACGCTCGAATGCAGGTTGAGGTTGACGTCGGCGGCGTTGAAGATGCGCACCGCCTCGTCCGTGCCGACCCTGCGCCCGTCCAGGCGCACGCGCGGGGCGAGCGTCGCGTCGCCGTCCCAGTCGCTGCCGAAAATCGCCAGCCCGTAGTCCAGCAACTGGGCGAACGCCAGGCGGCGGTTGGCGTAGCCCGCGCCCATGAAGGACACCCGCGCCCCGTAGAGGCGGCGCTCCACGGGCGAAAGCTCAAGCGGCCGGTGCACGGCCGGATCCGCGGCAAGGGGCAGGTAGCAGGCGTTTTGCTGCCCCACGGCGGCCAGCTTTTCCAGAAACGGCTCCTGCTGGATCACGGCGAACACATCATAATAAGGCGCGAACGTTTCCCAATAGGTGAAAAGCCGGAAATCCTCCACGAACCACATGGCCGTGGCCACGCCGTCGCGGCGCAGGCGCTTTAAGGCCTGACGCGACAGCGGCGCCTGGGCCAATGCCAGCACGAGGTCCGGGCCGAAGGTCTCGGCCTTGGCGCACACGGCCTGGGAAACGACCTGCAGGAAACTGTTCTCCAGGTACTCCAGGCGGTCCGACGTCACCCGCAGCTCCTTGAGCGCCGAAAACGCGCCGTAAAAGGCCGGGGCCTCGAAGACTTCCACCGCATGCCCGAGGCCCGCCAGGGCCGCGGCGCAGGAGCGGCCGATGGGCAGCGAGCCGCCGTACATGGGCAAGACCACCAGCACGCGCAGGGCGCGGGAAAAGGCCATGGCTACCACTCCCCGGCCAGGCTCCGGCCCGCGGGCGGCAGGACCCAGTCCGTTTCAAGACTCAGGCTCTCGGCCAGTTCGTGGCCGCTGGCGACGTCGACGCCGTCCGCCGCCGCCCCGGCCAAGCGACGGGCGAGGAAGGCGCGCACGGCCTCGCGGCGCGCGCGCGTCGGATCCTCGCCGCAAAAAGGACGGCACAGCGCGCCCAGGGCGTCGCAGTCCGTGGCCAGCCCCACGAGCCCGGGCGGCGGCGCGGCCTTTTGCGCGCCGGCCAGACAGCGCAAAAGGCCCGGCTCGGCAAAGGGCGGCAGGCAAACGAGGTCCTTGTCGCACGGGGCCGACTCCAGGCAGGGCGCGCAGGGCGTGGTGTGCTGCCACACCGTGTGCCCGACGCCGTAGGGACCGGTCTCGTGGCTCCAGGCCGAGGACAGGAAAAAGGCCGTGACCGGCACGCCGCAAAACGCGGCCAGATGCATGGCTCCGGTATCCGGGGTGACGAGGCGGTCGAGGCCGGAAAGCGCGTCGAGGAGCCCGGGCAGGTCCGTTTTGCCCGTGGCGTCGTCGCAGGCCTCGCGCACGGCCGGGTCCAGGCGGCGCAGCAGCGCCCGGGCCTCGCCGGCCTGGGATTTCGTGCCGAAAAGCGTGACGCGTTTGGCCCCGGTCGCGAGAAAAAGCGTGCGCACGAGCGGGGCCAGCACGTCCGGCGGCAGGGAGCGTCTGGCGGCCCGGCCGGCCAGGGCCACGCCGAGGCCGCCGCCCTTTGGCGCAGCCGGCGGATTGACCGCCTCCGGCGGCAGGGGAGCGTCGTCGAGATGGGCCCAGATGTCGGCCAGGTTGATGCCCGCGCCGCGCCGGTCGCGGGCCAGACGGAAGACCAGACGCAGGAGCGCGTCCTTGTCGGCCTGGCCGGCGTGCTGGCGGTAGCCGCGCTGGATTTCCGGGGGAAACATCGCGCCAAGCGCCATGGCCAGGGGCGAAAAATTGAGCAGGAAGACCTTGTCGAAAGCGATTGCCGCCAGGGCGTCGAAAGCCGGACGGGCATCGCGGACGCGGGCCGCGGCCGCGGCCATGCCCGCCTCCCCGGGCGCGCCGTGGGCCGGCAGGCCGTGGACCACGGCATAGGGATAGAGGCGTCGCGCCAGGGGGACGAGGCTAAAGTCCACGGCGAGGTGCACCTCGCCGCCGGTCTTTTCGGCCTGCCGCCAAAGGCCCGCGAGCAAGCGCCGGGTCTGGGCCAGGTCCCCGATGCGGGCCAGCTGCACCGCCAGAAAGCGCGCCATGCCTCCTCCGCCGCGGTCGCGTAACCCAAAAAAGCATGTGAAAAAAAGCCCTTTTCGGTCCACGCGTTCTTCTGTTATAGGAGGCTTCCTATGCGGTATTATCCCCTTTACGTCAATCTTCACGGCAAGCGCTGCCTGGTGGTGGGCGCGGGACAGGTGGGCCGGCGCAAGATCGCCACGCTCGCCGCCTGCGGCCCGGACGAGGTGCTCGTCCTCGATCCCGCGCCTCCGGCGGACGTCGCCGCCGCGCTTTCCGCCGTGCCGGGCGTGGTCATCGAGCGCCGGGAATTCACCCCGACGGACCTCGACGGCCGCTTCCTGGTCATCGCCGCCACCAGCGACGAGGAAAGCAACTGGGCCATCAGCCGGGAATGCGCCGCACGCGGCATCCTCTGCAACATCGTGGACCAGCCCGAGAAGTGCAGCTTCATCGTGCCGGCCCTTTTCACCCAGGGCGACCTCACCGTGGCCATTTCCACGGGCGGGGCCTCGCCGGCCCTGGCGCGCAAGATCCGCCAGGGGCTGGGCGAATTCCTCGGCGACGAGTACGGCGCGCTGCTCGTGCTCATGAGCGCCCTGCGGCCCATGGTTCTGGCCCTTGGGTTGCCCACGGAGGAGAATTCGGCTCTTTTCCGCAAGCTCGTCCATTCGTCTTTGCTCGACGCCCTGGAGCGCGGCGACGCAGCCGCCGCGGAAAACGTGCTCCGGGAAATCCTGCCCGCCGCCCTGCACGGGGACGCGGCCGGGCTGATCGCGGGAGCCCTCGGTCATGCCGGCGCTTAACCTGCTCTTTTTCTGCGTCATCGCCGCCTATTTCCTGGGCGCGACCCTGCATCTGCTCGGTGTGGTCACGGGACGGGCACGCCTGCGCCGCACGGGCGAGGCGCTGACCCTTTCCGGCTTCGCGTTGCACACGGCCGACCTGGTCGTGCTGCTTGCGGCCGAGGGCGGCGCAGCCCTGCTCCTTGGCGAATTCTACTTCAGCCTGCTGGCCTGGAGCCTGCTTTTGATCTGTCTCATCCTGTGGTGGCGGCTGCGTCTGGAAATGCTCGGGCTGCTCGCAGCGCCCCTGGCGCTCTTTCTCTTCCTGTCCTCCCAGGCGGTGACGGCCACGCGCATGCCCCTGCCCAAGGCGCTCGGCGGGCTCTTCTTCGGGCTGCACATCGGCGCGCTCTTTTTGGCGATAAGCCTGCTCGCCATGGCCTGCGGCGCGGGCGCGGCCTACCTCTACCTCGACCACAAGATCAAGACCAAGGAGAAGCTCTCCGGCTTTTCCAAGGCCCTGCCGGCGCTTTCCACCTGCGACACCGTCAATCGCTGGGCCGTGACCGCCGGCTTTCCGCTCTACACCATCGGCCTTCTTTCCGGATTCATCTGGGCCAAACTCACCTGGAACCGCATCTTCTCCTGGGACCCCAAGGAGATCACGGCCATCTGCGTCTGGCTGCTTTTCGCCTTCCTGTTCCACCAGAGGCTGTTTCTCGGCTGGCGCGGCCGCAAGCCCGCGCGTCTGGCCATGTGGATATTCTGCCTGACGCTCGTGTCCTTGCTCGTCATCAACTTTTTCATGCCAACGCATCACAGTTTCGCGCGATATATCGATGGAGCATCAAATCTACCTGTTTGGCCTCAACCATAAGACCGCCGGGGTCGAGGTCCGCGAGGCGTTCGCCCTAGGCGACAAGCCCACGCTCGGTGATCTGCTCGTGCGCGGCGAGGCCCGCGTGCGCGAGGCGCTGGTGCTGTCCACCTGCAACCGGGTGGAGGTGCTCGTCGCCGACGCGACGGGCCGCGATGTCCGCCCGGCGGTGCTCGCCGCCTGGGCGGCCCACTGCGGCCAGGATCCGGCCATGCTCGCCCCGCACCTCTACGAGCACGCGGGGCTTGCCGCCGTGGAGCACCTTTTTTGCGTGGCCTCGGGCCTGGACTCCCTGGTCCTCGGCGAGCCGCAGATCCTGGGGCAGCTCAAGGCCGCCTACCGCCACGCCGTAAACCTGGGCACGGCCGGGGTCATCACCAACCGCCTCTGCCACAAGGCCTTTTCCGTGGCCAAGAAGGTGCGCACGGCCACGGGCATCGGCGCATCCGCGGTGTCCATCAGCTACGCGGCCGTGGAGCTGGCCAAGCGCATCTTCGGCGAAATGGCCGGCAAGCGGGCCATGCTCGTGGGCGCGGGCGAGATGGCGGAACTGGCGGCGCTGCACCTGCTCAACGCCGGCGTGTCCGAAATCCTGGTCGCCAACCGCACCTACGCCCGGGCCGAGGAACTGGCCGCGCGCTTCAAGGGCCGGCCCGTGGCCTTCGACGAGTTCGTTTCCCGGCTGCACGAGGCGGACATCGTCATCAGTTCGACCGGCGCGCCCCACGTGGTCATAAAGGCCCGGGACGTGCGTTCCGTGCTCAAGGCGCGCAAGCACAAGCCCATGTTTTTCATCGATATCGCGGTGCCTCGCGATATCGACCCCGACGTCAACAGCCTGGACAACGTCTATCTCTACGACATCGACGACCTCCAGGAAGTGGTCGAGGAAAACCTGGCCCAGCGGCGCGAGGAAGCGGCCCGCGCCCGGGACATCATCGGTTTGCAGGTGGAGCGTTTCGGCGAGTGGCTCAAATCCCTGGACGTCAAGCCGACCATCGTGGATCTGCTTGCCGCAGGCGAGGACGTCGCCCGCCGCGAACTGGCCAAGACCCTGCGCCGCCTCGGCCCCGACGTCCCCGACGAGACACGCCGGGCCATCGAGACCCTGTCCCTTTCCATCAGCCACAAATTGCTCCACGAGCCCATCGCCTTCCTCAAACGCCGGGCCAGGGAGGAAAAAGGCGACAGGTTCATCGATCTCACCCGCCGCATGTACAACCTGGACCGCGAAGGCGTGCCGCCAAACGCCCACGCGGACCGGAAACCGCCCGAAGACGGGGTCATGGCCCCGGACCTCGATGCGACGGAAGACAGCGAGTAACCCCATGCGATCCTACCTCATCGACGAAGTTTCCGCCGAGAACATGGAAACGATCGAGCGGCACCTGTCCGAGAAAGGGTTCAAAGGCCCCCTCGACCACATCTACTACATCCCCTTCCCCATGGAGATGCTCAACGACGAGCAGCAGCAGCACTACAACGAGTGCGGCCCGTACATGCTCATCCTCGAAACGGGGCGCAACTGGCTCAAGCTCGAACTGCTCGTGCGCGGCAGCGGCAAGCTGCGCTGCTCCTGCATCAGCTACTGCACGACCGAGCAGCGCCAGCAGATGATCGATTTCCTCGACAACTTCATCCGGGA
>JAEWPX010000012.1 GCA_023399375.1 Pseudomonadota bacterium | reverse complement strand
CGACGAACTGGCCGGCCTCGGCGTCACCGTCATGGACACCCCCGCCGGGCCCCGCTGGGACGTGGCGTAGGGGGAGGAAGGCGAAGAGGAAGAGGAGAAGAGAGGAAGAATGCCTCCGGCGGCCAGGAGGGGCCGAGGGCCCCTCCTGGACCACCCCGAAAGGGGGGATATTCGAGAGGTCCGAGCACACGGCATCACCCGCCATCATTTCGGCGAATCGTTGAGAAGAAACGTTCTCAGGTTGTTCGCATGTCCGCCAGCATCGTCTATATCCACCACGACTGCTTTCTCCTGCGCGCGGGCGGCAAGACGCTCCTGTTCGACTACCCGGCCCCGGCCTATCTGCCGCGAGAGGCCGCGCAAGCCGCCGCCGCGCACATCGCCGGCGCGGACCTGACCGTATTTATCTCCCACAGCCACGACGACCATTTCGATCCGGACCTCGTCGCCGCGACGGAGGCTGCGGCCACGCGCCGCTTCGTGGTTTCCGACGACGTCGCCGACCTCTACGGCGACCTCCTGCCGCCGGAGACGGTCGTCATGGAGCCCGACGCCTCGCAAGACGTGGGCGGCCTGACGGTGCATGCCCTGGAAAGCAACGACATGGGCCTGGCCTACCGCATCGAACGGGAAGGGCTGTCGGTCTATTTCGGGGGGGACATGGCGCTTTGGGACTGGCCCGGACAGTCGCCGGCCGCCCGGCGCGCCGTGGGCATGTCCTGGCGGCGGCTGCTCAAGACGCTCGCCGCGCGCCCGCTCGACGTGGCTTTCTCCAACATGGACCCGCGCCTGCCAAGCCTCGCCGGCGCGCCGGACTTCGTGGAAAAGCTCGCGCCCGCCGTGTTCGTGCCCATGCACGTAAACGGCAAGACGCACTACATCGAACGCTTCGCCGACCGCCTGCGCCGCCCCGGCACGGCCGTCTTCGCCTACGCGGAGCCGGGAGACGTGCTGGAACTCCCCGCCGGCCTCACTCCCCGCCCGCGGTCCCACCCGTAAGCAGCGCCACGGGGAAATCGCGCAACAGCTCCTTGAGCATGAGGCTCTCCCCGGAAAACGTCCGACCGGTCATGACGTCGGTCAGCGGCCCCCACCCTTCCGGAAGGTCCGCAACGCGCGTGTCCTCCCAGGCTTCGCCGAGCACGAACGAACCCTGCACCGCGCCGAGGTCGGCGATGCGCCAGGGCACGACCGCAAGGGCCGTCCTGCCCTCGAAGGCGCGCCAGAAGCCGAACACGTTCCCGGCAAGGCTCCCCGCAAACACGGCCGGCGCATACGTCCCAACGGTGAAGAGCTCGGGGTCCGCGCCCCGCGCCGCAAGCGCCCGCCAGAGCGTGAAGAGCTTGATGCAGCCGTCCTCGGGCGAGGCGAGCAGCCTGTGGCACAGCGCAACCGGATCAACGGAAAACGCCGCGTCCAACTCGCCGAGGGTCTTTTCCCGGAGTGCGAAATCCACGGGCCGCCGGTTGTCCGGGTCGACGAAGGACAGGTCCCAGCACTCCACGCCCTGGTAGATGTCCGGCACGCCGGGGCAGGCGGCCTTGAGCACGACCTGGGCCAGGCCGTAGGAGTAGCCGATCCGGGTGAGCCGCCGGCACAGCGGCAGAAAAACGCCCATGAAGGCGCTGTCCGGGGCCTCGTCCAGGAGCATGGCCGCGAAATCGGTCAGCGTCTTTTCGTACTCCAGGTCCGGGCTCATCCACGTGGAATGCTCCTTGCCCTCGCGCACGGCCTTGACGAGATAGGCCGCAAGCCGCCCGCCGAAGCCGGGCAGGTCCTCGGGCCGGTCGGGATAATGGCCGAGCAGCGTCTGGTAGAGCAGGTATTCGTCGTTTTTGTCCGGCGCGGGCCGGTCGCTAAGCGGCGTCTTGCGGTGCAGGTTGATGCGGTAGAACTTCGCCAGCGCGCCGCGCCAGGCGTCGGGGAGCTCCGACAGCGCGGCCAGGCGCAGGCGCGCGTCCTCGCCGCGCTTCGCGTCGTGGGTGGCCGTGGCGCTCATCGCCCGGGGCCACTGCCTGGCGCGCGCGGTCATGGCCTCGTGGAAGGCCTGGGGCGTCTGCCCGAAACTTCCGGGCTCGCCGCCCACTTCATTGAGGCACAGCAGCCGGTTGAGCACGTAAAACGCCGTATCCTCCACGCCCTTGGCCATCAGCGGCCCGCTGACCTGCTGGAAGCGCATGGCGAACCGGGTCCACTGCGCCTTCTGCTCGTCGCTTAAGTTCGCGTCGTATTGCAGCAAAAGGAAACGCTCCAGGAAATCGAGCTCGTAGGCGAGGTCGGCGTTGTGGCGCTTGGCGCGGCGGATGGCCGTGCGCACGTAGTCGATGTCCGCCGGCCGGATGGCGTCCGGGGAGATGTAGGTCCGGTAGACCGGATAATGGGCCAGCACCTCGGTCAGCGCCCGCTTGGTCGAGCGCAGGGTGATGTCGAAGCCCTGGCGGTCGAGGCTGGAGACGGCGTTGATGAGTCTGGCCAGGTTTTCCACATCGCCGTACATGTGGGTTTCGATGATGCGGCGCTTTTTCCAGACCACCACGTCCTCGGGCCGCTGGCGGCGGCCGGTGAAGCCGGCATAGATGCGCTCGAAGGACTTTTCCCGGGTCGTGTCCACGTACAGGCCGCATACGGCGTTCATGAAATCGTAGCCCGTGGAGCCGGCCACGGGCCAGAACGCCGGCAGGGGCTCGCCGGCGACGCAGATCTTTTCCACGGCGAGATAGGCGTCGCCGACGGCTTCGCGCAGCCGGCGCAGGTAGCGCGCCGGGTCATAGAGCCCGTCGATGTGGTCCACGCGCAGCCCCGAGAAAAGCCCTTCCCGGATCAGTTCGAACAGCTTGCCGTGGGACTGGCGGAAAACCGCCTCCTCTTCCACGCGCAGGGAGATGAGGTCGTTGATGGCGAAAAAGCGGCGGTAGTTGATCTCCTCCCCGGCCACCTTCCAGTAGGAGAGCCGGAAATACTGCTCGGCCAGGAGGCTCTCCAGCAGCGCCCGGCGGTCCTCGCCCTCGCCCGTCTCCGCCGTGCCGTTGGCCAGGGCCAGGTTGGCGAGGATGTGCGCGCGCACGGGCGCGCTTTGCTCGAAGAGCTCGAAGAGCATTTGTTTGACGAAAAAGATCTGGTCGTAGCGTTCGTCCCTGGAATCCTCGGCGGGCAGGGATTTGATGGTATAGAGCACGCCCAGGAGCTTGATGAATTCCGGGGAATCGCGGCCGATTTTCGCGCGCAGCCTGCCGAGCCCGAGCGTGAGCAGGCGTACGTAGGAATCGATGCGCAGGGGAAAGCGCAGGTCGTAGTAGCGCACGAAAAAGCCGTCGGCGTCGAAACCGATGGCTATCTCCCCGGCCTCCAGGACCCGGCCGTAGAAGTTACCCAGAAACGGGGCCAGCATGCGGCCCTTGATGCTCTCGTAAGGGTGGTCCCAGTCGATGTCGAAGGACTGGTAGTAGCGCGAGGACGGGCCGTTTTCGAGCACGTCCACGAGCATGCGATTTTCGCCCGAGACGGCCATGTGGTTGGGCACGATATCCTGAATCCAGCCGATGCCGCGCTTTGCGGCCGCCGCGGCCAGGGCGCGGAACCCGGTTTCGCCGCCGAGCTCCGGGTTGATCTCCCTGTGGTCGCACACGTCGTAGCCGTGGGTCGAGCCGGGCCGGGCACGAAAGATCGGCGAGGCGTAGATGTGGGAGACGCCGAGCGCGGCGAGGTAGTCGAGGACGTCCTGGCAGCGGGCGAAATCGAAGTCCTTGGTGAACTGGACGCGGTAGGTGGCGACGGGCGCGTTCATTGCGGCAGCCTCACCTTGAGCGCTTCGGCCACCACGGAAAAAAGCGCCACCCAGCGCCTGGCCTCTTCGTCCCCGGCGGCGGCCGCGTCCCTTTTGCCGGGATAGCGGCTGCGGGACAGTTCGAAGGCCACGTTTTGCGCCTTGAACAGGTTGAGCCCCATGGGCAGGGCGCGCAGCCTGTCCAGGGCCTCCTTGACGTCGGTCAGCAACGCGATGTTCTCGAAATCCTCGCCGAAGGCCTCCACGAAGCGGTTGACCCAGCGCGCCCCTTCCATACCGAGGCGCTCGTAGTCGAGGGAAAGGCCGAAGCGCTTGGCGTCCTCGATGCTCCCGTCCAGGCGTTCGAGGTCGATGACGTCGCCGGCGAGCTGCCTGCGGATATCCGTTTCCACGACAAAGGCGGCGGCGTCCAGAAAGTGGCGCGGCACGGGCATGGAGAGCCAGTGGAGGAAATTGAGGATGGGGTAGTCGTCCTCGAAGATGCGGCGGTACATGGCTTCGGCGGCGTCGAATTCCGGGGCGAGGACCTCGGCCACCACCTTGCGCTGCTCGTCGCGAAAGAGGTCGCGGATGGAGAAGGTGTGGGTTTCGAAATGGGCGTCCAGGGCGCGGATGCTTTCGGCGAGATCGCCGCGTTCGAAGACCCGGCGCAGGTCGGCTTCCATGGCGGCGAGGCTTGCGGCGTCGCGGTAGCGCCGCAGGCCGCAGGTCAGGTTGTGGCCGCCGGCGTGGAGCACGGCAAAGGTCGCGTCCAGGCGCTCGCCGGTGATCACGGACTCGATGACGGCCCGACCGGTGAGCAGGCGCGCGCGGCCGGCGGTTTCGCGTTTCTCGTCGCGGCCGCTCACACGGTAGCAGCCATACGCATAATGTTCGTCATAGGCCTCGAACAGCGAGGAGATGGCGAAATGCGCGCCCACGCGCATGATGTCCACGGCCGCGGGCTTGGCGTGGCGCTCGTAGGCCTCCCGGCCCGAGGCGAGGACGTTGCTCGGGGCCTTTTCCAGGATCGCGGCGAAAGGCCCTTCCAGCTCCCCGCCGCCGAGCTCCCCGGCGAGCTGAATGGCGCGCGCGGCGTACTGGAGGATCTGCACGGTCTCGATGCCCGAAATTTCGTCGAAAAACCAACCGCAACTCGTGAACATGAGCATGGCGTGACGCGCGAGCTCCATGAGCTTGAGCGCCTTGATGCGCCCGGCCCGGCTCAGGCCCTTTTTGCCGTGGGCCGCGAAAAAGGCGTCCAGGCTGGCCTCGTCGCGGTCGTTGACGACCGCGATATACGCGTCGCGCGCCTGCCAGGGGTCGGTGAAAGAGCGCCGCCCTTCCCTGTCGAGGATCGTCGCGCAGGCGTCGCGCAGCCCGTCCAGGGCCTCGCGCAGGGGGGCGCGCCAGCCCTGGCCCCAGCCCCGGTGCATGCCGGAATTGCAGCCGCAGTCCGCGCGCCAGCGCTCCACGCCGTGGATGCAGCTCCACGACGAGTTCTCGAAGATTTCCGCCTCGTGCCCGGGCGGGTGCCGGTCGAGGTAGGCGGCGTAGTTGATCAGTTCGACGGTAGGGTCGGCCTCAAGCAGCGACAGGCAGTAGGTGAGCGCCATCTCGGCGTAGGCGTGGTGGTGGCCGTAGGTCTCGCCGTCCGTGGCGACGCTTACGATCTGCGGCCAGTCGCGGTCGTCGCTGAACGCAGCCAGAAGCCGGTCGCGGAAAGCCTCGCCGCGCTCCAGCATGTCGCCGAAGGCCATGTCCTGGGAGATGGGGCCGTCGTAGAAAAAGACCGTGAAATCGCGGCCGTCCGGCAGGCGCACCAGATAGGGCGCGGTAGGGTCCACGTGGGCGTCGGACACGTCCCACCAGTCGCCGCCGCCGTCATCCAGGCGGCGCACGCGCGCGGCCTGGCGCGGGGCCAGGATCGTGAAACGGATGCCGGCGTCGGCCAGGATGCCGAGCGTTTCCAGGTCCACGGCGGTCTCGGGCAGCCACATGCCCTCGGGGTCGCGGCCGAAGCGGGCGCGAAAATCCGCCACGCCCCATTTGACCTGGGTGATCTTGTCGCGCCGGCTGGCCAGCGGCATGATCATGTGGCTGTAGGCCTGGGCCAGGGCCGAGCCGTGGCCGTCGAAGCGCTCCACGGAGAGCCGGTCCGCGTCCACGATGGCCTGGTGGAGCCTCGGGTGACGCCTTTCGAGCCAGGACAGGAGCGTGGGGCCGAAATTGAAGCTGATCTTGGAGTAGTTGTTGACGATATCGACGATGTACCCGTCGCCGTCCAGGATGCGCGAGCCTGAATTGGGGCCGTAGCATTCGGCGGTGATGCGCTCGTTCCAGTCATGGTAGGGATGGGCCGAATCCTGGACCTCGACCTCCTCGAGCCAGGGATTCTCACGGGGGGGCTGGTAGAAATGGCCGTGGATGCAGACGTAGCGTTTCATGCGCCAAAACCCTCCTCGCATTTGTAGACCACGGCGCAAAGGGGCGGCAGGGTACAGGTCGCGGCAAGACGCACCGGCAGGAGCGCTCCCGTGCCGCCGAAACGCGCCTCCTCGCTGTCGCACACGCGCGCGTAGCCGCGGCTCGGGGCGGACGCCCCGACGCTTACGCGCATCGCCCGCTTGCCGCAGTTGCAAAGGACCAGGTAACGCCCGTCCGCGCCCCGGCGCTCCATGGCCAGCGCTCCGATGCCGTCAAGAGGCCACACCTTGGTCCGTTCCCGCCGCGTCTCGCAAAGGGCCGGGCTCGCGGCGCGGAGGGCAAGAAGCGCCTTGTACCAGGCGAGCATGGCCGCGTGGCCGGGCGCGGCAGGCTTGTCCCAGTCCAGCCGGCTGGCGGCGAAGGTGGCCACGTCGAAGGGATCGGCCGCCGCGCCGCGCCAGCGGAAGCTCGCGAATTCCTTCTTGCGCCCCCGGCGCACGGCGTCCACCAGCCCGGCGTCCAGGTGGCTGATAAAATAGAGGAACGGCTTTGTCTCGCCCCACTCCTCGCCCATGAAAAGAAGCGGCGAACCCGGGGAAAGAAGCAAAAGCGCGGCGGCCACGCGTGCGGCGGCCGGACCGACGAGCGAAACGAGGCGCTCGCCCCTGGCGCGGTTGCCGATCTGGTCGTGGTTCTGGATGCAGTTGACCAAACGGTCCGCCGGCAGATGCGCGGCGGAACGGCCGCGCACGTGGCCGAAAAAGGGGCTTGCGCGGTCGGCGTAGGCGAAGCCGTCGGCCATGGCCAGGAGCAGGTCGTCGCGGCTGCCGTAGTCCGCGTAATAGCCCCGCCGCTCGCCCGTCAAAAGCGCGTGCGCGGCGTGGTGGAAATCGTCGTTCCACACGCCGTCGAGGCCCATGCCGCCGGCGGCCGCATCGGTGATCACCGCCGGGTCGTTTATATGCGTTTCGGCGACGAGAAACGCCTGCCGCCCGGCGCGCGCGCACCAGTCGGCCACGCGATCGGCCAGCTCGGCCAGGACATGGACCGGCCCCTGGTCGAAGATGGCGTGGGTCGCGTCCAGGCGCAGGCCGTCGATGTGGAAATCGCGCAGCCAGAAGAGGGCATTCTGGATGCAAAACTCCCGCACGGCCGCGCTGCCCGGACCGTCGTAGTTGACGGCCTCGCCCCAGGGCGTGCGGTAGCGGCCGGTGAAGTACGGCCCGAAATCGCGCAGGTAATTCCCTTCGGGACCGAGGTGGTTGTAGACCACGTCGAGGACCACGGCGAGCCCTGCGCCGTGGCAGGCGTCGACGAGCCGCGCCAGCCCGGCCGGGCCGCCATAGGCCTGACTTGCGGCAAAGGGAAAGACGCCGTCGTAGCCCCAATTGCGCCCGCCCGGGAACTGGGCCACGGGCATGAGCTCGAGGCAGGTGACGCCGAGCGCGCGCAGATGCGGCAACCGGTCGATGACTGCATCGAAGGTGCCCTGCGGCGTGAACGTGCCGACGTGGATTTCGTAATAGACGCGCCGGTCCGGGGCAGGCGGCGCAAACGCGGCGTCGGTCCAGGCGAAGACGTCGGCGTCGACCAGGGCCGAAGGGCCGTGGACGTCGTCCGGCTGGTGGCGCGAGGCAGGATCGGCGCGGCGGGTTTCGCCGTCGAGCACATACCAGTAGCGCGCGCCGTCCGCCAGGCCCGAGGCCTCGGCCGTGTAATAGCCGCCGGGCAACGCTTCCATGGGCACGGTGACGCCCGTGGCGTCGAGAAGCAGATCGAGGCGTTTGCAATGGGGCGCCCAGACGGTGAAGCGCCAGGTGGCGGGGCCGGTTTTTTGCGGGCCGATCGGCAACGACCCTGGAAATATTCGTTGCATACCTTTTTGTATGCACGAAAGTCCGACCAGGGTCAAACCACGATGCGGCTACGGCGAGCCGGCATTGTTACGCTTTGGAGAAAAGCAGGCGCGCCAGTTCGCCGAGGTCGCCCAGCTTGGGGCCGAGGCGGCCGGCGTCGGGGCCGAGCACCGGCCCGTAGCCCAGGCGTTCGGCCTGCTTAAGGCGCACCTCGTGGCCGGAAACAGGCCGGATGCGGCCGGAAAGGTCCACCTCGCCCCAGAAGACCGCGCCCGCTGGCAGGGGGCGGTCGTAAAACGAGGAAAGGACGGAAGCGGCGATGCCGAGATCGAGGCCGGGGTCCTGGATTTTGAGCCCGCCGCCGATCTTGGCGTAGATGTCGGCCTGGCCGAGATTGAGGCGCAGCCGTTTTTCCAAAACCGCCAAGAGCAGGTGCAGCCGGCCGACGTCGAGCCCGAGCGCCGCCCGGCGCGGCACGGAGAGGAAGGATTTGGCCGCCAGGGCCTGCACCTCCACGGCGAACGGCCGCCGTCCCTCCACGGCCATGACCACGGCCGAACCGGACACGGCCGGATCGCGGTCGCCAAGGAAAAATGTCGAAGGATCGGGCACTTCGGACAGCCCTTGCTCGCGCATCTCCATGACGAGAAGTTCGTCCGTCGGACCGTAGCGGTTTTTCAGCACGCGCAGGATGCGAAAGAGATGCCGGCGCTCGCCTTCGAGGTAGAGCACGGTGTCGACCATGTGCTCGAGCAGCTTGGGGCCGGCGATCTGGCCGTCCTTGGTCACGTGGCCGACGAGGACCAGGCAGGCCTGGCCGCGCTTGGCCGCTTCCACGCACGAGGCTGCGACCGAACGCACCTGGGACACGGACCCGGCCGCGCCCTCGACGCCGGCGACGTGCATGGTCTGGACGGAATCGACGATGACGAGGTCCGGGGCGGGAGCAGCGCCGAGAACGTCCACGGCCGCGCCGGCGTCGGTACTCGCGGCGGCGAGCAGGCCTTCGTGGAGCACGCCCAGGCGTTCGGCCCGGGCCTTGAGCTGGGCCAGGGATTCCTCGCCCGAGACGTAGACCACACGACGGCCGGCGGCCGCGGCCATGCCGGCCAGTTGGAGCAGGATCGTGGATTTGCCGATGCCGGGCTCGCCGCCGAGCAGCACCGCGCCGCCCGGGGTGAGCCCGCCGCCGAGCACGCGGTCGAGGCCGGGCAGGCCCGTGGGAAAGGGACGGAAATCCTCGTCGGGATGCTCGCCCAGAGGAATGGGCGCGCCGGCCGGGACGGCGAGCCCGGCCGCGCCGCCGGCCCTCGGGCGGGCCACGCCCTCGACCAGGGTGTTCCAGGCCCCGCAGCGGGGACACTGCCCGTGCCACGTCGGCGTGACGCCGCCGCACTGCGAGCAGGTGAAAATCCGCTTGGGCTTGCCCGCCATGCTACTGCCGGGGCGGATCCTTGGCGTCCACCACCTTGACCCCGAATTCCTTGACGGCTTCGGGCGGATCGAAAAACACGACCATGAACGGCGTCTCGCCGCCCGGGGCGATGTTGGTGTTGTTGGTGAGCACGCCGACCTGGGAGGTCAGGGCGTTTTTCAGTTCGTCGCGGGTCATGACCTGGAGCTGGAAAAGCGACACCGTGTTGCCGGCGAGCTCCTCCTGGTTGGCGAGCGAGCCGCCCTTTTCGTCGAACAGGGTGGCCTCGATCTTGATCATTTCCTTGGGCGTCTTGAAGTTGTTGACGGCCTTGCCCTCGATCACGAACAGCTGCCCCGCCTTTTCGTTGGAAACGTAGTACTGGCGGACGTTTTGCAGCATGATGTCCTTGACCTTGGCCGTCTCCTCGGGTTTTTTCGCGGCGTCGGCGGCAGGCGCGGGCTTTTCCGCGGCCGGCTTGTCCGGGGCGGCCTT
The DNA here is from genome assembly GCA_023399375.1 of Pseudomonadota bacterium. Lineage (GTDB taxonomy): Bacteria > Desulfobacterota > Desulfovibrionia > Desulfovibrionales > Desulfovibrionaceae > Solidesulfovibrio. Next base: position 11,313 of record JAEWPX010000012.1, on the reverse strand, counting down.
TTCCGCCGCGGGCTGTCCCGGCGTGGCCGGGGCCGAGGCCGCGGGCGGCTGTGCGGCGTCCTTGGCCGCCTTCTTGCCGGGCCAGAGGTTCAGGAAATACACGGCGGCGATGGTGGCCGCGAGGATGAGCAGCACCGCGCCCATGATGATGGCGATACGGTTGCGTCGTTCTTTTGACACCGAACTGCCGGGCAGGGACATGTTGGCCACGTCGTCGAGGCTGAACCCCGGCTTGACCGGACCGTCGTCCACCGCGTCGTCGTCGCCCTTGCCTTCGTAGGTTTCCGAATGAAACAGATCCGGCGGCACGTCGTCGTCGGGCATGCCGGCTTTGGCCGTTTCGGCGGCGGGTGGCGCGGCGGGCCGCTCCTGGCGTCCCGGAGGCGTGGGGGCGAGGTCGTCGGGGAAATCGAAGTCCGCAAGTCCCCCGGCGTCCGCAATCCCGGGAGCGGTCGGCGGATCGACGTGGAACACATGACGGCATTTGCCGCAACGCAGCTTGGCCCCGGAGGCTCCGATCTTGTCGTCAGGCAGGCTGAACTTGGACTGGCAATTCGGGCAGGCAACAATCATGGCGCTTTTCCCACTGTCGGTTGCGTTTTTTTTGCAACCGTCATGCAAATTCGGGACCGCTTTCTATTGCACCAGTTCGTACACGCCGCGCAGGCGCCGCAGCCGCTCCCCCACGTCCATGCCGTAGCCGACCAGGAACACGGGCGGCGCCGCGAAGCCCGCGAAATCCACGGCCACGTCGGCCTCGCGGCGGTAGGCCTTGTCGAGCAGCGAACAGACCTTGAGGCTGGCCGGGGAACGTTCCTGAAGCATGCCGAGGAGATAGGCCAGGGAGCGGCCGGTGTCCACGATGTCCTCGACCACGAGGACGTGGCGGCCGGCGATGTCGGTTTCGAGGTCCATGAGAAAGCGCAGCGCGCCGGGCGAGGTGCCCGCGCCGTAGCTGGCCACGCGCACGAAATCGAGCGTCGGGCAAAAATCCAGGGCCCGCAGCAGGTCGGCCATGAACGGCAGCGCGCCCTTGAGCACCCCGACCATGACCACCTCGCCGTCGGCGGCCCCGACGGCGGCGTAATGGGCCGATATCTCGCGGCCCAATTCGGCCACGCGGGCGGCCACGGCCGCCTCCCCGAACACTTCGCGCAACGTATCCGCCATGGTTCCCCGCAATTCGGATCGCGGCGGCCGCTGCCGGGCCGCCCTTTCACCGCGTTCCCGAAACCCGCACCTGCGGATTTACGAAACGCCGTATCGAATTTTTATTTTTCCGCTCAAAAAGTGAATCACTTTTTAAGCGATCGCCACACTACATTTCCATCAACAACGCGTTTTCGTCGCACTCCGGAAACTTGGGGCAATGGATGCAATCGGCCCAGACCTTCTGGGGCAGCTTCTCCTTCTCCACCGGGGCGAAGCCCAGGCGCTCGAAGAAATGCGGCCGGTAGGTCAGGGTGAAGACCTTGAAGATGCCGAGCGTCACGGCGTCGGACAGGCAGGCCTCGACCAGCTTGCCGCCCCAGCCCTGCCTCTGGACGCTTTCGTCCACGGCCAGGGAGCGTATCTCGGCGATGTCGTCCCAGGTGATGGACAGGGCGCAGCAGCCGAGGATGCCCGGCGCGTCGTGCTCGGCGAGGACAAAAAAATCCCGCAGGTGGCTGTAGAGCTGGTTGAACGAGCGCGGCAGCAGGAATTCCTTGTTCGCGCAGTGCATGAGCAGCGCGTGGATCGGCTTGACGTCCTGGATACGCGCCTTGCGGATGAAAAGGCCGTTCATTGCGGCGGCGCCTGCAACAGGCCGTCGATGGCCTGCCGGAGCTGTTCGCCGGGCATGTAGCCGGAGTGGTTGACGGCCTGCTGCCCCGTGACGTCGTAGATGAGGGTCTTCGGGATCATCTTGACGCCGAAAGCGGCCATCACGTCGGGATCGGCCAGATGGACCGGGAAATTGAACGGCGTCTGCTTGACGAACCGCGCGTACTCCCCCTGGTCCTGATCCAGGGAAATGCCGATGAAGACGACCTTGTCGGCCGGATAATGCTTGCGGGCCTCGATGAAGTCCGGGATCTCCATCAGGCACGGCCGGCACCACGAAGCGAAGAAATCCACCACCACCACCTTGCCCTGGGCCGCGACGATGGCGTCGAGCACGGCCTGGCCGTGGATGGGGCCCGCATCCTGGGCCGCCGCGCGGCCGGCCGGCGCAAGGGCCAGGGCCAGCAGCAAGACTGCGAAAAGACGTTTGCGCAACGAACAAACCTCCGCACTGTGTTGCCAGCGGCCGGAAGACCGGCCGTCAGGGCCGGTTTAATCCAAAGCGGCCGGCGCTTGCCAGCGTTTTTTAGGCGACGCCGCCGATAAGGGTTTTGGCCTGGCGCACGGCGTCCACCGCGTCCGCGGCGTGGGCGTCCGCGCCGATGGATTTGGCGAAGGCCTCGGTGACCACGGCCCCGCCGACCATGACCTTGGCGCGCAGGCCGCGTTCGCGCACGAGGCGCACCGTGTCCTCCATGCGCACCATGGTCGTGGTCATCAGCGCCGACAGGCCGATGACGTCGGCGTCGCGCGCGGCCGCTTCCTCGACGATGCGCGCCGCGGGCACGTCCTTGCCCAGGTCGATGACCTCGAAACCGTGGTTCTTGAGCATCAGGCAGACGATGTTCTTGCCGATGTCGTGGATGTCGCCCTCGACCGTGGCCATGACGATGCGGGCCTTTTCCGCGCCGGCGGTTTCGGCGAGCAGCGGTTCCAGGCGCTCGAAGCCGGAACGCATGGCCTCGGCGGCAACGAGCAGCTGGGGCAGGAAGAATTCCTTGCGCTCGTAGCGCTCGCCCACGTCCATGATGCCCGGGATGAGCTCCTCGCCAAGGATGGCGGCGGGCGCGCGGCCCTCGGTCAGGGCGGTTTCGATGAGCGCGGCGAGCTCGGCCTTGCGGCCGTGGATCACGGCCTGGCGCAGGGGACTGCCCTCCTCCCGCACCGTGGCCGCGGCAGTGGCCGCGGCCGTCGGCGCGGAGGCCTTCCAGCCGGCGTAGCGGCCGATGAAGCGGCCGGCCTGCGGATCGCGGTTTAAAAGCACCTCGCAGGCTCCGGAGGTCTCCATGAGCCGCGAGACGTTGGGGTTGGCGATGGCCGCGGCCAGCCCCGCACCCAGGCACATGGCGAAAAAGGCGGCGTTGACCAGCTCGCGCGCGGGCAGGCCGAAGGAGATGTTGGAGAGCCCGAGCACCGTGGGCAGGCCCCAGGCGTCGCGGCAGTGGCGGATGACCTCCAGGCAGGCCTGCGCCGCCTCGGGCTTGGACGAGACCGTGAGCGCCAGGGCGTCGACGAGAATGAGCCTGCGGGGGATGCCCAGGGATTCGGCCTGCAGCAGCAGCTCCTCGATGATGCCGAGGCGCTCGGCGGCCGTGACCGGCAGCTTGCGGCCCTTGAGCGGCAGGAGAATGAACGGCGCACCGTGGTCGCGGCAGATGGGGCCAAGCAACTCCATGCGGCCGGGTTCGCCGCTGATGGAGTTGACGAGGGGCGTCGCGGGCGAGGCCCACAGCGCGGCGGTCAGGGCCTCGGCATTGTTGGAGTCGAGGCAAAGCGGCACGCGCTGGCGCTTGGTGAGCTCCAACGCGAGCCCCGGCAGCACCGCGACCTCGTCCACCATGGGCGCGCCCACGTTGACGTCGAGGATGCCCGCGCCGGCCGCGACCTGCTCCTCGGCAAAGGCCAGGGCGCGGGTGAACTCCCCGGCCGCGAGCTCGGCGGCCAGTTCGGCCTTGCCCGTGGGGTTGATGCGCTCGCCGATGACCACGCAGGGGCTTTTGCCGCCAAGCGTCACGGTCATGGCCCGGGAGGCCACGGCCAGGACCGGATGGTCCGGCGCGTCGCCGCGCGTCCAGGAGCGGCCGGCAAGCGCCCGCGCAAGCGCCGCGATGTGCGCCGGGGTGGTGCCGCAGCAGCCGGACAGGGCCTTGGCCCCAAGCTCGGCGAAGCGCGCGGTTTTTTCCGCGAATTCCTCCGGCCCCATGGGAAAAACGGTGCGTCCGCCTTCCAGGCGCGGCATGCCGGCGTTGGGCTTGACGAAAAACGGGGCCCGCAGGCGGCGCGAAAACACTTCGCCGACCAGGCGCATGTCGTCCGGGCCCGCGCCGCAGTTGACGCCGACGAGGTCGACGCCGAGATTCTCCATGGCGTCGGCGAAAACTTCCGGCGAGGAGCCGGTGAGGCTGGCCGCGCCCTCGAAGGTCATGCAAACGGCCACGGGCAGCGTACAGACCCGGCGGGCGGCGAGCACGAGGGCCTTGGCCTCGGCCAGGTCGAAGTGGGTCTCGCCCACGATCAGGTCGCAGCCGCCTTCGGCCAGGCCCGTGATCTGCTCGGCGAAGGCGTCCACGAGTTCGGCCAGCGTCACCTTGCCGAGCGGCGCGACGAACTGGCCCGTGGGGCCGACGGAGCCGGCGACGAAGGCCGCGTCCCCTGCGGCGCGGCGGGCAAGCCTCGCCATCTCGCGGTTGAGCGCCGTGACGTCGGTGCCGGCGGGGAGCTTGTAGCGCGAACCGCCGAAGGTGTTGGCGGTGACGACGCGCGAACCGGCCTCGATGTATTCCCGGTGGGTGGCCACGATGGCGTCGGGATGTTCCAGGCCGAAAAGTTCCGGGGATTGCCCGGCGGCCAGTCCCCGCCCTTGGAGCAAGGTGCCCATGGCCCCGTCGAAGACGAGGATGCCCGAATCGCCAAGCGCTTTTCTGAAATCGCCCACGCCCGCTCCTTTCTGGTTGCCGGCAGCCCGGCCGTTTGCCGAAACGCGGCTCGTCTACTGAAAATCGTTGAAAAGGACAAACCAAAACTTTACACGGAATGATAGACGTGCGAGACGGCGCTTCCGGGAGGCGGCTCCGATTCGCCAAAACCTCCCAAGCGGCCAGACCACGCCTCATAACCCGGTCAGTATCCGATGGAACAGCGAGACGATCAAGACCTTTCCCCCAAAGACGCGGAACTGGAACAACAAGAACCCGAGGAATTCGACACCGACGAGGCCGACGAGGCCGCCGAGGTCGTCGACGACGGCGAGGACGCCATAGATCTGGAGCCCGCGGACGATTTCCACCTGCCGGCCCCGCGGCCGGGCACGGGCGGCTCGCTGACCACGCGCGACCCGTTGCAGCTCTACCTGCGCGAAATCTCGAAATTCCCCATGCTCGCCCCCGAGGAGGAGCAGGAACTCGCCCGGCGCGTGCGCGACGCCGGGGACCAGAAGGCCGCCTTCCGGCTCATTTCCTCCCACCTGCGCCTGGTGGTCAAAATCGCCATGGACTTTCAGCGCCGCTGGATGCAAAACGTGCTTGACCTCATCCAGGAAGGCAACGTGGGCCTCATGCGCGCGGTGACCAAATTCGATCCCGACAAGGGCATCAAGTTCTCCTACTACGCCGCTTACTGGATCAAGGCCTACATCCTCAAGTACATCATGGACAACTGGCGCATGGTCAAGATCGGGACCACGCAGGCCCAGCGCAAACTCTTCTACAACCTCAACAAAGAGCGCCACCGCCTCCAGTCCCTGGGCTTCGACCCCAGCGCCTCCCAGCTCTCCGAGGCGCTCAACGTCACCGAGTCCGACATCGTGGAGATGGACCAGCGCTTAAGCGGCAACGACGTGTCCCTGGACGTGACGCTCGGCGACGACTCCTCGTCCACCCGCCTGGACTTCCTGCCCGCGCTCACCCCGGGCATCGAGGAGATCCTGGCCGGGGACGAGATCTCGCACCAGCTCGAAAAGCACATCCAGAGCATCCGGCCCAAGCTCAACGAAAAGGAACTCGACCTGCTCGACAGCCGCATCCTGTCCGATTCGCCGGTGACGCTGCGGGAGATCGGGGCGAAATACGGCATCACCCGCGAGCGCGTGCGCCAGATCGAGGCGCGGCTGCTCGAAAAGCTCAAGGACCACCTGTCCAGACGCATCGAGGACTTTTCCTCGGATTGGATTCACAAGGAAGAATAGCGGCCATACGCGCGGCGGGACCGGAACGGGCCCGCGCCGCGCGCCGCATCGGATGCCGGCCATGCCTGAACCGACCACACGCGCCAAGTCCTCGCACCTGCCTTTTCTGTTCGTCCTGGCGCTTCTGCCCTGCCTGCTCTCCAACTCCTGCGCCTCCAGCCGGTCGGCGCGGCTGGCCTACGCCGGGAAATCCCTGAGCCCCGAGGCCGAAAGCGCCTACCAGTTCCTGGTCTACCAGGACTTCCTGCGCCAGGGGAACAAGGAGGAGGCGGCGAAAACCCTCGCCGCCCTCGCGCGGGCCCACCCCTCGCCCGAGGTGGCCGTGGAGCTGGCCAACCTGCAGTGGGGCCTGAACGATCGGGAAACGGCCACCAAGACCCTGGAGGACGCGGCGCGGCTGTTTCCGAACTCGCGCCAGCTCACGTTCTACCTCGCCAGCGCCTACCAGATGCGCCGCATGCCCGAGCAGGCCATGGCCGTGCTGACGCAATTCGTGGCCGCGCATCCCGGCGACGCCGCCGCTCTGCGCGAACTGGCCTCGCTTGAAGGCGACGCCGGGCAGCACAAGGAGGCCCTGGCGACCCTGGCGCGCATTCCGGAAGCCGACCGCGACGCCACGACCCTGTACCTCATGGCCAAGGCCACGGCGGGGCTCAAGAAAACCGATGCGGCCATCGCGCTGTTGCGCCGGGCCGTGGACGCGGACGGCGCGCTCATGTCCGCCTGGTCGGACCTTGCCGCGCTGCTCGAGGAAAAAGGCGACCTGGCCGGGGCCGAGGACTGCTACCGTCGCATGCTGGCCCAGGGCGAAGAGGCCTCCGAGGTGCGCGCGCGGCTGGTGCGGGTGCTCATCAAACAGAAAAAGAGCGCCCAGGCCCTCAAATTCCTGGACGAGGAACCCGCGGACAAGGCGCGCATGCTCGATGCCATTTCCGCGCTGCTCGAGGCAGGGGCCCCCAAGCAGGCGCGCCAGGTGCTCGCCAAGCTCGCCGCGGCCATCCCCGGCAGCCCGGACCTGCCCTTCTACCAGGCGGTCATCGCCTACGAGGGCGAGAAAAAGCCCAAGGAGGCCCTGGCCATCCTGGCGCAGGTGACGCCCGACAACCCCAACTACGACAAGGCGCTCGGCGTGCGCATCCAGATCGCCTCGGAAATCGGCGATCAGGCCCAGGCGCAGGCCCTGGTGGACGAAGCCAGGAAGCGCTACCCCGACAACAAGGAATTCCTGGCCCTGGAAGCGGCCCTGCTCGACCGGCGCGGCGACACCGCCGCAGCCGCGACCCTGCTGCAAAAGGCCGTGGCCGACGCGCCCGACGACACGGATCTGCTCTACCGCTACGGCGTGGCCCTGGAAAAGCTCAAACGCCGGGACGAGGCCAGGGTCGTGATGGAAAAGATCGTGGCCAAGGACCCGACCAATCCCGACGCCCTCAACTACCTCGGCTATTCCATGGCCGAAGAGGGACGCGACCTGGACAAGGCCCTGGACATGATCCGCACGGCCCTGGCCAAGGAGCCGGACAATCCCTTCTTCCTGGATTCCCTGGCCTGGACGCTGTACAAGCTCGGGCGGCACCAGGAAGCCCTGGCCGCCATGGAGCGGGCCATGGACCATAGGATCAAGGACGCCGTCATCTGGGAGCATTACGGCGACATCGCCGCCGCCGCCGGGCGCAAGGACACGGCCCGCAAGGCCTACCGCACCGCCCTGGAACTCGGCCCGGATAACCCCGGCGACGTGAAGAAAAAACTCGGAGCCCTGTAGCATGCGCCCCTTTGCCGCGCTGTTGCGCACCCTCGTCTTGTTGGCCCTTGTCGCCGGACTTGCCGGCTGCGCCGCCAAACAGCCCGGCCCGCCCGCCGTCGGCGAGGCCAAGGCCGTCTTCGACGCCTTCACCGCCCGCGAGGGCAAAAACGCGGCCCCGGCCTATTCCCTGGCCGGCTCCATGAGCTTTTCCCGGGGCAACCGCTCGGGCCGGCTCAACTACCGCCTCTACGGCAACGCCGGCGGCGCGACGCGCCTGGACCTGACCACGCCCGTGGGCGGGGCCTACGCCCTGCTCTTCGAGGACAACCACGGCTTTTTCGCTTTCGTGCCGGATAAAAACGCCGTCTACCGCCACGCCGACACCCGCCAGGGCGCGGCCAAGCTCGGCATGCCCCTGCCCTTCACCCTGGGCGAAATGGCGGCCCTGGTCGCGGGGCGTTTTTCCGCCCTTGCGCCCGCGCGTTACGCCGCGGCGAAAAAAACGGCCGAGGGCTACGAGTACACGTTTTCCGGCAATTCCCGCCTCGCGTCGCTCAGCCTTGACTTCGCCGGGAATCCGCGCCATCTGGTTGGAGTCGGCATAGAGCCCTGGCGCATCGACTTCGCAGACGACGAAGCCGCGCCGGGATTTGTCGCGCCCGTGGCCCGCAGGATCACGCTGACCACGCCCGGCGGCGCGACGCTCGTCGTGCGCGTGAAGACCCTGCAGCCCCGCCCGTCGCCCTATCCGGTCGCCGACCTGGAGCTGCCCGTCCCTCCCACCGCCGCGGAACACGCGCTGGACGGAAGCGGGGACGAGCCGTCCCTGCCGGAACTGTAGCCCCGCCGCCCGCGCGGCCGGGCATTCGTGCATCGCCAAACCCGGAGGCCCCGTTTCCATGCCCAAAACCGTTTTCCTCGGCTCCGACCATGCCGGCCTGACCCTCAAGGCCGCGCTCGTCGCCCATCTTGCCGCCGCCGGGCACAAAGTGGTCGATCTCGGCCCCACCGAGGCGACAAGCGTCGACTATCCCGATTTCGCCAGGCTCGTCTGCCGCAACGTCCTGGACACGCCGGATAGCGCCGGCATCCTCGTCTGCGGCACGGGCATCGGCATGTCCATCGCCGCCAACCGCATCGGCGGCATCCGCGCCGCGCTGTGCGTCAACGAATATCTGGCCCGCATGACCAGGCTCCACAACGACGCCAACGTGCTTTGCCTCGGCGAGCGCGTCATCGGCGCGGGCCTGGCCGCCTCCATCGCCGACGTCTTTCTCGAAACGGGCTTCGAGGGCGGCCGCCACCAGCGCCGCGTGGACCTCATCGAATCGTGCGGACTGGCCGCGCCGCTGTAAACGCCAAACTTCTTCGAGGGATACCCATGCAAGCTCCCGCCGCCATCGATGCCAAGGCCGTCAACGTCATCAAGGGCCTGATCATGGACGCCACCTTCAAGGCCAAATCCGGCCACCCGGGCGGCGCCATGTCCTCGGCCGACATGGCCTACGTCCTGTTCAAGGATTACCTGCGTTTCGACCCGGCCGACACGACATGGTTCAGTCGCGACCGGTTCGTGCTCTCGGCCGGCCACGAATCCATGCTGCAATACGCCCTGCTCTACCTGCGCGGCGTGCTTTCCATGGACGACCTCAAGCAGTTCCGCCAGCTCGGCAGCCGCACCCCGGGCCACCCCGAGAACTACGAAACCCCGGGCGTGGAATGCACCACCGGCCCCCTGGGCCAGGGCTTTTCCATGGCCGTGGGCATGGCCGTGGCCGAAGAAATGCTGCGCGCGCGCCTGGGCGAGGACGTGGCCGGGCATTATACCTACGTGATGTCCTCGGACGGCGACGTGCAGGCCCCGGTGTTCCTGGGCTCGGCCGCGCTGGCCGGCCTGTGGGGCCTCGGGCGGCTGATCGTCCTTTTCGACAAGAACAAGGTGCAGCTCGCCAGCGCCACGAGCGTGTGCGACGCCACCAACCACGTGAAGCTCTTCGAGGGCCTCGGCTGGCACGTCATCGACATCGACGGCAACGACCACGCCGCCATCCGCGCCGCCCTGGACGCCGCGCACGCCGAAACGGCGAGGCCCACGATCATCATTGGCAACACCGTCATCGCCAAGGGCGCCTTCTCCATGGAAGGCAAGCACGAGGCCCACGGCGCGCCCTTCAAGGAAGACGAGATCAAGGCGACCAAGAAGCACCTGGGACTGCCCGAGGACGAGGCGTTTTTCGCGCCGGAAGACGTCCTGGCCCATTTCCAGGGGCGCTTCCCGCAGCTCGCCGCCGCCCGCGCCGCCTGGGACAAGGCCCTGGACGACAAGCTCGCCGGCGACGCCGCCTTCGAGGCGCTGTGGCGCGAGATCACCAAGCCCCGCCCCGAACGCACGCTCTCCTGGCCGGTGTTCGAGCCGGCCAAGGCCGTGGCCACGCGCTCGGCCTGGGGCGCGGCCTTAAACGGCCTCATCGACCAGCTGCCGCTGCTCGTCGGCGGCTCGGCCGACCTCGACCCGTCCAACATGACCGAGAAGTTCCGTGACATCACGGGCATCTTCGGCAAGGCCGATCGCCTGGGCCGCTCCCTGTGCTTCGGCGTGCGCGAATTCCCCATGACCGCCATCGTCAACGGCATCGCCCTGCACGGCGGCCTGCTGCCGTTTAGCGCCACGTTCCTCATCTTCTCGGACTACGCCCGCAACGCCCTGCGCATGGCCGCGCTCCAGCGCGTGCCCGCCCTGCACGTCTACACCCACGATTCCTTCTACGTGGGCGAGGACGGCCCGACCCACGAGCCCATCGAGCAGGCGAGTTCCCTGCGGCTCATCCCCAACATGCTCGTCATGCGCCCGGCCGACGCCAACGAAACCTCGGCCTGCGTGGACACGGCGCTCAAGCAGACCAGCCGGCCCACCTGCCTGCTGCTCACGCGCCAGAACCTGCCCATCCTCGACCCGGCCGTCTATCCGGGCCTCAAGGAAGGGGTCGCGCGCGGCGGCTACGTGCTCGACGAAGCCCCGGGCGGCAAGCCCGACATGCTGCTTCTGGCCTCGGGCTCGGAAGTGTCTCTCGCCCAGGCCGCGGCCAAACTCCTGCCCGAGATCGCCATCCGCGTGGTCAGCATGCCCTGCCTGGAACTCTTCAACGAACAGCCCGAAGACTACAAAAAGGCCGTGCTGCCGCCGACAGTCGCCTTCCGCTACGCCGTGGAAGCCGGCCGGCCCGAGCTGTGGTGCCAGTACACGGGCAGCCTCGACCGGGTCTACGGCATCTCCCACTTCGGCGCGTCGGCCCCGGCCGGCAAGCTGGCCGACCTGTACGGCTTCACGCCCGAGCATTTGGCCGGAAAGATTAAAAAAGCATTCGCTGCCAAGTAGCGGGGAAAGAAAAGAGAGAAGAATGCCTTCGGCGGCCAGGAGGGGGTGACCCCCTCCTGGACCTCCTCAAAGGGGGATGCCTTTATATGCCCGCAGTAACTTCCGAATGAACCGGATCACGCAAGCGCCCAGGTTTCGACAAAAACGTCTTCAAACGGCCCCGAAAGCTTCGACTTTCGGGGC
>JAEWPX010000006.1 GCA_023399375.1 Pseudomonadota bacterium | reverse complement strand
GGGGCGGACCGGTCCGGACGGGGCGCGTACGCCGGCGGGGCTTCGCGCACGGCCCCGCCCATGGGCACGGTCTGCGTCGGCGTCGGCGCGTCGGCGCGCACGAGTTCGTCCAGGAAATCGCGGCGGGCGGGAAATTTCGGCGGCTCGCCGTCCGTTTTCACCCAGGGCTCGGGCGCGGGGACGGTGCGCAGCACGAGGGCCTTGTCCAGCGCCTGGCCCACGGCGCGGCGCAGGTTGACGAACACGGCCTGCTCGTCGCGAAACCGCACCTCGGTCTTGGCCGGATGAACGTTGACGTCCACGTCCTCGGCCGGAAGCTCCAGGAAAATGACGCACTGCGGGTATTCCCGCGCGAGCAGCCGGCCCTTGTAGGCCTCGCGTACGGCGGACAGCAGCACCCGGTCGAGCACGGCGCGGCCGTTGACGTAGAAAAGCATGCGGTCGGCCCGCGCCTGGGCCTTGAGCGGCTTGCCGAGGACGCCGTGGATGCGGATGGCGCCGAGTGCGTATTCCATCTCGAACAGATCGTCGGTCACGGCCGGCGGCCACATGCCGCCGAGCCTCGCGGTCAGGCTCTGACCCGCCGGGAAGCGCAGCGCCGTGCGCCCGCCCACGGACAGCTTGAGCGCTACGTCGAGGCGCGCCAGCGCCGCGCGGCAAAAAAGCTCCGTGGCTCGCTTGGTCTCCACGGCCTCGGATTTGAGGAATTTGAGCCGCGCCGGCACCGCGGCAAAAAGGTCGCGCACCTCGATGCGCGTTCCGCGCGGCATGGCCGCCGGACCGCGCTCGGCAATGCGGCCGTTTTCCACGCGCAAAAACGCTCCCTCGTCAAAGGCCTCGTGGCGCGAGGTGACGATGCAACTGGACACCGAGGCGATGCTCGGCAAGGCCTCGCCGCGAAAGCCGAAGCTCTCGATGCCCGACAGTTCGTCCATGGAAGCGATCTTGCTCGTGGCGTGGCGCGTGACGGCCAGCGGCAGCTCTTCTGGCGTCATGCCCCAGCCGTCGTCGGCGACGGTAAGAAGCGTCCGTCCGCCGCCCTCGATGGCGACCTCGATACGCGTGGACCCGGCGTCGAGGCTGTTTTCCACGAGCTCCTTGAGCACGCTCGCCGGCCGTTCGACCACTTCGCCGGCGGCGATCTGGTTTTGCAGTTCCGGCGGCAGGATGCGGATGGTGCGATGCTTGATGGCGCGAGTCATATTTCCGAGCATACGCCAACTCCAAAACGGACGCCAGCAGGCCCAAGCGGCTGGAAAAGCGGATCCGGGAGGCGTAGGGACTTCCCTGCGGCACAACCCAAGGAGGCCCGTCATGCCCATTGCCCACAACTACCTGCGCACCCGGGTGCGCCTGTCCCATATCGTCGCCAACTACGAACTGTTGCGCGGTTTCGGCGGCCACGTACTGGCCGTGGTCAAGGCCGACGCCTACGGGCACGGTCTGATCGAGACGGCCGCGGCCCTGGAGGCGGCCGGCTGCGACGCCTTCGCCATCGGCTCCGTGGCCGAGGGCGCGGCGCTTCGCGACAGCGGTTCGCGCGGGTCGATCGTTTCCCTGCTCGGCCCGGTCCTGCCCGAGGACGACGCCTTGGCGCTCGAAAAAGGCGTGGTGCCGTTCATCCATGATTTCGACCAGCTCGACCGCTTGGCCATGGCGGCGGCCAAGGCCGGCAGGAAGGCCAAGGTGGCGCTCAAGTTCGACACGGGCATGGCGCGGCTGGGGTTCACCGAAAAGGACGTGCCGCAGCTGCTGGCGCGCCTCGGCGAGCAGCCCGCCATCGAACCGGTCATGGTCAGCTCGCACTTGGCCACGGCCGACGACCCCACGGCCTTCGACTACGTGAGCACGCAAGGCGGCCGCTTCGCGCGCATCTGCCAGACGCTGCGCCACGGCGGGCTCACCTTCGAGGCCTCGCTTTGCAACAGCGCCGGCATCCTGGCCCATGCCGGCGAGTTCGGCTTCGACGCCCGCCGCGCCGGCATCGCACTCTACGGCGTCAATCCCTTCCAGGGCACAGACCGCGAAAAGCTGGGCCTGGGCCTGCGGCCGGCCATGGAAACCACGACGCGCATCGTTTCGGTCCACGACCTACCGCGCGGGGCCTCCATCAGCTACGGCCGGACGTTCATCGCCGAGCGCGACATGCGCGTGGCCATCGTGGCGGCGGGCTATGCCGACGCCTACAGCCGGGGGCTGTCCAACAAGGGCTTCATGTGCCTTTCGGGCCGGCGCGTGCCGATCCTCGGCCGGGTGTGCATGCAGCTGACCGCCGTAGACGTTTCGGGGCTCGAACCCGAGCCGGGCGACGTGATCCACCTGCTCGGCGGCGACGGCCCCGGCGCGGTGACCGCCGACGACCTCGCCCTGTGGTGGGAAACCATCCCTTATGAGGTGTTCTGCCTGTTCGGACTCAATCCCCGCGAATATTGCTGAGTGTTCCGTGTCTGGCGACAGCGCCGGACCCTTTTTGTGTTGTAGACTGAATAAGTATGATTTTCCCCTGGCCACGGCGCTGCGGCGACCTTATGTACCATGCAAGGACCGGCGTTCGCCGGCCGATGGTCTCCAGGACGGCGAACCGGCGAATCTCCTGCGAGACGCTTTGCCAGAGGAGAACATACCATGGAAACAGCCCGCAAGGCCGACCGCGCCATTCGCGGTATGTTTTTCGACCTCATAGACGATCCCTGGAAATATGCGGACAAGGAACACGAGGCGGCCCGATTTCTTCCGGACGGACTCCTGGTCGTCGCGGGCGGGAAAATCGTCGATTTCGGCCCCTATGACACCGTAGCGCCGCGCCATCCCGGCGTGGAAACCGTGCACCTCGAAAACCGGCTCATTCTGCCGGGCTTTATCGACGGCCATATCCACTTTCCCCAGGTGCGCGTGCTCGGTGCGTACGGCAACCAGTTGCTGGACTGGTTGCAGAAGTGGATCTTTCCCGAGGAGCTCAAGTACAGCGACCGCGGCTACGCCCGCGAGGCGGCGGGGAAGTTCTTCGACGCCTTGCTTGCCGCCGGCACCACGACCTGCCAGGCGTTCACCACCAGCAGCCCCGTTTCCACCGAGGAATTTTTCGAGGAAGCGACGCGGCGCAACATGCGCGTGATCTCGGGCCTCACCGGCGTGGACCGCTTCGCGCCCAAGGAATTCCTCATTTCCCCGGACGACTTCTACCGCGAGTCCAAGCGGCTCATCGAACGCTACCACCGCAAGGGCCGCAACCTCTACGCCATCACGCCGCGCTTCGCCGTGGGATGCACCGGCGAGATGATGGACCGCTGCCGCCAGCTCAAGGAGGAGCATCCCGACTGCTGGGTCAACACCCACATCTCGGAAAACCCCTCGGAAGTGCGCACGGCCAAGGAGCATTTTCCGGACTGCGCGGACTACACGCAGGTCCATGAAAGCCACGGTCTGCTCGGCCCCAAGTTCACGGCCGGGCACGGCATTTGGCTTTCCAATGACGAAATGCGGCGGTTTTCCAAGGCCGGCGCGGCCGTGGCCTTCTGTCCGCTGTCCAATCTGTTCCTCGGCAGCGGCCTGTTCCGCCTGGGTCGGGCCAAGGACCCCGAGCATCCGGTGCGCCTGACGCTCGGCAGCGACATGGGCGGCGGCAACGCCTTCTCCCTCGTGCGCGTGATGGAGGAAGCCTACAAGGTCGGCATGTGCAACAACACCATGCTCGACGGCTCCATCGATCCGCGCGCCCAGGACCTGGCCGAGGCCGACCGCAACAAGCTCTCGCCCTACCGGGCCTACTACATGGCGACCCTCGGCGGCGCGCACGCCCTGTACCTCGACGACCTCCTCGGCAATTTCGAGCCGGGCAAGGAGGCCGATTTCGTGGCGCTGGACTGGAACGCCGGCCAGGCGGCCATGGCCTGGCATCAGTCCCTGGCCACAGGCGAATCCGGGCCGCGCACCATCGACGAGGCGGCCCAACTGCTTTTCGCCGTGATGGCCGTGGGCGATGACCGCAACGTGGACGAAACCTGGATCGCCGGCAAACGCGCCTACAAGAAGGCGAAGGCGTAAGGCGCGGGGCGGGGACGCCTTGTGCGCTGCCACGCATGGCCGCCCGGGCGTCCCCGCCGGTGTCGGCAGGGTAAGGAGGCCGCCATGGAAGTGCGCATCGCACGGGCTTCGGCCGTGGTGTCCCAGCGGGTGCCGCCGGAGCGCGAAGAGTGGTTTCTGGCCTGGCAGCGGGGCGTCTCGGCTGCTGCGGAGACCTTTGCGGGATTTCGTGGCACCGACGTCTTTCCGCCGGCGGCCGGGTCGGGGGAGTTGTGGATCACGGTGATCCATTTCGATGCGCCGGATCAGCTCGAGGCCTGGCTCGCCTCGCCGGTGCGGGCGCAGTGGGTGGAAAAGCTGCGGGCGCGCGTCGGCGATTTCGAACTGGCGTCGTTTTCTCGGGGATTCGGGCCGTGGTTTTCCTGCCTGCGCGAGGGGGCCGACCACGCCGCGCCGCCGGGCTGGAAAATGGCGCTGGTCGTGCTGCTCGGGCTCTACCCTACGGTCATGTGCCTGACGCTTTTCCCGGGGCCGTTTCTGTCGCCGCTGGGTCTTGCCGTCTCGATGCTCCTTGGCAACGCCATGAGCATCGGCATCCTGCAATGGGGTGTGATGCCGCTCCTTAACGTCGGCTTCGGCCGCTGGCTCACGGCCTCCGGGCCGGCCGGCCGGCGCACGAGCGTTCGGGGCGTTGCGGTCATCGCCGTGCTGCTTGGCGGGCTGGTGTTCTTTTTCCGGGCGGTTGCGGGGTAGGGGGCCTCACGCCCCGGCGGGGCTTACGCCCGTGTCGGGATGCCGTGGATGCGCAGGTAGCGGTAGAGGCTCTGCTTGCCCAGTTCCGACAGCTCGCAGGCCTTGTGGATGTCGCCGCCGGTCTGCTGCATGAGGGCCTTGAAATAGCGGAACTCGGTGTCCTTCTTGTAGGCGTCGAAGGGGGTAAGCGCCATTTCCGCGGCAGCGACGGCCGGCTCCGCACCCTGCGCCGGCTCCAATTCCTGGCCGTTGCCGTTTTCCTGGCGTTTGCCGCTCATGATGCGGATGCGCACTTCGGGCGGCAGGTGCTTGGGATACAGCGTCGGCTCGAACTGGGCTCGCACGATGATGTTTTCCATGAGGTTGACCAGTTCGCGTACGTTGCCCGGCCAGTCGTACTCTTGCAGGCTGTCCAGGAACTCCGGGGAGAAGCCCTTGAGCGGCACCTTGTACTTCTTGCAGTAGGCGTTCATGTAGTAGATGGCCAGCTCGCGGATATCCTCGCCGCGTTCACGCAGCGGCGGGATGTGGATGTGCATGGTGCGCAGGCGGAAAAGCAGGTCGTTGCGGAAATCGCCGACCGCGACCAGGGCTTCGAGGTCCTTGTTGGTGGCAGCCACGAGCCTGAAATCGCTCGTTTCCTCCTCCTTGGCCCCGACCGGGCGGAAGCGGCGTTCCTGGAGCACGCGCAGGAAGGCCTTTTGCTGGGAAAAAGGCAACTCGCCCACTTCGTCGAGAAAAAGCGTGCCCTTGTCCGCCTGCTTGATCAGCCCTTCCTGTTTTTTCTCCGCGCCTGTGAACGCCCCCTTGGCGTGGCCGAAGAGCACCGATTCGATGAGCGTTTCCGTGAGGCTCGAGCAGTCCACCACGACGAAGGGGCCTTCGGCCCGGTCGCTGTTGTCGTGGATGGCGCGGGCGAAGAGTTCCTTGCCCGTGCCGGTCTCGCCGGTGATGAGCGTGTTGGCGTCGGCGTTGGCGGCCTGCGCCACGAGGTCGAGGCAACTGGCCACGCGCTGGCTGTTGCCGATGATGCCTTCGCGCTTTAAGGCCACCGCCGGTGGACGGTTGGCGAATTTTTCCTTGCGGTATTGCAGGGCGCGAATGAGCGGCAGGGTCATGGTCTCGGCCGTTGCCGGCTTTTCGATGTAGTCCCAGGCGCCGTTCTTGATGGCCAGTTCTGCGCCGTTGGGGTAGCTCGCTCCCGTGAAGATGATGACTTCCGGGGCCTTGTCGCGCTCGATGATCTTGGGGATGGAGAGGAGGCCGTTGCCGTCGGGCAGGTCCACGTCGAGGTAGACGACATCGTAGACGTCGTTGTCCAGGGCGTCGAGCCCCTTGGTCAGGCTCGGGCGCGTCTCGACCTCGTGCCCCATGCCTTCGATGACCAGCCTGCACACCTCGCGGATGTGGGTGTCGTCGTCGATCACCAGAATCTTCGCCATCTCGCCTCCCTTGTGTCCCCCGACACACGGGAATGTGTAAGGGGAACCGCCTTTTTTGTCGAGACGCGGCGGCCGCTGCGTTTGACGCCTGCCGGGGGGATTCGTAGAGTCGGCGCAAAGGAGGGCGGACATGCCCGAGGAAACGACCGCGCGGCGCAAGCGCCCCATCCTGGTGTGGATTATCTTTCTCTTTTACCTCGTCAGCTCCGTACAGGTGATCGTGGGCCTTTTTTTCGTCACGGCCGGCGGCGTGGAGATGGCCCCGGAGCAGCAGGCGTATCTGGCCAAGTTCACGGTCATGGACCGGGTGATCGGCTACATCAACGCGGGGCTCACGCTCGTCGGCGTGACGCTGCTTTTTTCGCTGCGCAAGCAAGCGGTGAGCGTGCTGGCCGTGGCGTTCGCATGCAACCTCTTTTCCACGGCTGTCGTCTGGGTGAGGACCGACCCGGCCTCGGTGATCTCCCCGACGGGGCTCATCGCCCAGGCCGTTGGCATCGCCATCTTCGGCGCGGTGGTCTATTACGCCTGGCGGTTGGGCAAGCGGGGGGTGCTGACCGGGAAGTGAGGGGTGTGGGTCATCATGTCACGCAGTCGCCGTGCACCATGGCCACCGCGTATGTCGTCGCGACGCTGCCTTGTCGGCTGAACCGTTCCTCATAGTAGCGCACGAAGTCCCGATACTTCGCGGGACTGGCCGCTTTCTTGCCCGGCGTGTGCGTCACGCCCGCGCCTTGCAGGCTGCGCAGCATCGCGCCGACGCTTGCATGCGTCACCACGTGCGTCTCCTCGCTGACCGTCGCCGCAACTCCCGGCAGATTTGCGAACAGCTCCCGGTAAAACGCCGCCGGCCGCATGGGGTAGACCGAGCCGAAGCCCGTGGCCTGCGACGCTGCGGCGAGCTCCCACAGTGTCCCTTCCACATAAAGCGCGATGGCGAAGCCGCCGCCCGGGCGCAACAGCCGCAGGTTCGCCGCGATGGACGCGGCCGGGTCGGCGTACCAGTGCATGGCCGAGGCCGAGCAGAGAAAGTCGAACGCGGCCGGGCGAAACGGCGGCCGTTCGCCGTCGGCCGCGACCTTGCGCGCGCCGGGCATGGCCGCGTGCGCGAGCATCCCGGGCGCGAGGTCGAGCGCCACGTACACGCCGTCCCGGCAGCGCGGCGCAAGCTCGCGCGTGAACAGGCCGCTGCCGGCCCCGATTTCCAGCACGTCGCCGTGGACTACGGACGGACACAGCGCGGCCAGCCGTGCGGCGACGCGTTTTTGCACCAGGGCCGCGCGCTCGTACGTGGCCCTGGCCCGATCGAAACGCCGGCGGATGGATGCCTGGTTCAAAAGAGATGCTCCGCAAGAAGGTCGGCGGAAGGCCAATGTCCGCCGTCGTGGACGCGAAGCGTCGCCCCGGGCAAAAGCGCGAGCGCCCTGTCCAGGGCCGCGCGGCGCACGATGCGGTCGCGCGTTCCCCAGACCACGGTGACGTTGGCCGCAGGGAGCGGCTCTTGGGCGACGGCGGAGGCGCGCAGGTAGTCGAGCCCGGCGGCAAGGGGCGCGGCCCAGGCCGGATTCCAGGCCGGCGCGCCGGGTGCGCCAGTTACGCCGGCCACGCCGCAGTTTTTCCAGAACGCGCGTACTGTGGCCTCGGCAGCTTCGTCCATGGCGGCGCGCATCGATTGGACGATCCGATCGGGAAAGCTGTCGCCGAAGCGGGCGAAGGGCGCGAAAAGCACCACCTTGGCGCAGCGCGGGAAGAGCGTGGCGGCATGGCGCAGCAGCATGTGCGCGCCCGTGGACCAGCCGGCGAGCAGCCGCGCCGGGTTTGCCGTCACGCGCGCGATCACGGCCGCCTCGTCGCCGTCCAGGAACGGGGCGAGAAAATCCAGGCGCGCCGAAAGTCCGGGAAAGAGCGTTTCGGGACCGGCCCAGCCGGAAACGAACACCGCGTCGGTCATGGAAAAAAGGAAACCCGGAGCCTGGAAAAGCCGAGGCGGATGCGCTTGATGTCTTCGCTCGTGAGGTCGGCGCGAAGCGACAGCCGCAGCCGCGCCGTGCCCTCGGGCACGGTCGGCGGGCGCACGGCGGCGACGAGCAGGCCCTCGGCCATGAGCAGCGCCTGGGCGTGCAGCGCCACGCGGTTGCGGCCGCAGGAAACGGGAATGATCTGCGTGGTCGAGCCCATGGTGTCGAAGCCGAGGCCGTTTAGATGATCCCGGATCTCCTTGGACAGGCGCATGAGCCGCGCACCCTCGCCGGGATTGGCCTTGATGTGGCGCAGCGCGGCCAGGGACGCGCCGAGCACCGCCGGCGGCAAGGCCGTGGAAAAGATGAACGACCGGCCCCGGTTGCGCAACAGTTCGATGGTCTCCACCCGGCCGGCGACGAAGCCGCCCTGGGACCCCAGGGCCTTGCTGAGCGTGCCCACGTGCACGTCCACGTCCTCGGAGAGGCCGAGCGCGGCGCTCAGGCCCCGTCCCCGGCCGAGGACGCCCGTGGCGTGGGCTTCGTCCACGACCACCAGCGCCCCGTGGTCTTTGCCAAGCTCGACGATCCGCGCTAAGGGAGCGACGTCGCCGTCCATGCTGAAGACCGAGTCCGTGACGATGATCTTCTTCTCGGCCTGCGCCTCGCGCAGAAGCAACCGCTCAAGATGCTCCATGTCCAGATGCCGGTAGCGCACGAGCCGGGCTCCGGAGAGCCGGATGCCGTCGATGATGCTGGCATGGTTGAGGCGGTCGGAAAAGACTACGGTGTGGCGGTCGGCCAGGGCGGAAAAGACGGCGAGGTTGGCGGCGTAGCCGCTGCCGGTGACGAGCGCGGCTTCCTGGTATTTAAACGACGCCAGCTCCGCCTCGAGCGTTTCGGCCAGGGCGAAGTTGCCGGTGATGAGCCGCGAGGAGCTCGAGGAGCAGCCGTAGCGCTCCAGGGCCTTGGCCGCGCCGAGGACGAGGTCCGTGTGCTCGGCCAGCCCCAGGTAGTTGTTGGAGGCGAGGTTTAGTACCCGCGTTCCCGAATAGAGCAATTCCCGGGCCGCGCCGTCGTCGATCGGCGGGATGGTCCGGAAGCTGTCCGAGTTGCGAAGCCTGGCCGCCTCGGGCACGATGTATCTGCCGAAAAAGGATGTACTCATGGCTAACGGTTCCGGGAGAGATTCCATGCGGATCTGGCATCCCTGCACCCAGATGAAGGATCACGAGTCGTATCCTCCCGTCTTTATGGACCGCGGTCAAGGGATTTACCTCTTCGACCGCGAGGGCAACGCCTACATCGACGCCATATCCTCCTGGTGGGTCAACCTTTTCGGCCACGCCAATCCCCGAATCGTCGCGGCCGTGACCGAACAGCTTTCGCGTCTGGAACACGTGATATTCGCCGGGGTGACCCACGCTCCGGCCGAGGAATTGGCCGATCGGCTGCTTAAAATAGCCATGCCGGGGCTTTCGCGCGTTTTTTTCGCGGACAACGGCTCCTGTGCCGTGGAGGCTGCGCTCAAGATGAGCCACGCCTCCTTCCGCAACCTCGGCCAGTCCGAGAAATGCCGCTTTCTGTTCCTTTCCAACGGCTACCACGGCGAAACGGCCGGCGCGCTCGGCGTGTGCGGGGACAGGCTCTACGCCGCGCCCTTCAAACCGCTTTTCATCGAACAGATCGAGGTGCCCGGACCGGACTGCTTGTTCTGTCCCTACGGCAAGGCGCGCGAGACCTGCGACACCGAGTGCTTCGCCCCCATGGCGGCTGCCATCGAGGCGCACAAGGACGTACTCGCCGGGGTCATCGTCGAGCCGCTCGTGCAGTGCGCCGGAAACATGCGCATGTACCCGCCGGCGTATCTGGCCAAGCTGCGCCGGGCAACGACCGCTACCGGCATCCATTTCATCGCCGACGAGATCGCCGTGGGATTTGGGCGCACGGGCACGATGTTCGCCTGCGAGCAGGCCGCTGCCACGCCGGATTTCATGTGCCTGTCGAAGGGCATCACCGGCGGCACGCTGCCTCTTTCCTGCGTGCTGACGACCGACGCGGTGTTCGATGCCTTTTACCACGATTATGTGGACGACAAGGCGTTTCTCCACTCCCACAGCTACACCGGCAATCCTCTGGCCTGCGCCGCGGCCTGCGCGACGCTGCGCATCTTCGAGGAAGACGACGTCATCAACGCCAACAAGGCCAAGATCGCGTACTTGCAGCAGGCCGTGCGCGAGCGCTTCGCCGGCTGTCGGCACGTCATGGAGATACGCCACACGGGCTGGATCACGGCCGTGGAGCTCTATGCCGACCCCGGGCGCAAGGAGCCCTTCGACTGGCGCAAGCGCACGGGATTTCAGATATACCGGGAAGCGATCAAGCGCGGGGCGTGGCTGCGCAACCTTGGCGACATCGTCTATTTCATGCCGCCGTACGTGATCACAGAGGCAGAAATCGACAAACTGGCCGACATCGCCCTCGATGCGGTCAAGGCGGTGCTCAAATGAAGCGTTATTTCATTACCGGTACGGGAACGGGCATCGGCAAGTCGCATTTCTCGGCGCTGTTCGCCCGCCGGCTCAAGGAAGAGGGGCTTTCCGTGCGCTACATCAAGCCCGTGGCCACGGGCTATCCCGAGGACGACGATGCGGCGTTCGTCGCGCGGCAGGCCGGGCTTGCCCCGGAGGATGCGGTGACGCTGTATACCGCTGCCGAGCCGGCCTCGCCGTGCTTCGTCTTCGACCCGTTTCCCTTCGAGGAGTGCGTCGCGCGCATGGAGGCGCTTTGCGCGGACCGCGATGCGGTGCTGATCGAAAGCGCCGGCGGCCTTGCCGTGCCGCTTGGCGTGCGGCGCTACAACTACCATTTTGCCCTGGCGCTCGGCTGCGACGTGATTCTGGTGGTGCCGAACAGGCTGGGCTGCCTCTCCGACGCCGTCGTCTACGGCCATTTCGCCCAGCGGCACCGGATGGTCCTGGACGCCATCGCCCTCAATGACTTCTTCGCCGAAAGCCCGCGCCACGCCGATCGCAACGCGGCGGAGCTGGAGCGGCAGTTCCCGGGCAAGGTCGGGTACCGCTACGCCGCCGTCCTGGACATCCTGCCCGGACAAGACGCCTGACCCTGCGCCCGGGCCGTGGGTTGCGCCGCGGCCCGGCTGCCGTCCTCTACGCCTGCGCCGCCAGTCCCCCCGCATCGACCTTCCTGCTTGTCAGCACATAACATAGCGCTACGCCGCCGAGGCACCAGACGGCGTCGGCTTCCAGCATGCCGGTGTAGCCCAGGCCGTGCATGGCCGCCGCGCCGAGCACCGGACCCAGGAAATTGCCGATTTGCAGCGAGAGCATCATCAGGTTGGAATTGACCGTCTTGAAGCGCGGCTCGGAGATGTTGAACATGAGCCCGTAGAGCGCCGGCGAAATGACCCCCGTGCCGATGCCCATGACCAGCGACGAGGCGTAGAGGCCCTCCAGGCTTGCGGAATGGGCGGCCAGAAAGAAGCTCGCGGCGGAGACGAGAAAGCTGAAACGGATGAGGCTGACTTTGCGCACCCTGTCGAAATGCCTGTTGCCGACGAGGCGGATGAGGATCATGCAGCACATCTGGATGCTGAAATAGAAGCCGACGTCCTGGTAGCCCCGTGACTGGAACAGGCCCTTGGCCATGAAGAAAAGCGACGAAAACGCCACGATGTAGATGGCGTTGAGCCCAAGCACCAGGGCGACGGCCGGCTTGCAGGCGTTTTTGTACATTTCGCCGAGCGAGAGGGATTTCGTGCCCCAGGCGGCTTCCGGCGCGACCTTCTGCCGGCGGCCGATGACCCAGATCATGGCAAGCCCCGGCAGCAGCAGAAGCGACATGTCCCGGTAGCCGTAGGCGGCCGAGGGCAGGTGCGGCACGACCGCGTCGCACACGGCCGGCACCAGGGAATAGGGCAGCAGCTGGGCGATGGAATAGAGGCTGAAAGCCTGGCCGCTGTGCTCCGGTGGGATGCGCGAGACCATGAGCGTCATGCAGGCCGCGGACAGGAGATATACGGCCACGCCGTTGACCAACCGTACGGCAAGAAGCGCCGCAACGCCCGTCGCGTAGAGGTAGGCCGCGCCGCAGCCGAGCAGGAGCAGCGCGCCGACCGTGGCGCAGGGCACGGCGTTTTTCACGGTCAGGTAGGGGCTCGCGAACAGGAAAAAGGCGATGGTCGCCAGCGCCGACGAGCCGATGAGGAATCCCCGCCAGTCCGCAGGGACGCCGATTTGTTGCAGGTAGACGTAGAGGTTGTAAAAAACAGTGATGTTGCAGTATGTTAAAAATATCAGCAGGCAGGCGAAGACAAAATCGATGGTGAAGAGGCGTTCTTTCTGGTGCATGGCGAGATGACCGGTGGCTGGGGGCGTTAGGGGTGTTGCGTAAGCCCGCCCGTGACGAAGGCGGCCAGGGCGCGGCCTATGGCGGCGGCGTCCTGCGCCTTATAGTCGGCGGCTTCGCTGAAATGGAGAAACGTGTTTTTGTTGCGCGCAAAGGCGCTGGCGACGATGAAAAGCGAAAAGGCGAGCGCCTTGCAGTCGATGCCCTCCGGAGCCGTGCCGCCGGCTGCGGCGACGAGGGCGGAAAACGCCTCCAGGGTCGGCCGGATCGCCACGTCGTAGATCGTGTCGAAGCTCGCGGTCGGCGTGATGAATTCGCGCTGCAACAGCAGGCTCATCCACTGCGAGCGGTTGGAGGCGAGAAGCGCTTCGGCGAGCTGCGCCACCATCACGCCGGCGCGCGCGGCAGGGGGAGCGCCTGCGTCCGTGCGCGCGGCGGCCGCGTCCAGGGCGGCGTGGTGCAGCGCGGCCAGTTCCCCGGCCACGCGTGCGATAACCGCCGCGTAGAGGCCTTCCTTGCCGGAGAAATGGAAGGCGATGGAGGCGATATTGGTCTTTGCCGCCGCCGCCACTTCGCGGATGCCGACGCCCTCGAAACCACGCTCGGCAAAGAGCCGTAGTCCTTCTTCGAGCAGCCGCTCGCGGGTGCGCCGGCCCCTGGCCTGGTGCGTGCCGGCATCTTGCGTCGCATCCGGCAGGGCTTCGTTTTGTTGTGCCATGGGCCGCAAGCTACGCCTGCACGGGACAATGTCAATCGTTTGATTGAATTTGTCGCCGGCGCTGCATCTGCGCCCGGAAACGCACGGCTTGCGCAGCCTTCGGGGCGGGCGCGCGGCAGGATGCGAGCCTCCGCGCGCCCGGGACCAAGCCGACCCCTGTTAGTTTTTCGAAAGCAGCTCCATGGCCGTATCGACACCGGCGTTTTCGTGGACGATGGCCGTGACCGCCCG
>JAEWPX010000188.1 GCA_023399375.1 Pseudomonadota bacterium | reverse complement strand
GTGGAGACATGGACTCGCAGGAAACGATCTTCCTGACCATCTGCGCCATGGGCGCGGTCACCTACGCCACGCGTTCGGGGCCGCTGCTCTTCCTGGCCGGCCGGACGCTGCCGCCCGCGGCCCAGCGTTTCCTGGCCCACGTGCCGGCGGCGGTGCTGGCGGCCCTGGCCGTGCCGGCGATCCTCATGCCCGAGGGCCGGCTGGCGCTCGGGCACGGCAATCCCATCCTCTGGGCGGGACTGGCCGCATTCGCCCTGGCCGTGCGCACCCGGGGATTTTTCGGACCGGTGGCGCTCGGCATGGCCATCGTGGCCGCGGCCCGCTTTTTCGCTGCCTGACGGGAAACGGGCCTCAGGCGTCGCCCCCGCCGCCCTGGCCGGCGAGCCAGGTGGCGAAGACCGGACCGAGCTCGCGCCACAGATCTTCGAGGGCCGCATGGGCCCTTCCCGCCGCTTCCGCATCGCCGGCGCGCAGGGCCTTTTCCAGGGCCCTGGCGCACTCCCGGCAGGAATACGCGCCAAGGGTCGCGGCCGTGCCCTTGAGGGTGTGGGCGTCGATGATCGCCCGCGCCGTATCGCCTGCGGCCATGGCCTCCCGGGCCGCGGCCAGGCGGCGCGTGCCTTCCTCGAAGCTCACCCGGCACAGGTCCAGAAACTGCTCCCGGTCGATGTCCATGCCCTGCCGGGCCGCATCGGGGTCGAAGAGCGCGTCGCCAGGAACGGAGCGCGGCCCGGGTGCGGCCCCGACCCCGCCGCCATGGTGCGCCGCGGCGTCGAGAGCGTCGCGCAGCACCTTGAAATTGATCGGCTTCGACACGAAGCCGTTCATGCCGGCCTCCAGGCATTCCTGGCGCATGTCCTCCAGGGCGTGGGCCGTGACCGCGATGATGGGCACGCCCGGGTCGAGAACCGCGGCCCCCTCCGGCCCGCCGGCCCGGATGGTCCGCGCGGCCGTGATGCCGTCCACTTCGGGCATCTCGATGTCCATGAGCACCACATCGAAGCGCTCCCGGGCGAGAATGTCCCAGGCTTCGTGCGCCGAGGCCGCCACGGTCAGTTCGTGGCCCATGCGCCCCATGTGCAGCCGGGCCACGGCGGCGTTGAGGGCGTTGTCCTCGACGATGAGGATGCGCAGCGGCTCGTGCGCGGCCGCAACCGGCGTCGCGGCGGCCGGCGCAGCCACGACCTTCCCGTCCGCGGGCGCAAGCCGCACCGTGCAGAGGAAGGTG
Organism: Pseudomonadota bacterium; assembly: GCA_023399375.1. Lineage (GTDB taxonomy): Bacteria > Desulfobacterota > Desulfovibrionia > Desulfovibrionales > Desulfovibrionaceae > Solidesulfovibrio. Next base: position 38,857 of record JAEWPX010000188.1, on the reverse strand, counting down.
CTGCCCTCGCCGGGACGGCTCTCCACGGTGAGATTCCCGCCCATGCGCACGGCAAGGCCCTTGGCGATGGCAAGCCCGAGCCCCGTGCCGCCGAAGCGCCGCGCGGTGGAGGCCCCGCCCTGCTCGAAATCCTGAAACAGCCGCGCGCACTGCGACGCGTCCATGCCTGGCCCGCTGTCGGCCACGCGCAGCGCAAGCGTCGTGCGCCCGTCTTCCGTCTCGCCGGACGTCCCCGCGGCCAGGGACACGCGCACGGACACCGCGCCGGCCTCGGTGAACTTGAGGGCGTTGGCCGTCAGGTTGACGAGGATCTGACGCAGCCGGCCCGCGTCGCCGAGCAGCACGGCGGGCACGGTGTCGTCCACGGCGACGGTGAACGCCAGGCCCTTTTGCGCGGCTTCGTGGGCGAAGACCGCGGCCACGCCGTCGAGGACGCGGCGCATGTCCACTTCGCCGCGTTCGAGCACGAGCTTGCCCGCCTCGATCTTGGAAAAATCCAGTATGTCGTTGACCACGCCGACCAGGTGGGCGGCGGCCTCCTGGATGGAGCGCAGATGACCGCGCTGGGGCTCGCAAGCCTGCCCGGCCAACAGTTCCTCGGTCAGGCCGATGACGACATTGAGCGGCGTGCGGATCTCGTGGCTCATGACGGCCAGAAACGCGCCCTTGGCCCTGCTTGCGTCCTCGGCGCGGTTTTTCTCGCGCTCCACGGCGTCCTGGCGCTTCTTCTCCTCGGTCACGTCCACGTAGGAAAACACCCGGCCAATACAGGTTTCGCCCTGGAGGATGGGGCCGGTGCGGCGCTCGATATAGCGTCCGTCGCGAAGCGCGAGCACGGCCACGTCCTGGCGGCGGGGTTCGGCCATGAGCTTTTCGTAGTTCGCCTCGCCTGCCCTCGGCGCGGCGAGCTGGCCGAGCACCAATGCCAGGCGCCGGGGCCGCTCCAGTGCGAGCCAGTCACCGGGCAACCGCCAGAGTTCCAGGAAACGGGCGTTGACGGCCAGGATTTCCCGGTCGCCGCCAAGGCCGACGCACAACACCCCTTCCGTCTTGGACTCCAGAATGGCCTTGTGCAGCGCCAGGGCGCGCTCCTGCCGGGACTCGGCGTCCTTGCGCGCCGCGACTTCGTCCGTAAGGCGCTCGTTGGCCAGGGCCAGCTCCGCGGTGCGCTCCTCCACGCGTCTGGCCAAAAGCAGGCGGTTCTCCTCGACTTCGGCCTGGCTGCAGGCCAGGGACTCGCTCGTCTCCCTGAGCCGCGCCGCCATGGCGTTGAACGCCACGGCCATGCGCCCCAGGGCGTCCCGGGAGCCCACGGGCAACGCGACGTCGAGCCGGCCCGCATGCACGGCTTCAAGCCCCCGGCGCATCGCGTCCACGGGATGCAGCACGAACAGGTGGAGCATGAGGTTGAGCAGCGCGGCCAGAAGCAGGTAGGCTCCGATCACGGCCAGGGCGAACACGAGCCACGTGTGCTGGTTGAGCGCCGTGATTTCCCGCATGGAATAGCGCAGGAGCAGGTAGCCGCGGGTGTTCTCCCCGTCCGACACGGGCTCGACCAGGGAGGCGAAGACCTTGCCGTCCTCGTCGGTGGAAACCGAAAAAACGCGTCGGCTGGGGAGCCCCGGGGCCCCGTCGTCGCCGATCAGGGGGCCGGGCCGGACCTCGCCGGCCGTGGCCAGCAACTCGCCGCGCGCCCCGAACAGGGACGCTTCGACCACGCCGTCCACCCGCACGAGGCGGTTCATGATTTCCTGGGCCTTGCCGCGGGCGTCGTCGCCGTCCAGCATCGGGCCCAGGGATTCCAGGCGGTGGGCGGCCAAGGCGCCGAGCAGAAGCCGGGTCCGTTGCTGCGCGGCTTCCTGGCGGGTGCCCATGTAATAGGCGAGCACGCCGCCGAAGGCCGCGGCCGCGGCCAGGAAGGCGAGAAGGATGGCGAGGTTGATCTTGACCCGAAGGGAGGCTCCGCGCATGGGGGATATCCGGGATTGGCCGCACGCGACGCGGGTCGGGCCTGGCGGCGCGCGGCATGGCGGCGGCAGGCTGTTTCACTTTCTCGATTTGTTAAAAAGAAAACGCCCCGCCTGTCAAAGGCCGCGCCGTCGCCTCACGGCGAAATCACCCGATTGGCGGCGTAATAGCTTGTGCGCCAGTACGGGGCCATGAGGCTGTCCTCGCGCACCCGCCCGCCCGGGGAGGGACTGTGGATGAAGCCGCCGTGGCCGTCGAAAATGCCCACGTGCAAGCTTGAGGATTTGGCCGAGGGCATGAAAAAGACCAGGTCGCCCGGCCGCAGGTCGGCCTTGGACACCGGCCGGCCGACGTGGAGCTGGTCGTCCGTGCGCCGGGGCAGGCGCACGCCGTGGCGCGCGTAGACCCATTGGACGAAGCCGGAGCAGTCGAAACCCGTGTTTGGCGACTGCCCGGCGCTGCGGTAGGGGACGCCGATCTGGGAGCGGGCCGTGTCCACCACCGTGCCCCGCCCGGGGGCCAGGGGCGACGGTTCGCGGCCGCCCCCGGAAAAGGCGCAGCCGCCGAGGATGAGCCCGAGACTCGCCAGCAGTGCGATGCGGATGACTGCCTGCATGCTCCGATCCTCCGGGCGGAGCCATGCAACCGGCGTGCCCGGAGTTCCGGCTTCAACCGATCCTGAAAAAGGCGAGGGCCTCGCGCAGCTGGCCGGCCTGCTCGGACAGCGTCTCCGCGGTGGAGGCGAGCTGTTCGGAGGCCGTGGCGTTTTGCTGGATGATGCCGTCGAAGTCCTGCATGGTCTTGCTGACCTGCCGGCCGCCGGCGTTCTGCTCGGCGCCGGCCGCGGCCATGTCCCGGACGAGTTCCGCGTTCCTGCGGATATCGGGCACCATGGCGTCGAGCATGTCCCCGGCCTTTTGCGCGATGGCCGCCGTGGTCGCGGACAGGCTGCTGATGGACGCGGCGGAGACGCGGCTGCGCTCCGCGAGCTTGCGCACCTCCGAAGCGACCACGGCGAAGCCCTTGCCGTGCTCGCCGGCCCGCGCCGCCTCGATGGCGGCGTTTAGGGCCAGCAGGTTGGTCTGGCGGGCGATCTCCTCCACGATGCCGATCTTGTCGGCGATGTCCTTCATGGCCGAAACGGCCCCGCGCACGGCCTCGCCGCCGCCCTTTGCGTCCTCTGCGGCCTTGGTCGCGATGGCCTCCGTCGCGGCCGCGCCCGCGGCGCTCGCCTCGATGCTCTGGGCGATTGCCGCCATGGAGGCGGCGATCTCCTCGACCATGGCCGCCTGCTCGCTGGCCCCCTGGGCCAAGCCCTGGGCGGCGGAGGAGACATGGCCCGCACCCTCGGCCACGTTGTCCGCGGCCTCGCGGATGCGCGCGGCCACATCCGCGATCTTTTCGCCAAGCGCGTCCACGGCGCGGGCGAGTTCGCCGAGTTCGTCCCGGCGCGAAAGGTCGGCGCGGCGGGTGAAGTCGCCCGCGGCAAAGGCCACGGCGCAGTCGCGCAGTTTCCCAAGCGGCGCGGCGAGATGGCGCTGCACGCCGAGCGCCGCGCCGATCAGGCACGCGGCCAGGACCGCGGTCACGGCCCAGAATGCCCGGCGGTAGCCCGCGACCTGGGCGCGGTACGCCGTCAGCCCCTCGCGGCTGGCCTCCTCCTGCCGGGCCGCGCCGGCGAGGATCCTGTCCTTGATCGCGCGCCAGGCCGGCGTGCCCTGGTTTTTGAGCAGTTGCGCCGCATCGCCTTTGGCGTCCCCGCCCTTGCCACCGACGGCGGCGACCACGGCGGCATGGGCGGCGCAAAGCTCACGCCACATCCGGGCGATCTCGTCGAGGCCGCCGGCTTCGCTCCCGGGCAAACCCTCGCGCAGCTGCCCCAGGGCGGCCTGGAAATCGTCCTCTGCCTTGGCCAGGTTCTTGCGGGCCGTGGCGTCGGCGGGGTCGATGAGGATGTTGCGCACCGCCTGGCCCGTCTGCAACCCCTGGGAGTAGAGCTGCTCGAACGCATGGAGATTGCGCATGTCGCGCAGGACAAGCGATTCCATGCGCGCATCGCTTTCGCTGCTTTGCAGCGTGTAGCATATGCCCTGCACGCACAGCAGGCCGATCAGGACGACGGAACCCAGCCCGAACAAATAACGCAATTTCATACATCCCCCGCGGCGCGCCCGTGGCGGCCGCCCCTGTGCGACGCGTGTTCTTCCGACGTCCTGCAGCCGGGCGCGTCGCCCCCCGGCCATCTTGGATGGAACGATTCCCTAATGGTTGTGCATCAAGCGCCCGGGCCTGGCAATCGCCGCGCTTCCCGTCCGACGACGCCGTCTCGCATTGCACCCCGCCGTCGAAGCGTCGCAATTTCCAGCAGCAACCGAACGCTCTTTTTTGTATTTGAAAAAAAATCGACGATCGTTTGGCTCGTTTTCCAGGCCCCGTTCCCGGGAAAACGGCCTCTCCCACCCGGGTTGCGTCATGAAATTTTAACAAAATCGGCAAGTTCGTCCTGGACATCTCCGCCTCGACGCCCAGGACCGGTGCACGCCGCCACTTCCAACCGCGGCAAGTTTCCCTTTGTTTTTTGTCGGATTTTTTCGTAAGAACCCTGTTCCATGGCTCACTTGTGTCTTTCCGACGTCAGCGTTCACTTCGGGGGCCTGCAAGCCCTCACGGAAGTGTCCTTCGATCTGCGCCCAGGCGAGATCCTAAGCCTCATTGGCCCCAACGGCGCGGGCAAGACCACGGTTTTCAACGTCATCACCGGCGTCTACAAGATTTCCGGCGGCCAGGTGACCTACGACGGCGCGCCGCTGTCCGGGCTGCGGCCCCACCACATCCTGGCCCGGGGCATCGCCCGCACCTTCCAGAACATCCGCCTGTTCACGGCCATGACCGCGCTGGAAAACGTCATGGTCGCCCGGCATTGCCGCACGCGCGCCTCGGTGCTCGGCGCGGTGTTGCGCTCGCCTTCCCAGCGGCGCGAGGAACGGGCCGTGCGCGAACGGGCCATGGAGGCCCTGGCCTTCGTGGGCCTCGACGGCCACGCCGACACCGTGGCGAAGAATCTGCCCTACGGCCTGCAACGCCGGCTGGAGATCGCCCGCGCGTTGGGGTCGGACCCGAAAACCCTGCTCCTCGACGAACCGGCCGCCGGGCTCAACCCGTCGGAGAGCCGGGACCTCATGGAGACCATCGCCCGCATCGCCGCCACGGGCAAAAACGTGCTCCTGGTCGAGCACGACATGAGCGTGGTGATGAACGTCAGCCACCGCCTGGTGGTCCTCGACCACGGGGTGTGCATCTGCCAGGGCAGCCCGGACGAGGTCCGGGCCAACCCGCAGGTCATCGAAGCCTACCTGGGCTCCGAAGCCGACGGGTGACGGCGCAGCCGCGAATACGCCCGCATGGCCGCACCGTCGCGGCAAGGGGGGCGAGACCAAGGACACAGGAGGTTTGCGGAACATGAAGACGAGAAGCATCATCCTCACGGCCCTGGCCATCTGTCTCGCCATGGCCGGAACGGCCACGGCCAAGACCCTCAAAATCGGCAGTCTGAGCCCCTTGACCGGCTCCTACGCCGCCGACGGCAACGACATCGCCAACGGCACGCGCGCGGCCATCGCCGCCATCGAAAAGGAAGGCGGCATCCCGGGCTACGACAAGATCGAGCTGTTCGCCGAGGACAGCGCCTGCGATCCCCGCCAGGCCGTGGCCGCCGCCAACAAGCTGGTCAACGAGAAGGTCGTCGGCGTCGTCGGCGCCTACTGCTCCTCGGCCACCATCCCGGCCTCCGAAGCCCTGGCCGAAGCCGACATCCCCATGCTGACCCCGGCCTCCACCTCGGAGAAGGTCACCGAGCGCGGCCTGCCCTACATGTTCCGCGTCTGCGGCCGCGACGACGACCAGTCCATCGCCGCCATGAAGTTCATCAAGGACGTGCTTGGGGGCAAGACCATCTTCATCGTGGACGACAAGACCACCTACTCCCAGGGCCTGGCCGACAACGTCGAGAAGCTGGCGACCAAGGAAGGCGTGAAGGTCATCGAGCATGACCACGTCAACCAGGGCGACAAGGACTTCTCCGCGGTGCTGACCAAGATCAAGGAAGCCAACCCCGACGTCTTCTACATGAGCCTGCAGAACTCCGCCTCCGGGGCGCTCATGCTCATCCAGGCCAAGCGCGCCGGCGTCAAGGCGGCCATCATCGGCCAGGACGCCGTGTACCATCCGCAGCTGATGGAAATCGCCAAGGACGCCGCCGAAGGCATGTATCTGACTTTCGGCTACATCGACGACGCCACCCCGGCCTACAAGAAGTTCCAGGCCGCCTACGAGAAGTACGGAAAGCCCGGCGCGTACTCGGCCTACTCCTACGACGCCGCCTACTCGCTGCTGTCCGCCATCAAGACCGCCAAGTCCACCGACCCGGCCAAGATCAAGGCCGAACTGCTCAAGATGAACATGGACGGCGCGTCCAAGAGGATCAAGTTCCAGCCGAACGGCGAATCCGGCTCCAACTACATCATCCGCGTGGTCAAGGACGGCAAGTTCGTCAATTACTGGGACCCGCAGACCGGCAAAAAGTACTAGTCAGCTACCCCACCCGGGGGGAAGGCCCGGCCTTCCCCCCGCAAAAGCGCGGACGGCATGGAATACCTCATTCAGCAGCTCATAAACGGCCTGACCCTCGGCGGCGTCTACGCCCTTGTGGCGCTCGGCTACACCATGGTCTACGGCATCATTTCGCTGATCAACTTCGCCCACGGCGAAATCTTCGCGGCCGGCGGCTACATGGGCGTGATCCTCTTAAGCTACATGGCCTCCCAGGGGCTCATGGACGCCCATCCCTGGTTCGGCCTGGCCTTCGCCCTGATCCTGGCCATGGGCTACTGCGCCATGCTGGCCATGGCCGTGGAAAAGGTGGCCTACAAGCCCCTGCGCCAGTCCTCGCGCCTGTCCGTGCTCCTCTCGGCGCTCGGCATGTCCATTTTCCTGCAAAACGGCCTCATGCTCACCCAGGGCGTCTACGACAAGGCCTACCCCACGGAGTTCACCCACGGCGGCTTCGAGGCCTGGGGCGTGCGCGTCAGCTACATGCAGATCGGCATCATCGCCGTCACCGCCCTGCTGCTCTTTCTGCTCAACGCCCTGGTCTTCAAGACGCGCATCGGCAAGGCCATGCGCGCCACGGCCCAGGACAAGGTCATGTCCGCCCTGGTCGGCATCCACTCCGACAAGGTGATCAGCACCACCTTCGCCATCGGCGCGGCCCTGGCCGCGGCCGCCGGCATCATGGTCGGCATGTACTACGGCTCGGTGCGCTACGACATGGGCTTCGTGCCCGGCATCAAGGCGTTCGCCGCGGCCGTGCTCGGCGGCATCGGCAACATCACCGGCGCCATGATCGGCGGCTTCATCATCGGCATGGTGGAGATCCTGGCCGCGGCCTACATCCCCCACGGCGGCGAGTACAAGGACGTGTTCGCCTTCGTCATCCTGATCCTCGTGCTCTATTTCATGCCCACCGGCATCATGGGAGAAAACGTCGATGACACGCGGGTCTAGGAAGTCCTGGCTATATTTCGGGCTGGGCCTGGCCTGGTTCTACCTGCTGCTGTGGCCGCTCATGGGCATCCGCGACGGCGGCCTGCATTTCGAGAAATCCTTCCTGGTCTGGCTGCGCGTGGCCATAGCCGCGACCGTCTGCTTCGCGCTCTACCGCCTGGGCAAGCGGGGCGTCCTCGACCCGGTGCTCACGCCCCTGGCCAAATCGCGCGACGCCGTGGCGCACACGCTATCGCGCGCGCCGCGCTGGATGTTCTACGTGCCCCTGGCCGCCTTCGCCCTGGCCTACCCCATGCTCACCAACCGCTACGCCCAGGACGTGGCCATAAACGTCCTGGTCTACATCTGTCTGGGCCTGGGTCTCAACGTGGTCGTCGGCCTGTGCGGCCTGCTCGACCTCGGCTACATCGCCTTCTACGGCGTCGGCGCGTATACCTATGCGCTGCTCTCCGTGCACTACGCCATGCCGTTCTGGGTCTGCCTGCCCATCTGCGCGCTCTTCGCCGCCGCAGCCGGCTGCGTCATCGGCTACCCGACCCTGCGCATGCGCGGCGACTACCTGGCCATCGTGACGCTCGGCTTCGGCGAGATCGTGCGCATCGTGCTCAACAACTGGATGGCCCTGACCGGCGGCCCCAACGGCATCCTCGGCATCAAGGCCCCGGGCATCTACGTGCCGAGTTTCGCCGACGGCTCCTTTTCCTTCGAATACCTGCTGCTTAGAAAACTCGAATACCTCTACTACATCATCCTCGCCCTGGCCGTGTTCACGGTCGTCGCCGTCTACCGCATCAATTTCTCCCGCATCGGCCGCGCCTTCGAGGCCATCCGCGAGGACGAAACCGCGGCCGAGCTCATGGGCGTGGACACCTTCCGCTTCAAGCTGCTCGCCTACGCCTTGGGCGCGGTCTTCGGCGGACTGGCCGGGGCGTTTTTCGCGGCGCGCATGCGCTTCGTCAGCCCCGAGAGCTTCACCTTCATCGAGTCGGCCATGGTGCTCGCCATGGTCGTTTTGGGCGGCATGGGCTCCATCCCGGGCGTCATCCTCGGCGCGCTGGCCCTGGTCGCCTTGCCGGAGGTGTTCCGGGAATTCGAGCTCTACCGCATGCTGGCTTTCGGCGGGGCCATGGCCCTGATGATGCTGGTGCGCCCGGCCGGACTGTGGCCTGCGGCGCGCCTGGGCAAACGTTCGGACGATTCGGAGTAGCCGTGGCCGCCATCCTCGAACTTTCGGGCGTGTGCGCCCACTACGGCCGTATCCAGGCCCTGCGCGACGTGTCCCTGCATGTGGACGAAGGCGAGATCGTCACCATCATCGGCGCCAACGGCGCGGGCAAGTCCACCACGCTCATGACCATCTGCGGCATCGTCAGGGCCAGCGCCGGCGACGTGCGCTACATGGGCGAGTCGATCCGCGACACGCGCGCGGACCTGCTGCCCGAGCGCGGGCTTTGCCAGGTGCCCGAGGGCCGGCGCATCTTTCCGCGCCTGACCGTGCGCGAGAACCTGGACATGGGCGCATTTTTCCGCCGCGACGCCGACGAGATCGAAGCCGACCTCGGCATGGTCTTCCGGCTTTTCCCGGTGCTCTTCGAGCGGCGCAAGCAGCACGGCGGCACGCTTTCCGGCGGCGAGCAGCAGATGCTCGCCATCGCCCGGGCGCTCATGAGCCGCCCGAAAATGCTGCTCCTCGACGAGCCGTCGCTGGGGCTTTCGCCCATGATCTCGCAGCACATCTTCCGCATCATCAAAAACGTCAACGAGGAGCGCGGCATGACCATCCTCCTCGTGGAACAAAACGCCAACATCGCGCTCAAGCTCGCCGACCGGGCCTACGTTCTCGAGACCGGGACCGTGGTCATGGAGGACTCGGCCGAGCGCATGCGCGAAAACACCGACATCAAGAAGGCCTACCTTGGACAATAACCCCGCCCTCGACGCCATCCTGGCCCGGCTGCGCCCGGAAAAGGTCGATGCGATCCGCACGCTGCTCCTCGACGCCATCGCTCGCCAGTTTGGCGACAGCCCCGAACCCGCCGCCCTTGCCCGCTTCCTCGACGACATCCGCGTCGCCCAGTCCATGTCCGGCATCGATATCGACTACGCCGAGCACTACACGCACATGCACCAGGCCGGCGTCGACTTCATGCACCTTGTGCAGGCCGTGAAGGCGGCGGACAAGGATTACAAGTAGAGAAGAGGGGAAGAAGGAAGAGAAGATGCCTCCGGCGGCCAGGAGGGGCGGCGGCCCCTCCTGGACCTCCCGAATGGGGGGTGAGGGGGCCGCGAAGGTTTGGACGGGAGCGGGCGGATTTTTGGTTTCGGGGGCTTGACGGAAAAATTCCGGAAGGTTGGCGTAAAATTTTATCGGACAAATAGGATAGAATTAGTTTTTTAATTTTATCAGGATGTTCCACAGGCAGGCGAGAAAGCGACAGCGTGTTCCAAATGCCTTCAACACCTTCCCGGCACTGAATTTCCCGCTTCAAGTCGCGCATCCGTATTCCCCGAGAACCCGTCGTTGACACCCCGCCGTGGTTCTCCCATACATTCTGACTGCGCTGGTGTTTACCCGCATCGGGAGGAGCGGGAGAACGGCAAGAGGGAATCCGGTGCGATTCCGGAGCTGCCCCGCAGCGGTAAGCGAAAACGACCCCCGCCATGAAGCACTGGGCGCATGCCTGGGAAGCGGCGGGCAGTAGGCCGCCGGCGAATGTCGCCGGACCGTTCGCGAGCCCGAAGACCTGCCAGTGCCCGCCGGCCGCAAGCCGGCGGCGTCAAGGGTGCCTCGCGGGAGGGTGACCCGGCCGCAACGGCGCAGGAGGCGCGCCGTGCGGCCCCCGCATCCGTCAACGGCGCGCTCGCGCCATTTCCGAACAGGGAGAGACAGTCCATGCTTTCGCCGTCCGAAAACGGCAACCTTGCCGTCGCTGTCGTGCGTCCCGAGACCGATTTCGACAATTCACAGGAAAAACGTCCGGCCGTGGCCGCCGTTCCGGCGCGCATCCGCAAGCGCGACGGACAGATCGTCACCTTCGACGCGGACAAGATCCACTCCGCCATCCGCCGCGCCGGCGCGGCCACGGGCGACTTCGGCGACGACGAGGCGAGGCTCCTTACCGCGCAGGTGGTCAAGGTCCTGGCTCACCGTTTCGTCGGCCAGATCCCCGACATCGAACGCATCCAGGACGTGGTCGAACAGGCGCTCATTTCCGCCAACCACTTCCGCACCATGCGCGCCTACTCCGTCTACCGCGAGCAGCGCGCCCGCCTGCGACAGGACAAGAAGACCGTGGTGGACGTGGCCGCCTCCATCAATGAATACCTCGACCGACAGGACTGGCGCGTCGCGGCCAACGCCAACCAGGGCTATTCGCTGGGCGGGCTCATCCTCAACGTCTCGGGCAAGGTCACGGCCAACTACTGGCTCTCCCACGTCTACCCGCCGGAAGTCGGCGCGGCCCACCGCGAAGGCGACCTGCACATCCACGACCTGGACATGCTCTCCGGCTACTGCGCCGGCTGGTCCCTCAAGATGCTGTTGCAGGAGGGCCTCAACGGCGTGCCCGGCAAGGTCGAGGCCAGACCGCCCAAGCACCTCTCGAGCGCCGTCGGGCAGATCGTCAATTTCCTGGGCACGTTGCAGAACGAATGGGCCGGCGCGCAGGCTTTTTCGAGCTTCGACACCTACATGGCCCCCTTCCTGCGCAAGGACAACCTGTCCTACGAAGAAGTGCGCCAATCCATACAGGAACTGATCTACAACCTGAACGTCCCCTCGCGCTGGGGCACGCAGACGCCCTTTACCAACCTGACCTTCGACTGGACCTGCCCCGAGGACCTCGCGACCCAGCACCCGCTCATCGGCGGCGAGGAGATGCCCTTCACCTACGGCGACCTGCAAGCCGAGATGGACATGATCAACCGCGCCTACATCGAGGTCATGACCGCCGGCGACGCCAAGGGGCGCGTTTTCACCTTCCCCATCCCCACCTACAACATCACCAAGGATTTCCCCTGGGAATCGCCCAACGTGGAGATCCTGTTCGAGATGACGGCCAAGTACGGGCTTCCGTACTTCCAGAATTTCGTCAATTCCGACCTCGAGCCCGGCATGGTGCGCTCCATGTGCTGCCGGCTCCAGCTCGACCTGCGCGAGCTGCTCAAGCGCGGCAACGGGCTTTTCGGCAGCGCCGAGCAGACCGGGTCCGTGGGCGTGGTCACCATCAACTGCGCGCGCCTGGGCTACCTCCACCGCGGCGACTGGGACGGCCTGGTCTCCCGCCTCGACGCCCTGCTCGGCATCGCGCGCACGAGCCTCGAGATCAAGCGCAAGGAGATCACCCGCCGCATGGACGCCGGGCTTTTCCCCTACACCAAGCGCTACCTCGGCACCCTGCGCAACCACTTCTCGACCATCGGCGTCAACGGCATCAACGAAATGGTGCGCAACTACACCGCCGGCGCGCACGACATCACCACGCCCGAAGGCCACGCCCTGGCCGTTACGCTCCTCGACCACGTGCGCGAGCGCATGACCGAGTTCCAGGAGCAGACCGGCCACCTCTACAACCTGGAAGCCACCCCGGCAGAGGGCACCACCTACCGTTTCGCCCGCGAGGACCGCAAACGGTTCCCCGACATTCTGCAGGCCGGAACGGACGACAAACCGTATTACACCAACTCGTCGCAACTGCCCGTCGGCTTCACCGACGACCCGTTCGAGGCGCTCACCCGCCAGGAGGAGCTCCAGCGCAAGTACACCGGCGGCACGGTGCTCCACCTCTACATGGGCGAGCGCATTACCAGCGCCGAGGCCTGCAAGAGCCTCGTGCGCCGTTCCCTGTCCCGCTTCGCCCTGCCCTACGTGACCGTGACGCCGACGTTTTCCATCTGCGACGTCCACGGCTACCTCGTTGGCGAGCAGCAGACCTGTCCGCACTGCGCCGCCGAAGGCCGCAAGCAGCCCTGCGAGATCTGGACGCGCGTCATGGGCTACTACCGGCCCAAATCGGCGTTCAACACCGGCAAGCAGGGCGAATACGAAGAGCGGGTCTGCTTCAACGAACCGATCGGCCTCGCCTCCGGCGCGAGCGCCGACGCCGTGTAAGGAGCGACGCCATGGAACAGGTGCTCAAGGCGGCTTTCATTTTCGTGGCCCCCGAGGCCGGCCCCGGCCTGGAACGGGTCTGGGTAAAGACGCCCAAGGTCCATCTGCTGACCGTGGGCGTCGGCGACTACGCACAGGCGGTGGCCGTGGCCAAGGATGTGGTGGCCAACGAAGGCATCGCCGCCATCGAACTGTGCGGAGGGTTCGGCCACGCAGGCGCGGCCATGGTCGCGGCGGCGGTTCCGGTGCCCGTGGGCGTGGTGCGCTTCGACGTTCACCCGGGCCTTGGCGGCGCAAGCGGCGACGCGCTGTTCGCCTAGCGGACCAGCGCGGCCGGCAGCGCCCCTTGACGCCGACGCTATGGGCGGGCCACAGGGGACATGACTTCCCCCAAGGGCCCCAAGGGCCCCAAGGACCGCAAAGGTTCCCCCGTATGGACGGACTGACTATCGGCGGCGTGACGCCGCTTTCGAGCCTCGATTTCCCGGACGCCCTGGCAGCGGTCATCTACTGCCAGGGCTGTCCCTGGGGCTGCCCCTACTGCCACAACGAACCGCTGCGCAAGATCGGCGGGGAAGGCGAGCGCGATGCGGCCTCGGTGCTTTCCTGGCTGGAAAGCCGCCGCGGCCTGCTCGACGCCGTGGTCTTCTCCGGCGGCGAACCCACGCTCCAGGAAGGCCTCGCCGCAATGCTCGCCGCCGTGCGGGAGCGCGGCTTCAAGACGGGCCTGCACACTACGGGCATGTTCCCCGACGCCCTGGCCGCTGTGCTGCCCTTGTGCGATTGGGTGGGGCTCGACGTGAAGGCCCCGCGCGCGGCCTACGACCGCATCACCGGCCGCACGGGCGGCGGCGAGGCGGCTTTTTCGAGCCTCGCCCTGCTGCTTTCCCGCGCCATCCCCTTCGAGGCGCGCACCACTTGGCATCCCGGCCTGCTCGATACCGACGAGCTTGTGTCCCTGGCCCGGGAACTGGCCGCTGCCGGGGCCGACCGCTGGGTCATCCAGGCCTTCCGGCCCGACGGCTGCGCCGACGAGACCCTTGCCGCCGCAGGCGTCACCGCCTTTCCGCCGGACCTCGTCTCCCGGCTCCAGGCCGCCGCGCCGCGCCTGACCATCACCACCCGCTCCTGACGGCAGGTTGCCATGGACGCACCCACGCTCTACATCCTCCCCGGCGTCGCCGTCCTTCTGGACGAGCTGCGCTTCACCGCCACCACGGCCGGCGGTCCGGGCGGGCAGCACGTCAACAAGGTGAGCACCAAGGTGACGTTGCTTTTCGACCTCGACGGTTCGCCGAGCCTGACCGAGGTGCAAAAGACGCGCCTGCGCGCGGCGCTCGCCGGGCGCATCGGCAAGGACGGCGTGCTGCGCATCGTTTCCCAGTCCACGCGCAGCCAGTCCGCCAACAAGGAACTCGCCGTGGAACGCTTCGCGGCGCTTGTGCGCGAGGCGCTCACGCCGCGCACGCCCCGGCGCAAGACCCGCGCCACCCTGGCGTCGAAACTGCGCCGCCTGGAAGGCAAACGCCAGCGAGGCGCGGTCAAGCGCCAACGCGCCGTCCGCCACGACGACGGGGAGTGAGCCGCCGCGTCGCAGGGGCGCGCCCTCCCGCCGCGTCCCGCGCCGTTACTCCGATGCCGCGCCCTGGTTGTCGCGCCGCATCGCGTCGATCAGCCGCCGGATGCCGCCGATCTGGCCGGCCAGCTCGTCTATGGCGATGGCCGACTGGCGCATGGCGTCGGAGGTGGCCGCGGCGATGCGGGTGATGTCATCCACGGTGTGGTTGATCTCTTCGCTGGTCGCGGACTGTTCCTCGGCAGCGGTGGCGATGGCGCGCACCTGACCGGCCGCGGCCTGGATCAGCTCCACGATCGCGGCCAGGGCCTCGCCGGACTGCCGTGACAGGACCGTGGCCTCCTCGATGGCGGAGGCGGCCTGATCCACGTTGCCCATGTTCTTTTTCGCCCCGTCCTGGATGCCGGTGATGGCCGCGTCCACTTCCTTGGTGGCGACCATGGTCTTTTCCGCGAGCTTTCTGACCTCGTCCGCGACCACGGCGAAGCCGCGCCCGGCCTCCCCGGCCCGGGCAGCCTCGATGGCGGCGTTGAGCGCGAGCAGGTTGGTCTGGTCCGCGATGTCGGAAATGACCGACAGGATATAGCCCGTGGCCTGCGCCTGCCGCCCCAGGGCGTCCATGTCGGTCTTGAGCGCCAGGGCCTGCTCCTTGACCCGGTTGATGCCGGCCACGGCCTCGCCCACGACGCGGGAGCCTTCCGCGGCGCGTTCCATGGCGGCGTCCGTGGTGCTCGCGGCCTGGGCCGCGTTCCTCGAAACCTCGAGCACCGTGGCGTTCATCTCTTCCATGGCCGTGGCCGCGCTTTCCAGGCGTTTGGCCTGCTCGGCCGCGCCGTTGCTCGAGCTCTCCACCTGGGCCGAGAGTTCCCCGGAAGCGGAATTGACCACCGCGACGATGCCCTGCAATTCGCCCGCGGCCTCGAGCATGCCCTCGGCCTTGGCCCGCTTGGCCGCCAGCATGGCTTCCTCGGCGATCCTGGCGCTGCGGCGGGCGGCTTCGGCCTCCTTGTCCGCCTCCTCGCTCTTGCGGTCGGCCAGCAGGATCTTGTCCTTGAGCGCCGTGACCATGGCCGCGATGGCGTTTTTGACCGACGCCAGCTCCTGGACGAAGGTCCCGCGCGGCATCGCGGCGAGATCGCCGCCGGCCACGGCTTTGGCGTAGACGCGCAGGTTCCCGAGCGGCGTCAGCACATCCGACTGGAGCCGCCACCAGGCGAGGCCAACGACCAGGACGATCACCCCGAGGGTGACGCCGCCGGTGACTATGGCGGCCTGCCGCGCTTGCGCCTTGGCCCCGTCCAGGGAGGAGATGATCTCGAACGCGCCGTGCAGCTCCCCTTCCTTCCAGCCCTCCTTGACGCCGCCCACGGGGTCGCGTTCGCCCTTGGCGTCGCCGTGGCAGTAGAGGCATTCCTTGCTCAGGCGGATGGCCTGGTAATAACGGATGTGGTCGGCGTCCTTGACGACCATTTCCGTCAGGTTCTTTGCCGCCATCTCGCGCAGCACGCGCGCCTCCTCGGGGGTCGGGGCATTGTGTGGATTGCGCGGCTGCTCCTTGGGCACACGAAAAGAAAAACCGAGGTCAGCGGCCTTCTCCCGGACCATATTGATGGCCGTGATGACCGGCACGGCTTCGACGAGCTTGTCCGGGGGGATCTGGTCGAAGGGGCGGATGATTTCCAGGTGCATCTTCCTGGCCATTTCGGAGCGGGCCGCGGAAGCCATGGAGACCACGCTGCGCGAGGCCTGCAACACGGCGGCGTCGTAGGATTCCGTGATGAAACGCATGTCCACGAAATAGCAAACCAACGCCGTGAGAAGCGGCCCCAGCGTCACCACGAGCAGCGCCCGCTGTCTGATCGTCATAACAACCCCCCGAGATATCGGAATATCGTTAATACGGAATGCGCAGCCTCCCCAGCATAGCATGCGTTATCTTTCATTGGAACTATCGCAGCGCTATTACTGAAAACGACAAAACATCATCGATTTTATAATATTCACATCCTTCCGATCCGCTGCGCCAGCCCGCCCCGGCGGCGGCCTTGACGCCCGCCGCCGGGGCGGGCTAGGGAAGCCTGTCGCAAAATCCCGCGCGACCTATCCCCAACTTCCGATCCGGAGCTCGCACCGCATGTCCTCACTGGAACAAAAGCGCGCCAAGAAATCCTTCTGGCTCTCCGCGACAAAGGAGCAGGCCAAGGACACGGGCATGGCGCTCGTCCTGATCGCGCTCATCGTCTTTTTCGCCACCCGGGAGATCCGCTATGCGACCATCGCCACGGCGCTGCTGCTCCTGGACATGATCGCGCCGGCGCTTTTCAAGCCCGCGGCCAAGCTGTGGTTCGGCCTGTCCCATGTCCTCGGCACGGTCATGTCCAAGGTCATGCTGTCGCTCATCTTCTATCTGGTGCTTTCGCCCATGGGCGTGTTGCGCTCCCTTTTCGGCAAGGACCCCATGCGGGTGCGGCAATTCAAGAAAGGCGAGGACTCCGTGTTCCGCGTCCGGGACCACCAGTTCGTGGCCGCGGACATCGAACAGCCGTTCTGAGCCACGCAAATCGGGACATGCCAGACGCCCGGCATTGGCCTTGCGGGCGTCTTGGAGTATCGTGCGCCCGCTTCAGGGGCGCAGGGCGCATCGCGCCCGAGATGGCGGCGGCAACGCCGTCCCCGACATCGCCGATCCGCCGTCGCGCCTGCGGCCGGCCGATTTCCCTTACGGAGGAACCATGGAATTTTTACGCGAACTCTGGGGCTTTCTGCGTGTCAGGAAAAAATTCTGGCTGCTGCCCATCATCCTCGTGCTGTTGCTCTTCGGCGTCCTGGTGGTCCTGACCAGCGGCACGGCCGTCGCGCCCTTCATCTATACGCTCTTCTAGCCGGACGCGCCCATGGCCGAATACATCCTGGGGATATCCGCCTACTATCACGACAGTGCGGCCGCGCTCTTGCGCGACGGCGAGATCGTGGCCGCCGCCCACGAGGAACGCTTCACCCGCAAGAAGCATGACGCGTCGTTTCCCGAGCACGCGGCCCGCTACGTGCTGGAGGAAGCCGGCATCGGCTTGCCCGAACTGGCGTCCGTCGCCTTTTACGACAAGCCCTACCTCAAGTTCGAGCGGCTCATGGAGACCTACCACGGCTTCGCGCCGCGCGGCGTGGTCAGCTTCCTGTCCGCCATGCCGGTGTGGATCAAGGAAAAGCTCTTCATGAAGAAGATGCTGCGCGAGGAACTGGCCAAACTCGGCCAGGGCAAGCCGCGCATCCTTTTTCCCGAGCACCACCTCTCCCACGCCGCCTCGGCCTTCTACCCCTCGCCCTTCGACGCCGCCGCCATCCTGACCATCGACGGCGTGGGCGAGTGGTCGACCACGACCATCGGCGTGGGGCGCGGCAAGGACATCACCTTCCTGCGCGAACTGGACTTCCCGCACTCGCTGGGCCTGCTCTACTCCGCCTTCACCTACTACTGCGGCTTCAAGGTCAATTCCGGCGAATACAAGCTCATGGGCCTGGCCCCCTACGGCATCGACGGCTCCGAGCGTGTGGAGACCTACAAGGCCAAGATCCTGGACGAATTGGTCGACCTGCGCCCGGACGGCTCGATGCTCCTCAACATGGCCTACTTCGACTACGCCACGGGCCTGACCATGTGCCGCGACGCGAAGTTCGAGGCGCTTTTCGGCCTGCCCAAACGCGCCGCCGAGTCCGAGCTCGCCCAGGAGCACATGGACATGGCGCTGGCCATCCAGCAGGTGACGGAAGATGTCGTCATGCGCCTGGCGCGCACGGCGCGGGAATTAAGCGGCGAGAAATATTTGGTCATGGCCGGCGGCGTGGCGCTCAACTGCGTGGCCAACGGCAAGCTGCTGCGCTCTGGCGTCTTCGACGACATCTGGATCCAGCCGGCCGCGGGCGACGCCGGCGGCGCGCTCGGCGCGGCGCTCGCCGCATGGCACGTGCACGGCGGCAATGAACGCACGCCCCTGCCCGTAGGCGCGGCCGACCGCATGGCCGGCTCCTACCTCGGCCCGGAATTCACCCGCCGCGACGCCTTGCGCGTGGCTTCGCGCAACGACGCGCCCTGCACGCCCTACGACGACTTCGACGCCCTGTGCGCCACGGTCGCCGACCTGCTGGCCGACGGCAAGGTCGTGGGCTGGTTCCAGGGCCGCATGGAATATGGCCCCCGCGCTCTGGGCGGCCGCAGTATCCTCGGCGACCCGCGAAACCCGGAGATGCAGAAAAAGCTCAACCTCAAGATCAAGTACCGCGAGGGCTTCCGGCCCTTCGCCCCTTCGGTGCTGGCCGAGGCCGTGTCGGAGTGCTTCGAGCAGGACCGGCCCTCGCCCTACATGCTGCTCGTGGCGCCGGTGGCCGAAAAGCTGCGCCACGCCTTGCCCGAGGGCTACTGGCAGATGCCCATGTTCGAGCGCCTCTACGTGCCGCGCTCCGAACTGCCGGCCATCACCCACGTGGACTTCTCGGCGCGCATCCAGACCGTGCACGAGCGCACCAACCCGCGCTACCACAAGCTCATCAAGACGTTTTACGCGCGCCACGGCTGCCCTGTCGTGGTCAACACGAGCTTCAACGTGCGCGGCGAGCCCATCGTTTGCACCCCGGCCGACGCCTACCGCTGCTTCATGCGCACGGAGATGGACTATCTGGTTATCGGCGACTGCCTGTTCAACAAGGAAGACCAGCCCGAATACGCCGACGCCGGCGACTGGCGCAACGAATACGAGCTGGATTAGGCCGCATTGCGGCGACCTGTCCGGGAAACGCCGTCCGCAAGGGCGGCGTTTCTTTTTCAAGGAGAACGGCGCGGGGACTTGGCTTCCTCGAGAAGCCAGCCGGCGAATGCACGCATTGATCCGGATTGGACTTCCTCCGATTCCGACAGCACCAGGCAATACCGTTTGATGAGGCTTCGAGCCGGCGGCCATGGCGAAATCAATCGCCCCTGGAGAAGATCGTCCTCCACATACCGGCTTGGGACCAACGCCACGCCGAGTCCTGCCAGAGCCGCTTCGATCAGCATGGAAAAAAGGTCGTAGTTGGCGCCGACGGCGGGAATTGCGAGATCGATGCCGGCCTCTTCCGCGTAGTTGCGCCAGGCGTCCGGCGTGCTCCGCTTATGCAGGCGGGGCAGGCCGTCGAGACGCGCCTGCGCCGCGTCGTCCGGCACCAGCCCGGGGTGGCAAACGGGGATCAGGAAGTCCTTAAACAGCGCGTAGCAATGCATGCCGGTCCAGGCTGGATGCTCGAAGTGGATGGCGGCGTCGAATCCGCTGGCCGGCAAGGGGAAGGGCTCGGCCCGCTCGGCCAAATGTACCGTGATGCCCGGATGCCGGTCCTGGAACCGTTTCAGGCGTGGAATCAGCCACCGACTGGCGAAGGTGGGGATCACCGCGATATCGAGGCTGCCGCCGTCGCCGGCTTGCGCCGTCAGGCATTGGCTGTCGCGTTCCAGGCGATCGAGAACTTCGCGCACCTGTCGCGCATAGCGGGCGCCGGCTGCGGACAGACGCACCCGATTCCCGATCCGCTCGAACAGCACGACGCCCAACGCATCTTCCAGCCGCGCGATCTGGCGGCTGATCGCCCCTTCCGTCAGTGAAAGTTCTTCGGCGGCCCGTGCGAAACTTTCGTGCCGCGCCGCCGTCTCGAAAGCCAGCAACGCCGTGCTGCTGGGAATTTTTCGTCGCATCGCCAACCGCCGGGAAAATATCCGCAACCGCCCACCTTGAGCGAATGTCACCGCACCTTGCCAACTCTTCGTTTTGCATGTGCGAAAACGCGCTGTATAAGAATAGCAATCGTGACGATTGCCTTATGGACACAACATCCCTCAGGAGGCTTATTGGAAATGATCTATACCGTGGAATGCAGCTTCGTCAATGCTGCCCAGGAAGCCGACTGGAACGCTTTCTACAGCAACACCAAACTGCCCGCCCTGATTTCCGTGCCAGGCTTTCGCAGTTCGCAGCGCTTCAAGGCCCTGACGCCCGGCTGCCCAGCCTATCTAGCTATCCACACCGTGACGGGGCCCGAGGTGCTGGCCAGCGACGCTTACCGTGAAAAAGGCGGCGGCAATTTCGCCCGCTGGCAAGAGCAGATAACCGATTGGCGCCGCAATCTCTATGACGGCATCGATCTGGCTCCTGCGGTGGGCGAACAACAGTACCTGCTGCTCGGCCATACCGGCCCCGCCCCCCTGCGCCAGCTCGGAGCCGCGCCCGTGTCGCTCCATGCCGTGGGCCTCGACAGGCGCCCCGAACACCGTTGGCTGGCGGTATGGGACCGTGGCTGGAAGTCCCCCATCGAGGGACTCCTTTCCGACGTCTCCCTCTATCTCCCCATGGGCAAACAACTTTTGAGTGTTTAACGGAGTGCGTCATGCCAAACGTCACCTTCTTTTTTTCAAACGACAGCATGCCAAATGAAGAAGTCCTCAGTCGGCTCACCGACGATGCGACCGCATATTGCACGGACATCCTCAAGGCGGATATCGACAAGGTGCATGTCATATACGTTGCCGTGCGGCGCGGCCGCGGCCGTCCGGCATTCGTCGAGATCCGGTATCGGCTTGAGGCCTTTCGGACGCCGGACGTGATGCAGGCGTTCATGGTGGCGCTGGAGGAATCGATACGCCGGCACACGGGAATCACGGCGCGAATTCGCTGTTATGGCTATGCCGCCTCGGCGCTCCAGGCCCGTAATTGAACCCCTGCCCAAACGCCGTGCCCGTCGAAAGCCTCGCCCTTGTCCCTGTCGTCCCGACGGGCGCTTCCCCGGGCTGGACCCCGCGCGACGTTTGGGCGACAAGACGGAAACGGGCCGCCCATCTCCGACGTTCGAGGCAGGCGCGGATGGGGCCTAAAGGATCGCGGGTTCACGACGAAAAGGCGCGTAGGGGCGGCGTTGGCCGCCGGGGAGGGTTGCATGAAACGACTGGCGATGCTCGTGCTGGCGTGCGTGTTGCTCGGCGTGCCGCCGCTGACGCGGCCCGCGGCCGCGTTCGACGAACAGGCCGTGCTGGTCTGTTCGTTCAAGCGCGCCCTGGCGATACTGACCTGCAAGACGCCCGACAAATACAGCTTCGTCGGCGTCCGCGAGGGCGTCTACATCTTCAACAGCTTTTTCGGCAAGGAATTCGCGGAATTCTACGTGCAGCTAAACGGCGACCTCGCCGTCTTCACCAGCCGCGTCTGGCACGGCCGCATGCCCTCGGGCCGCATCGTCAAGGACTACAACGGCGGCTGCATCAACGTGCTCGTGGACGCCATCCCCTGCTCGCGCCTCAGTTCGGCGCGCTGCTGCGGCAGTCCGTAGCGCGGGCCTGCGCCAACGCCGCCTTGGCCCGCCTGATGAGCTCCAGCGCCAGGGCATAGCGATTGAACGGCGGGATGACGTACATGCCCGCGAAATGCGGCAGCGCGTATTCCATGAGCTCCCAGGCGATTTCCAGCCCTTCCTGCGCCTGCCCGTCCCCGGCCTCGCGCAGCCGCGCGAACACGGGCTCCGGGATGGTGATGCCCGGGAACTCGTTGTGCAGAAATTCCGCGTTGCGCAGGCTCACCAGCGGCATGATGCCAAGAAAAATGGGCTGCGCCACATCCTTGACGGCCTCGATCACCTCGTCGACCTTTTCCTTCGAATAGACCGGCTGCGTCAGGAAGTAGCGCGCGCCGAGCGCCGCCTTGCGGGAAAGGCGCTTGACCTGCATGGCGATGTTGCGGGTGTTGGGATTGAACGCCGCGCCGATGCAGAAATTGGCCGCCGCGCGCATGTCCTGGCCATGGGCGTTGCGGCCCTGGCGGAAGCTCTCGAGCAGGGCGATCAGCTCGAAGGAGCGCACGTCGAACACCCCGGACAGGCGCTCCTCGCCGCCCGTGGACGGCGGATCGCCCGTGACGGCCAGGACGTTGTCCAGCCCGAGGCAGGAAAGTCCCATGATCGTGGACTGCATGCCGATCAGGTTGCGGTCGCGGCCGGTCAGGTGGACGATGACCTCGACGTCGCTTTGCGCGCGGATGCGCTGGGCCAGGGCGATGTTGGACAGGCGCGGCGCGGCCAGGGGATTTTCGGCAAGCGTGATCGCGTCCACGCCGGCCCGGGCCAGGGCGTCCGCGCCCTCGAGCACGCCGGCGACGTCCAGGTGCTTGGGCGGGTCGAGCTCCACCAGAAACAGCGGCCGCCCGCTGCCGAGCCGGGCGGCAAAGCCCGTGGCCGTTTCCTCTTGCTCACGCGGCTGTGTGACCGGGGCGGCCTGCGCCGCGGCAAGGGGCGTCGCGACGGAGCTCGAACCCTTGCCGGCGGCGAGCAGCCGGTGCAGGGCGCGGATGTGCTCCGGCCCCGTGCCGCAGCAGCCGCCGAGCAGGCGCGCGCCGGCCTGCGCGCACTGCATGAGCATGTCCGCGAAATATTCCGGCGAGGACGGATAGACGAGCCTGTCGCCCCGGCGCTCCGGGAACCCGGCGTTGGGAAAGACCGAAACCGGCCCGGGAAGGGGCCCTGCCGCGCGCAGCATGTCGCGCGCGCCCCGGGGCCCCATGCCGCAGTTGAGGCCGACGATGTCCGCGCCCTCCTCGCGCAGCAGGCGCAAACAAGCGGCGATGTCGCGCCCGCCGAGGTCCGAGCCTGCCGCGCCGAACACCATCTGCGCGGCGACCGGCAGGGGTGTGGCGGCCTTGACCGCACCGAGGGCGATGCGCAGGAGCTCGAGGTCGGCGAAGGTTTCGAGGATGAGCAGGTCCGCGCCCCCCTCGGCCAGGGCCTGCGCCTGTTCCGCGTAGAGCGCGGCCACGGCCTCCCGGTCCCAGTCCGCCTCGTCCTCAAGCCGGCCGACCGGCCCCATCGCGCCGGCGATGAAGGCCCGCGACCCGGCGCAGGCGCGGGCGAGCAGCGCGCCCTGTCGGTTGATCTCCCGCGTCCTGTCCGCCTGGTTGCAGCGCGCAAGCTTCCTGCGGTTGGCCCCGAAGGTGTTGGTTTCGATGACCTCCGCGCCGGCGGCGAGGTATGCTTGGTGGATGGCGCGCACGGCATCGGGCGCTTCGATATTAAGAAGATCGAGGCAGGGCGTGGCATGGCCCCTGGCCGCAAGCTGCGACCCCATCGCGCCGTCGGCCAGCACCGGCCTTGCGGCAAGCACGTCGAGAATATTCTGTCGCATGGGCGTTTCCTTCCGGGGATTACGCGGGGATTTCCCGAAGACGGCCGGCCGCTACAGGCGGCGCAGCCAGAGGATGAGGCCGCACAGGGCCACGGCCGGATAGAGCGGCCAGAGCACGCCGGTGAGCTGGCAGACCACGGCGGCCCCGGCCAGGAGCAGGGCCAGGACACTGGCCTCGACATAGGGCCCGAGTCCCCGGCCGGGCCGGGACCAGCCCTGGAAATCGAGCAGCCGCGAGCCTTCCGCGCGGCCGTCCGGGCCGTCCCCGGATTCGTTTTCGCCGGCCAGGCGGTCGGATTGCAGCTTGTGCCCGCACACGGGGCAAAAGCGTGTCGCGTCTGGGCTCTCGGCCCCGCATTTGTTGCAGCGCATGCGTACGGTCTGCTCCGGCGTTGACAAGCCAGGGGCGGAGCATAGATGGAAAGAGGTCCGACCGCCACCGAAACCGAGGAGCGCCCATGGAAACGACCCTGCACGCCTACAGCGTCAATCCCGTCTGCTGCAACGGCTGCGGCGCCTGCGCCAGCATGCTCCCGGAACTGTTCGCCATGGACGAGGTCGCGGAAAAGCCCGTGGTCCTGCTCGCCGAAGCCCCGGCCGCGGACATCGAGCGGGCCATGGCCTTCTGCCCCCACGACTGCATCGAAATGGATTAGTGTAAGGTCCAAACCCCGCCAGCCGTTTTCCCGGGCAGGGGACCATAGCGAGGATACCGGCTCGCTATGGAAACACCCTGCACAGTCAAACGGCCCATCGAGCAGTCCCGGTCCGCCGGGACATCCGTATTCATTCTTGCAATGGAGTTTCCGCAGGGCGAGCTTCTTCAAGCTCTTTGCGAGACTCGCCTTTGCATTGCCCTTCCCGGATCATCCTCGCCCCATGGGCAGTGATGCCTGCCCTTGCGACACCGGAACGACTCTCGAGCATATCCATACCGGCTTCGTGTGACTTCGTGCCTCAGCGGCAAACAACAGGCACTCGTGGAAATACCATATCATGCCGACATAATACCAATAAACTGAACTATTCCGAGGCATTCTCTCGTTAAATTTATATTGTCAAATAGTATTTTCTGCTTATATCTTGAAAAATATCTGTTTCCATGCAGCCCGAGCCTTTGGCAACACGCGTCATGCTGCACCTCTTCTTTTTGTTTTGCGCAAGAATGTTCGTGACGCAAGCAAGAGCCTTCGTCATTTGCAAACTATAATAATTACAAATACATACAAACTACGCAACAAAACACCATCAAGCAAAGCATCAACCACACAAACGCTCCGGGCTGTTGCGGCGACATCCAGCCCAACCATCGACTTTCGGCGCAGCAACCATAAACCAGGAGGTGTTCATGGAGAAAGTGAAAGGATTCATCTATTCGCGGCTAGAGCGGATTGGCGACAGATCGCAAGGGCCGGAGTATTTTTTACAAACTGGGAAGAACGTGGCGGACGACATCCCCATTCGCAAGAATGCCGAGCCATGGAAGACAGACCCTGAACTCCAAAACCACCTAGCTTATATCGTCATAATGAAAGGGGATATTGTCGACGCCAAACTGGTGTACAAATCCATAACCAGGACAGACTCATTTTAACAAATCAGGTCCAAGTCGTTCGCAACACACCCCAGAAGCAGGCGAGGCCATTATGGAAACAAAGAATTGGTATGCATGGATCGACACAATGCCGCCTAAGCCTCACACCCTTTATGTCATCGGCGAAATTTTGATCGACCCGCTTGGCGTAACCCCAAAACTCTTCATCAAAGAGCCCCAGGGAATAAACCCGAGCATCCTTTTGCTGGATTTGCGCCTTGTCCCATTAACACCACTGCAAGGGGCAACGAGTTCGCCGGCCGCATGGATACCTTGTCGATTCGAAAAGACCTTGACTCCATCGGAGCCAAGGTACTCCGAGGTGGAAGTCTTCTTTGACGGGGAAAAGATCGCCCACATAAAGGAAGTGCCCATCGTATCTTGAATTTTCGATTTGCTTTCCCTTGCCTTTACAGCACGGCAGGCGCCTGCGCCTGCCGTGCTTTTATTTGCACAGGTACGCATTTCAAGGCCGATGCTAGCCGCACTTGGTGTAGCCGCAGGCCTTGCACACGTGGCAGCCTTCCTCGAAGGTCAGCTCCCCGCCGCAGTCCGGGCACAGGGCATGACCCAGGTTGCCGGTGTCGTCGAGGACCTTGCGGCCCTGCAAATAGCGGTTTTCCAGCACCCAGGACACGGCGTCCGGGATGGAGAGCAGCAGGCCCTTTTTCTGGAACACCGGGTTCTCGCCGCCGATGCCTTTGAGCTGGCCCACGATGTCGGCCACGCTCACGCCCGAGCGCAGGGCCAGCGACACCAGCCGGCCGATGGCCTCGGCCTTGGCCGTGACCGAGCGGCCGGATTTGCCGATGGTGGCGAAGACCTCGAACGGCTTGCCGTCCACTTCGTTGACCGTGAGGTAGAGTTCCCCCAGCCCCGTTTTGACCTTCTGGGTGAAGCCGAACACGATGTCCGGCCGCACGCGCACCTTGCTTTGCGGCTTGGCCGGATCGGCCGGCGCGCCGTCGCCCGTGCACAGCACCTGGTTGGACTTGCAGCCGTCGCGGTAGACCGTCACGCCCTTACAGCCGAGTTCGTAGGCCAGCCAGTAAATCTCCCGGATGTCTTCCTTGGTCGCGGCGCCCGGCAGGTTGACGGTCTTCGACACGGCATTGTCGGTGTATTTCTGGAAGGCGGCCTGCATCTTGAGGTGCCAGACCGGCTCGATGTCCATGGCCGTGACGAAGACCTCGCGCAGTGCCTCGGGCAGCATGCCGATGTGCGCGATGGAGCCCTTGCGCGTGACCTCCTCCATGAGGCTTTCGGAGTAGGCCCCGGCCGTCTTCATCGCCGCGACGAAGTGGGGGTTGGCTTCCACGAGCTTTTCGCCGTCCATGACGTGGCGCGAGAACGCCAGGGCGAAGAGCGGCTCGATGCCCGACGAGCAGCCGGCGATGATGGAGAGCGTGCCCGTGGGGGCGATGGTGGTGGTGGTGGCGTTGCGGTAGGGGCCGAGGTTGCGCTTGCCGAAGACCGATTCCGCGTAGGCCGGGAAGGGGCCGCGCTCGGCGGCCAGGGTCTTGGAGGCGGAGCGGGCCTCGGCCTGGATGGTCTCCATGACCTTCTCGGCCAGCCCCAGGGCCTCGGTGCTGTCGTAGGGGATGCCGAGCAGAAAGAGCAGGTCGGCGAAACCCATGAGGCCAAGCCCGATCTTGCGGTTGGCGTGGACCATCTCGGTGATCTGGTCGAGGGGATAGCGCGAGGCGTCGATGACGTTGTCGAGGAAGCGCACGGCCAGGTGCACGGTCTCGGCCAAGCCCTTCCAGTCGATGCCGTCTGAGGCATCGGGGTCGTCGGGGGCGTAAAACGCCGACAGGTTGACCGAACCCAGGTTGCAGGCCTCGTAGGGCAGAAGCGGCTGCTCGCCGCAGGGATTGGTGGACTCGATGGCCCCCAGCGCCGGGGTGGGGTTGTCGCGGTTGATGCGGTCGATGAACACGATGCCGGGATCGCCGGATTCCCAGGCCTTGCGCACGAGCAGCGCAAACACCTCGGCCGCGCTCTGCCTGCCGACGACCTTGCCGTCGCGGGGATCGACCAGATCGTAGTCCTCGCCCTTTTCCACGGCCTGCATGAAGCGTTCGGTCAGGGCCACGGAGATGTTGAAATTCTGCAGCTCGTTTTCGCGTTCCTTGCAGGTGATGAATTCCAGGATGTCGGGATGGTCCACGCGCAGGATGCCCATGTTGGCGCCGCGCCGCGTGCCGCCCTGTTTGACCTGCTCTGTCGCGGTATTGAAGATGCGCATGAACGACACCGGTCCCGAGGCCACGCCGCCGGTCGAGCCCACGCGGCTTTTCTTCGGCCGCAGCCGGGAAAAGGAAAAGCCCGTGCCGCCGCCGGACTTGTGGATCAGCGCCGCGAACTTCACGGCGTCGAAGATCTCCTCCATGGAATCGCCGACAGGCAGCACGAAGCAGGCGGCCAGCTGCCCGAGCGGCGCGCCGGCGTTCATGAGCGTGGGCGAATTGGGCAGGAAGCGCATGCCGGTCATGAGGTCGTAAAACGTGCGGGCCAGGGCCTGCGGCGTGTACGGCGACTTGTCGTACTTGGCCTCCTCGGCGGCGATGGCGGCGGCCACGCGCCAGAAAAGCCCGCGCGCGTCCTCGACGGGCGCGCCTTCCGGGTCCTTTTGCAGGTAGCGCTTGGTCAGGACCACCTGGGCGTTGGCGTTGACAGGGACTTCGGGCAGGTCGGCGGGCATGGGCAGGCTTGTCATGGGCGGGTGTTCCTACGGTTGCGGTGTCGCAAAAAAAGGGCGGCCGCGGTTGCGGCTGCAAAATTGATCGTTCTATTTCAGACTGTTATGAAACCACGTGTCGAAAAAGCAAAAGGTCCCCAACGACACGGGAACCTACACCAGCTTGCCGGGAAAGGGAACCTCCGACGGCGCGCCGGGCCTGCGTGTGCCGGGCCGTTGGTTGCCACTGCCGCCTATTTGCGATAACGCAACGCCCAAGCCGTGCCACCATGCGGCAAAATCCTCGCCGAACGGACCGGAGCGCCATGAGAAAACGACCGCTGACACCGGGATCATATTACCGCCTGCCCTGGAACCTGGCCGACAACGCCATCACCTGGCTCGAGCCCACCACCAAGTGCAATCTGTACTGCGAGGGCTGCTACCGCGAAAACGATCCCGACGGACACCGTCCCCTTGCCGACGTCATCCGGGAGCTGGAAACGGTCAAGACGCTTAGGCGCACGGACAACATCTCCATCGCCGGCGGCGAGCCGCTGATTTACCCCGACATCGTGCCGCTGGTGCGCTACGTGGCCTCCAAGGGCTGGAAGCCCGTCATCAACTCCAACGGCCAGGCGCTCACCCCGGAACTCGTGCGCGAACTGGCCGCCGCCGGGGTCGTGGGATTCACCATGCACGTGGACTCCCACCAGAAACGCCCGGGCTGGAAGGGCGCTTCCGAGAAAGACCTGTGCGATCTGCGCCTGAAGCTCGCGGAGATGATCCACGAGCACGGCGAGGGCAAGATCGCCTGCTCGTTCAACGCCACGATCTACCGCGACACCCTCTCCGAGATCCCGATGCTCACGCGGTTTGCCCACGAGCACATCGACATCATCCAGACGATGGTCTACATCCTGTTCCGCTCGGCGCGCAAAAAGAACAATTTCGACGTGTTCGCCAACGGTCGCCCGGTCGACGTCGGCAACCTCGTCTACCAGCTCGACCACCAGGAGACCCACCAGGACCTCGTCTCCCAGGAGATCGCCGACGCCATCCGCCTGGCCTATCCGGACCACGAGCCCTGTGCCTACCTAAACGGCACCGAGGACCCGCAGTCCATGAAGTGGCTGCTCACCCTGCGCGTGGGCACGAAGGACGAGATCCTCGGCTACCTCGACGCGAAATTCGCCGAGTGGACGCAGATCTTCCACCACCTCTTCTTCGGCACCTACCTCGCCTACTCGCGGCCGTGCTGGATGCAGGGGGTGCAAAAGCTCCTGCCGCTCGCGTTCTTCAACGCCAGCCTGCGCAAGATCTTCGGCCGCCTGCTGACCAGGCCGAAGATGTGGTTCAAGCCGCTGTCCATCCAGTCCATCATGGTCATCCAGCCCTGCGACCTCTTCGACGACGGCCGCCAGAACATGTGCGACGGCTGCCCCGACGCCATCCTCCACGACGGCAAGATGGTCTGGAGCTGCCGCGTGGACGAGCTGGAAAAATTCGGCGCGTTCATCCAGTGCGCCCCGCGCGGCTGCTGCGCCGGCAAGGCCGCTCCTGCCGCGCCCCAGGCCGCGCCCGAGCCGACGCCCGTGGCCGAACCGGAAGCGGCTCCTGCGCCGCAGCCCGAACCGGCTCCCGCGCCCGAGCCTGAACCCGTCGCCGCGCCGGCTCCCGAACCGGAACCGGCACCGCAGCCCGAGCCCGAGCCTGTCGCCGCCGCGCCGCAGCCCGAACCCGAGCCGGCCAAGGAGCCGGAGCCCGTTCCCGCGCCGCGCCAGGAAACCGCGCCGGTGGCCAAGGAAATGCACCAGCCGGCCGTGAAGGTCGACATCCCGCCGGCCGTGGCCGCGCCCGCGCCCGAACCTGTCGCCGCGCCGGCCCCGCAGCCCGAGCCGGAACCCGTCGCCGCCGCGCCGCAGCCCGAGCCGGCGAAAGCCGCCGAGCCCGTCCTGACGCCCACGCCGGCCCCGGCCGCCAAGAAGGCGGGCAAGACCGACGTCAAGGCCGCCTCCGCCAAGAAGGCCGGCAAGGCCTCCAAAAAGAAAGCCAAGACGAAATAGTCTCCCCTTCCCTCCCGGCCGCCTGCGCGGCCGGGAGGGGGAATCCACATGCCCCAAGCCGCACCGACCCCGCCTGCAAAGGCCTCTCGTCCGTCCTATGGCATCGTCTCCAAATTCGTGCACCTGGCCGGGGCGCAGTGGATACACGACGCCCTGCACACCTTTTTCCTGATCTACCTGGCCCGGCTTTCCACCAGCGACTACGGCGAGTTCATGGTGGCCTTCGGCCTGGCCTCCATCATCCTGTTCCTCGGCGAATTCGGCCTCAACCAGCCGCTCGTTTCGTCGCTGAGCAAGAAATACAGCCACAAGGGCGACATCCTCGCCCAGTACACGCTGCTCAAGGGCATCCTGCTCGTCGCCGGCTGGATCGGGGTCGTGATCTTCATCTACTGGCAGGGCTACACCGCGGGGCTCAAAAACCTCGTCATGGTCATCTCCGCGGGCGTGGGCCTGGAGGCCATCGCCAGCTCCTTTTTCGTGGCCATCCGCGTGGAGGGCCGCCAGGACCTCGAGGGCCGCATCCGCGTGGTCTCGGGCGTGCTCGGCTACGGCTACGCCATCTCGCTTTTGGCGCTTGGGGCCGCGCCGCACTGGATCGCGCTCTTCAAGGTCATCGAGAACGTCTCCAACCTGGCCGGCGGCGTCTGGATGGCGCTCAAGAAGACGGATTTCACGGGCCTCACGCTCAAACGCAAGTCCCTGGCCCGTACCTGGGCCACGGCCAAGCACGGCACCACCTTCGTGCTCATGGCCCTGGCCGCCATCCTCTACAACAAGGCCAACCTCTATTTCCTCCAGGGCCAGGCCGGACCGACCAAGGTCGCCCAGTACAGCGTCACCTGGGAGCTCGTGGACGGCATCTCCATCCTCGTCTCCAACCTGCTTTTGCGCAGCATCCTCTACCCGCTGTTCGTGCGCCTGTGGAAAAGCGACAAGCGCGAGTTCAAACGCCTGGCCAACAACTCCGTGCGCTGGCTCATCGGGGCCTCGATCCCCGTCATGTTCGTGCTTTTCATCGAGTCCGACCGCCTGATCGGACTCATCTACGGCGGGGCCTACCACGACGCCATGTGGATGCAGAAATGGCTCGTCGGCACCATCATCTGCGGCTTCGTGCACAACCTCGCCGCCTATCTGATGATGAGCCAGGGCAAGCAGCGGCTGCTCCTTTTCATCTATATCGGGGGCCTCGCGCTCAACCTGGCGCTGTGCTACACGCTCATCCCGGCCGATCCGCTGCTCGGCACGTGCCTGGCCATGCTCATCACCAAGGCCGCCGTGGCCGTGACCACCACGAGCTACTGCCAGGCCAGCATGCGCATCATCGACGTGAAGTCCATGTGGCGCATCGCGCTGGCCTGTGTCTGCGGCGCGGCGCTCTACTTCGCCACCGTGCGCATCGGCATTCGGGAAATCCCGGAAATCCTGGCCCTTACGCCCTTCGTCTTCCTCATTTTCCAATGGAAAAAGGAGCTGGCCGCACAAAAGGCCCAGGCCGGCGTGGCGTAGGGCATCCCCTCCTTGCCGCCGTATTTTCCGCTTTCCACCGGCGCAAACCGGCGTATGCTCTTCCCGGACTCCCCAGCATCCCAGACGTCAAGGAGGATTCCCATGCGCATGATGCCGAAGCTGCTGGCCGGCGTCGCCCTGCTGTTGGGCGCGGTCCTTTGCACCGCGCCGGCCATGGCCAAGAAGAACCCGCAGGGGCAAGGCCAGCCGCAGTCCTACGGACCGCCGGCCTACGCCGGCCCCAAGGGGACGCAGGCCCCTCCCTACGGCCCGCCTTCCTACGCCGGCCCGAAAACCAACGCCGCTCCCCAGGGCATGCCGCCCGGGCAGCAGAAAAAGAACGCCAAGCACAAGAAAAAACAGCACCGCAACGGCCCCCCGGACCAGGCGCCGGCCTGGGGCTACCGCAACCAGCAGTAAGCGCCCATTCCACGCAAAACGGCCGCCGCTCCCTGCCCGGGAACGGCGGCCGTTTCATTCGAAGCATGCGGCGCTTAGCCCTTGCGGATAACCTCGCGCACCACGCCGCCCCAGCCCACCTTGTAGGCGATGCCGCGCCAGGACATGGTGTTGGTCGTAAACGTGCGGCCGAAGCACCAGGCCAGCATGGCGAAGGTGGCGGCGTAGCCGCGCAGCCAGGCGAAAACGCCCACCCGGCGCGGGCACAGGCCGCGGTAGCACAGCCCCAGACCGCAAAACGCGGCGAGGTAGGCCAGCGCTCCCGTGCCGGCAGTGCCGCCGGCCGCGCCGAAGGCCCAGGCGACGAGCACGCAAAGGGCCAGCAGCGGCGGCGCGGAGAGCAGAAAGACCGCGACGATGGACACCAGCCAGCCCGGCGGGATGCAGAACTTGAGGTACAGCAGCTGGCGCGTGAGCCAGTCGTCCCAGCGCGCAAGCGTCATACCGGCCATGGGCGTTTCCAGGCAGGCCGCGGCCACGGGCCAGGCGGCGACGCCGAAGCGGTGCAGGTGCGGGCCCATGGAAAAGTCGTCCACGATGTTTGCGCCCCACAGTTTCCTGAGGCCGAAACGCTCGAAGGCCTGCCGGGAAATGGCCATGGCCCCGCCCCAGGGCTGGGTGATGGCGCGGATGGGCTGGAGCAGATGCAGGGCCATGCAGGTGACGGCCATGCCGATGGTGCCCGTGGCCGCGTCGCCCGGCACGATCTTGTGGAAGCCGCTGGTCATGGGCGCGTCGCCCCGAATCACGGGAGCGGCCAGATTGGTCAGGAAATGCCGGTCGGCCACATGGCTCGAATCGCAGTAAACGAACACCTCGGCCGTTGCCGCGGCGCGCATGCCGGCCAGGATGTTGTGGTTTTTCTGGCCGCAGCGTGCTGCCGGGCCGGCCGTGACCAGGAGCGCGCGGGGATCGTCGCCGGCCACGCCCTGCACGAGGGCCACGGCCGGGTCGTCCGCCGCGGCCGTGACGAAGACCGCCACGAAATCCGGGTAATCCTGGTCGAGCAGCGAGGCCACGGCCTCGCGCATGCCCGGGTGGTCGCCCGTGACGGGCACGATGACCCCGAGGCGGGGGCAGGCTTCGGGCATGGGCTCGGGACCCGCGCCGCCGCGCACATGGCGACGGCCAAGCAGATAGAGCGCCGTCAGGACCGCAAGTTGCGCGGCCATGACCGCAAACGCAAAAGAGAGCACGAATCCTCCTGGGAAAAATCAGCCCGGACGGCGCGACACGGACACGGCGGAGCCGTCGGCCGGCGTCTTCTTGTCGTCCTGAAGGGGCACCTTGGTCGCCTGCACGTCGAGGCGGCTGCCGCCCTTGGTGGTCAGCACGCCGCTTATCGCCCCGCCCTTGGCGTCGCCCTCGAACACGTGGCCGCTGCCGTGCACCATGTAGACGTGGCCGTCAAAGACCGCGCCGACGAGATGGTAGACATTGGTTTCGCCGGTCATGGCCACGACCACGACTTCGGCCTTGACGTGGTGGCCTTCCTGCTCCACCCGCGCCTGGACGTTGGAACCGTACAGCGACCCGCGCCAAAGTCCGGACAGGTCGGGCTCGCCGGCAATGGCGGCCATGGCCGGGACGGCCAGCAACAACAGGACCCAAAGCACCGGTTGGACGAAAAGCGTCATGGCATGCTCCCTGCGCGGGCGACGCCCCGGGACTCTCCCGGCCGCGTCATCGCCCGGCCGCATCGGACAACACCTTATCGAACACGTCTTCGTGACGGCGCACCATCCGTTCCATGGAAAAATGCGTCAGCACGCGCTCCCGGGCGGCCTGGCCGCAGGCGCGGCGCAAGGTCTCGTCCGCCAGGAGCTTCGCCATATTCTCGCCAAGGGCTTGCGCGTTGCCCGGCGGGCAGAGCAGGCCCGTACGATCGGGCTCGACCAGGTCCGGAATGCCGCCCACGGCCGTGGCCGCCACGGGAATGCCCATGCTCATGGCCTCGAGCAGCACGTTGGGCAGCCCCTCGCGCACCGAGGACAGCGCCACCACCGACGCCTGCTGAAAAAAGGGCCTGGGGTCGGGCGCGGCCGGATAGGTGCGGATGAGCCCGCGCACGGGACTCCTGGCCGCAAGGGTGCGCACGCGCGTGCGCAGCGGCCCGTCGCCGACCAGCCACAGCTCGGCGCGCGGCCGCTTGGCCACGGTGTAGGCAAAAGCCTGGATGAGCGTCTCGTGGTCCTTGTCCTCGCAAAACCGCGCCGGGCAAAGGACCACCTCGCGCACCGGGCGCAGCTCCTCGGGCGGCGGCGCGAAATGGGCCGTATCCACGCCGTTGGCGATGCAGGTCACGGCGGATTCGGGCCGGCCCATGCGCACGAGCGCCTCCCCAAGCGGCGCGGCATTGACGATGTGATGCGCGGCCAGGCCCTTGAGGAGCCGTTCGTGCTGGCGCTTGATCGCCCCGCCGCCGCGGCAGGTGCCGACGATGGCCGTAACGCCCCGCAGGCGGCCGAACACGCGGCCCCAGATGTTGGGCACGGCGGTCAGCGGCACGAGCAGATCGGGCCGGTCGGAGGCGAGCTTTTTCCACAGCGCCGCGAGCGAAAGCGCGCCGACCCTGGGGTAGGGCGAAAGCCACGTCAGGGGAATGCCGGCCGCTTCGGCGTGGGGCGCGAAGTCCCGCACGTCGGCGAGCATCCAGAATTCCGGAGCGAAGCGGGCGCGGTCCAGGCGCGCGCCGAGTTCCAGGGCCTGACGCTGGGTGCCCCCGAACGCCAGGTCCTGGAGCAGCATGACCACGCGGGCCGGTCGGGAAGCCTCGGCCATCAATACCCCATCAGGCCGCAACAGCGGGTGCACGAGGGCATGAGGCCCTCGGTGTGCAGGCTCGCGCGGAAACGGCGGTAGGACTCGCTGTTCCACAGCTCGGTGATGGTCTTGTCCCGCACGTTGCCGACGATGTAGTCATGGTAGTCGCGGCAGGGCGACATGTCGCCGTTGGAATCGAGCTCCACGGCCTGGTAGATGGAAATGCACTGGTTGTAGCCGAACGTGGCGTCGTGGTTGGTGTAGTATTCCTGCAGATTGGACAGGCCGGTGATGTTGGGAATGATGTTGACGGCCGGCTTGCCGAAGCCCTTGGCGCGGCGCTGCACTTCGCGCAGCTGCTTGTCGAGGGTCTCGTGGTCCTTGATGGTCCAGTCGCCGACCCAGCCCCAATGCAGCTTGGGCTTGAAGCCGAAGCGGCGCGCGAAGTCCTCGTCGTGGGCCTTGGCGCTTTTTTCGTCGATCCACCAGGAGAGGTAGTAGACGAAGATGTCCACCCGGTCCTTGTAGGCTTCGTAGATGTCCACCAGGTGGTTGACGTTGGCGCTCGAAATGGTGGTGAGCGAGGCGACCAGGGGGAGCTTCGTCTTGCGGGCCCGTTTGGCTTCCTGGATGGCGGCCAGGGCTTCCTGGATGACCTTGTAGTTGTCGCCCGCGCCGCTGGCCGAGGGCCGGGCGGCGTTTTGCACCTCGGCCGAGTGGCCGTCGATGGAAATCTGGAGCAGGAACAATGGCGCGGCGGCCAGCCGGTCCGCGGCGGGCACGAGCTTGGTGGCGTTGGTGACGATGGACGTCGGCATCTTGAGTTCCGTCGCGCGTTCGACGATCTCCAGCCAGCCGTCGTACATGGTCGGCTCGCCGCCCCAGAGGTAGACCGAGGGATGGTGGCCGTGGCGGGCGAGGTCCTCGAGCAGCTCGAGGTAGCGCTCCGGGGAGATTTCCTGGCGCTTCAAGTCCTTGAGGCTCTTGCCGTGCAGGAACCCGTGGTCGCCCCACTGGCCGCAGGTGTGGCAGCGCAGGTTGCACATGTCCGTGATGCGGATGGAAAGCTGGCGGATACTGCGGGCATGCCCGGTTTCGGCCCGGGGGTTCAGGGCCGAAAAAAAGATCTTCTCTTTTTCGATGGCCGCCAGCCGGCCGGCCATCCAGGGATAGCGGCCCACTTTGACGGCTTGTTTCATAATCGTATCAAGCGCGACGCTGCTGCGTTTGCTCATGAAGCCTCCGATGCCGTGACGGCGAACCCCGCCATACGCCGAAAAGGCCCCTGGTTCAAGCCTCGCCGGGCGGACGGCGCTGCCTGCCCATGACGCCCCTCGCCGGGCCTTGCCGTGCGGGCGGGCCGGGGCTAAAAAGGAATCGCGGCGGGAAACCCCTGGAGGACCGTCCCCATGTCTCCCGATGTCAAAACCATTCTGCTGGCCGTGGATTTCTCCGAGGCGGCGCAGTACCTAGCCGAGTACGCGACGCTTTTCGCCAAGGGACTCGACGCGCGCCTGCTCGTGCTCTACGTCTCGCCGAGCATGAACCGCTACACGACCCTGTACGTGCCGGCGGAAAGCATCCAGACCCTGGTCGCGCAAATCCTCGAAGGCGCGAACCGGACCATGGGCGAATTCATGGCCGAACGCTTTACGGGCGTGCGGGCCGAGGGCCGGGTGGCGTACGGCTACGCGCCGGAAAAGATCCTGGAAGCCGCCCGCGAAGCGGCCGCGGACATGATCATCATGGGCACCCACGGCCGGCGCGGCGTGGACCGCATTCCCTTCGGCTCGGTGGCCGAGAAGGTGGTCAAGACCGCCAAGATCCCCGTACTGACGGTGCGGCCGTCCTGAGGGGGACGCGGGACGTCTTTTCCTCGCTCCGCGCGTCGCAAAGATTGCCCAAAAGCCGCATCTCGCGTATAAGCGTACCGTTCCCCTTTTTCAAAGGACCGGTTGCGCATGGCCGATGACGCATCGCGACAATACCTCACCCTGACGCTCGGCGGCGAACGCTTCGCCCTGGAGTCCTCGGCCGTGTCCGAGGTGCTCGACATGCTGCCCGTGACCTGGGTGCCCCTTGCGCCCGCGCACCTGCGCGGCGTGGTCAATCTGCGCGGCAACGCGGCCACGGTCGTGGACGCGCGGGCCAAGCTCGAACTGCCCGACACGGCCAGGCCTTCCTGCCTCATCATCGTCGAACGCGACGCCGACGGCGAGCCCGTCACCATGGCCGCCCTGGCCGACGCCGTGCACGAGGTGGTGGAAATCGCCCCCACGGACATCCTGCCGCCGCCGGACATGGGGCTTCCCGTGCCGCCGCAGTTCGTCAAGGGGCTGGCGCGCCTCGACGGCGACTTCGTCATGCTCCTCAACGCTGACCGGCTGTTCTCCCTGGAGGAGCTGGCCGCGCGTCAGCGCCCGTAGAGCTTGGCGTACATCATGGCATTGGCGTCGATGCGCCGCACGTAGTCCCGCGTTTCGGTATACGGGATCAGTTCCGTAAAGAGTTCCTCGCCAAGGCCGCCGAAGCCCCGCATCCACGAAGCCGCGCGCGTCTGCCCGGCGTTGTAGCCGGCAAGCGCCGCGGCCAGGCTTCCCGCGCCCGCCACCCGCTCCCGGAAAAACGCCGTGCCCAGGCGGATATTGACCGCCGGATCGAAGAGATCCTTGCGCTCGACCTTGATGCCGAGCTTTTTGCCCACGGCCTTGGCCGTATCCGGCATGAGCTGCATAAGCCCCACGGCCCCGGCCCCGGAAACCGCCCGGGGATCGAAAAAGCTCTCCTGACGGATCAGCGAATACACGATGTCCGGGTCGATGCCCGAGCCGGAAAGGGCATTGACGACCAGCCCGGCGTGGGCGCGCGGGTACAGCGCCGCGCGCAAGGAAAGCAGGTCGGCGGCCGTGCCGCGCATGAGGCAGCCGCCAAAGGTGCGCCAGGCCGTGCGCATGACCGCTCCGCGCCGGCCCATGCCCTCGGCGGCCTCGATATGGGCCATGGCGAGATCGGCGCGCTCCGGCATGGCCCGCGCGGCGTAATCGAGTTCGATTTCGGCCAGGGCCGGCAGACCGGAGTCGGCAAGGAGCCTGGCCTTGGCCAGGGCGGCGGCGGCTTCGGGCGAGGCCGGCTCGCCGCGTCCCGGGCAGCGCGGGCCCTGGCGCACGGCCGAGGCCACGACCCCGTCCCCGGCGGCGGCGTCCATGGTGGCGAGCGCCGCCAGCGCCCGGCCGGCGTAATAGGAATTGGGCCGGCGCGAGAGCGCGTCCAGATAGGCCTGGGCCGCCTCCTCGGGCCGGCGCAGGGCCGCCAGCGCCCGCCCCCGCCAATAGCGCGCCCCGTCGGCCCAGTCGTCGTCCGGGTAGCGCTCGGGAAACGCGGCCAGATCGCGGACCGCGCCTTCCATGTCGCCGGTGACGTAGCGCAGAAGCGCGGCCAGGGACGCGCCCTGGGCGGCGAGGTCCGGCGACACGGCCAGGCCGTGCAGCTGCCCGGCGGCCGCGAGGGCGTCGGCGAAGCGGCCCCGCTCGACGAGGAGCAGGGCGAGATGGCGCGCGGCCACCTCGCGCAGCGGATCGTCGCGCACGGGCGCGGCCAGCACCGCGCGCAAAAGCGCCTCCATGCGCGCGAGATCCTCCTCGTCGAAGGAGCGCCACAGGCAGCGCGCTTCATGATAGCGGGCCCAGCCGGCCAGGGGCGCGGCCGGGTCCGCGGCGGCGGCGCGGGCGAAGGTCTCGGCCGCGGCCTTGAACCGCCGCAGCCGGTAGAGCGCCTTGCCGCGCACGTACTGCGCCCGTGCGGCCTGGCCGGCGTCGAAGCCGTGCCTGCCGTCCAGCAGTTCCAATGCCGCCTGCGGCGCGCCCTTCTCCACCATGGCCTCGGCCCGCAACAGCACGTTCGACGGCGCATCCGGGTCGTAGCAAACGGCTCCTCCTTGCGGGGAGGTCCCGGAGGAGCCTTGCCCCTCCGGGCCGCCGGAGTCATCCCCCCTACACATCTCCCGCGCCAGCGCGTTGCCGGCGCGGGCGGCGTTGGCGTCGGGCCAAGTCAGGGACAAATGGCGCAGGAAATCCGCGGCGTCGCGGCGCCGCCCCAGGGCGTTTGCGGCCACGGCCGCGCGCAGCCAGACCTCCGGGGCGAGCGCGGGATCGGCGTCGGCCAGCCAGGACCGGGCCCAGGCCAGGGCGCGGGCGTGATCCCCGGCCCGGGAGGCGGCCTGCACGGCCAGGTACTGGGCGTCGCGCCCGAGAAACGACGTCTCGGGCGCGTCGGCCAAGCCGGCCAAGGCGCTTACAGCCCCAGCCGCGTCGCCGCAGCGGTAGCGGCCAAGGCCCAGGTAGTAGGCGGCCACGTCTGCGAGCGTGCCGGCGCGTCCGGCCACGGCGG
>JAEWPX010000093.1 GCA_023399375.1 Pseudomonadota bacterium | reverse complement strand
GGACGACGCCTCCCCGGACGTCCTCGACCCCGCGGCCAAAGGGGCCTACAGGCTCGTGTGCGAATGCGTGGCGGCCCGCAACGCCGCGCGCCGGCTGGCGTAGAAGCGGGTGAGGAGGCGGGGTAGGGAACGCCTCCGGCGGCCAGGAGGGGCCGAGGGCCCCTCCTGGACCACCCCATAAGGGTCGCGGCCTGTCGCGATACCGGAACCCGGATGTACCGCCATCCCCGACAGGCAACGACGTGAGTGGAGAAAAAGCCCATGCGCCCTTCCGAGATCGCCCAACTGCTCGCCGGAGCCGACGACGCCGGGCTTTTTTCCGCCGCCGACGCCCTGACGCGGGAAAACTTCGGCACCGAAATCTACCTGCGCGGCGTCATCGAATTTTCCAACCACTGCGTGAACAACTGCCGCTACTGCGGCCTGCGCCGGGCCAACCGCGACATCCACCGCTACCGGCTTTCCGTGGAGGAAATCGTTTCCTGCACGGCGCTCGCCCGGGAACTGTCCCTCGGTACCGTGGTCGTGCAGTCCGGCGACGACTACACGTACACGAAGGAAGACATCGGCCGCGTCGTGACCGGGGCCAAGGAACAGGCCGACGTGGCCGTGACCCTGTCGCTCGGCGACCGCCCCGAAGCCGATTTCCTCTATTGGCGCGAAATCGGCGCGGACCGCTACCTGCTCAAGATCGAGACCTTCGACGAGGCCCTGTACGCGAAATCCCGGCCCGGGCTGGCCCTCGCCGACCGCCTGGACCGAGTGGAGGCCCTGCGCAAGGCCGGCTACGAAGTGGGCTCGGGCATCATCACGGACCTGCCCGGCATGACGCCGGACATCCTGGCAAACGACCTCGCGCGCCTGTCCGCGCTCGACCTGGACATGATCGCCGTGGGTCCGTTCGTGCCGAGCCCGGGCACGCCCTACGGCGATGCGCCCGCCGGCTCGGTCCTGACCGCGTTTCGCGCCATGGCCGTGCTGCGCCTGCTCAATCCCCTGGCCAACATCCCCTCGACCTCGGCCTTAAACGCCCTGCGCGACGGCGCGCGGGAACAAGGGCTCACGGTCGGGGCCAACGTCATAATGCCCTCGCTGACCCCGGAAACCGTGGGCGGCGATTACGCCATCTACCCCGGCAAGAACGCCCTGCGCGCCGACGCCGCCTCGCGCCTGGCCGCCGTGCGCGCGGCCATCCGCCGCGTCGGGCGCACGCCCTCCACCGCCGTGGGCGGGTCCAAAAGGAGACGTCATGGCTGAATCCGAAGGAACCAAGGCCCCACGCGGCGTGCGGCTCGTCATCACGCTCGTCGGGCGCACCAACGCCGGCAAGTCGTCGCTCCTTAACGCCATCGCCGGCCAGGACGTGGCCATCGTCTCGGAAGTGGCCGGCACCACCACCGACCCCGTGGCCAAGCCCTACGAGTTGCTGCCGCTTGGGCCGGTGACCTTCTACGACACCGCCGGCCTCGACGACACGGGCGCGCTCGGCGCCCTGCGCATGGCGGCCACGAAAAAGGTGCTCTGGCGCACGGACATCGCCGTGGTGGTCGTCGATGCCGCCTCGGGCCTGACCGACGCCGAGCGCGGCATCGTCGCCGACATCCGGCGCCTGGAAATTCCCTTCCTCGTCGTGTTCAACAAGGCCGACCTGGCCGCGCCGTCCGAGGCCGACCTCGCCTGGTGCCGCGACGCCGGCATCCGCTCCGTGAGCGCCAGCGCCGCGACCGGCCAGGGCGCGACCACGGTCAAGGAGGCGCTCATCGCCCTGGCTCCGGCCGAGGCCGTGCGCGAACCCGTGCTCGCCGGCGACCTCTTCGGCGAGGGCGCGACCGTGGTCTGCGTCGTGCCCATCGATTTGGCCGCGCCCAAGGGCCGACTTATCCTGCCGCAGGTGCAGGTCATCCGCGAGATCCTCGACGGCGACGCCGCGGCCGTGGTGGTCAAGGAACGCGAACTGGAAGCCTCCCTGGAAAACATGCGCCGCCCGCCCGCCCTGGTCGTCACCGACTCCCAGGTCATCCTCAAGGTCGCGGGCGACGTGCCGGACGCCGTGCCGCTGACCACCTTTTCCACGCTCTTCGCCCGCTACAAGGGCGATCTGCCCACCCTCGTCGCCGGCGCGGCCGCCATCGACCGGCTTTGCGACGGCGACGCCGTGCTCATGGCCGAGGCCTGCTCCCATCACGTCCAGGCCGACGACATCGGCCGGGTGAAGCTGCCGCGCTGGATTTCCCAATACACCGGCCGCGACCTGCGCTTCGAGGTCCATGCCGGCCACGACTTCCCCGACGACCTGGAGCGCTACGCCCTGGTCGTGCACTGCGGCTCGTGCATGCTCGGGCGCATGGAGATGGTCCGGCGCATCCGGGAATGCGTACGCCGGGGCGTACCTGTCACCAACTACGGCGTGGCCATCTCCAAGGTGCAGGGGGTGCTTTCGCGGGTGCTGCGCCCGTTCGGGATGTAGGGTCGCAGCGGCCCTTGGCAAAACCGCGGCCATGCCGTACAAGCGGCTCCCCGTGGTGATTGAAGTAGTATTTTTTCGTAATCAGCCCTGTTTTACCGTAAAAACGTAATGGCGCGCTCCGAATATTCTTCGCAGCCTAAAACACAATCTACTGAAAATACACACCTATCAAAAAAAATCATCACGTCTGCTTCTGGCATGGTTCTTGGTAAGGTATGAAATAGAGCAGACAATACCTCCCTATTGTTCTGACCTCTCCTTCATCTCCCGCGCGGGGGCTCCCACAGAGCCCCCCATTTTTTTCGCCGGCAACCCCTTGGTGAAACAGCGCGGGCTGGGCTACGAAACTCTCCATGTGGCATAAGAAACTCTTCGCCCCCCTGGCCCTGCCCATCCATCTGTTCGCCGGGGCGATCCTGTGCGGCGCGTTCCTGCTGTGCCAGCCCGTCAGTTGCCAGGGACGACCCATCTCGTTCCTCGACGCCCTGTTCACCGCCACCTCGGCCGCCTGCGTCACCGGGCTCGCGGTGGTCGACACGGGCACGGCTTTCACCCGCTTCGGCCAGACCGTAATCCTGGCGCTGATCCAGCTCGGAGGGCTCGGCAAGTTCGGCTTCCACATGGGCCGCTGCCTGACGGAACTGGGACGCACGATGTTCATTCCCGAGCGTTTCGCCGCGAAAAACATGGCCCACCAGCTGGCCAGTCCCTGGCTCATCGAGTACCTGCCCATGAACAAGGACGTGGCCATCAAGGAGATCGGCATCGACGACTGGACCGGCAAGACCCTGCGCCAGCTCGACCTGACCAACAAGCACAAGGTGCAGGTCATCGCCAAGAAACTCTCAGGCACGGCCCGCTACACGTTCATCCCCCGGGCCGGCGAAGCCCTCGCCGCGGGCGACAAGCTCGTGCTCGACCGTCTGGCGCGGCTGCGCCCTTGCGCGTAGTGAGGGAGAGAGGCGGGAGACGGGCGGGGGGAAATGCCTCCGGCGGCCAGAGGGGGCACGCCCCCTCTGGACTCCCGGGAAGGATTGCAATCTGTTACGAATCGACCCGGAAGTCCGTTTTTGGGTGTTCCGATTGTTGGCGACAGCCTAAGGAGTTTCCATGCGTTTTGTCGATGAAGCCTGGATCGTCGTCCGCTCGGGCAAGGGCGGACGCGGCGCGGTGTCGTTTCGCCGCGAAAAGTTCATTCCCCGGGGCGGCCCGGACGGCGGCGACGGCGGCAAGGGCGGCGACATCGTCTTTCGCGCCGACCCGGATCTGTTGACCCTGTACGACCTGCGCCTCAAGCGCATCTACGAGGCCAGGAACGGCGAAGGCGGCATGGGCCGCCAGAAGAACGGCCGTGCCGCAGAGGACCTCGTCATCCGCGTGCCCGTGGGCACGGAGCTTTACGAGTTGCCGGCACCCGATGCCCCGGAGGAGGCGAAACCCGTCGCCGTCGCCGATGACGACATGGACGACGACGGCGACATCGACGGCCTGGTCGTCGACGAGCACGGCTTCGTGCGCGAGGCCCCGGAGTTCGAACCCAACCCGGACCTGATCGCGGAAAGCGAGGTCCGGGAGCACGAGGACGAGGCGCGGCTCCTGGCCGACCTCACGGTCCCGGGACAGGACTACGTCGCCTGCCGCGGCGGACGCGGCGGCAAGGGCAACCTGCATTTCGCCTCGGCCACCATGCGCACGCCGCGCTTCGCCCAGCCCGGCGAACCCGGCGAAGAGCGCCGCATCCGGCTCGTGCTCAAGGTTCTGGCCGACGTCGGCATCATCGGCCTGCCAAACGCCGGCAAA
This sequence comes from Pseudomonadota bacterium, assembly GCA_023399375.1. Lineage (GTDB taxonomy): Bacteria > Desulfobacterota > Desulfovibrionia > Desulfovibrionales > Desulfovibrionaceae > Solidesulfovibrio. Next base: position 52,178 of record JAEWPX010000093.1, on the reverse strand, counting down.
TCGACGTTCATCGCGGCCGTGAGCCGCGCCCGGCCGAAAATCGCGGCCTACCCCTTCACCACACTCACGCCCAACCTCGGCGTGATCGAAAACGACTACGGCGACCGGCTCATCCTGGCCGACATCCCGGGGCTGATCGAAGGCGCGCACCTGGGCCAGGGCCTGGGTCACCGCTTCCTGCGCCACGTGGAGCGCACGCGGGTGCTCCTGCATGTCGTCTCCGCCGAGGACGCCTCGCCCGAGGGCGTGTTCGAAGCCTTCAACGTCGTGGACGAGGAGCTGCGCCTTTTTGACGCACGCCTAGCCGAACGGCCGCAGCTGCGCGTGGTCAACAAGATCGACCTGCTCACTCCCGAGGAGCTGGCCGCGCGCAAGGCCGCCGTGGCCGAGGCCGGGCAGAAGGTGCTTTTCATGTCCGCGCTCACGGGCGAAGGCGTGGAAGACGTGCTGGAAGCCTTGTGGCAGGCCGCCGCCCCGCGCCGCGACGCCGCCGGCGGGGAAGAGGAACCGGACGCGCAGTAGCCGCTCCCGCCGCTGCGAAAAACGAGCGCCCCCGTGCCGCGAATCGCGCCGGCACGGGGGCGCTCGCGGTTCGGGCGATCAGAACAGCCCGCGAAGCAAAGACAATACGAACAGGATGATAAAGATATAGAAGAGGATTTTCGCCATGCCCATCGCAGCGCTGGAGATTCCGGTAAAACCCACGACGCCGGCGATCAGGGCGATGACGAGAAAAACGATGGTCCAGGACAGCATAAGAAATATCCTCCGGTTATACGCCATACAAGGGAAACCGGTTTTCCCTATCCTCTCTGTAGGACGTCCCCGGGGCTCCGGCAAGAAAAAAACGCCTTGAAGCAGTCCCACGCCCCTACTTCCCCTTTCGGGGTGGTCCAGGAGGGGCTCCCGGCCCTGCCTTACCGCCGGAGGCGTCCTCCCCGCCACATCCTCCTTGCCCGGACAGATGCAGCGTGCGCCCGAGCAGCAGCGTGTAGATGGGCCTGCCACCAAGGGATTCGGCCGTGACCACCGAGGCGATGCAGGAGATGAGCAGCGGCAAGGTCAGGTCGTAATTGCGGGTCATTTCCATGATGAGCACCATGCCCGTGAGCGGCGCGCGCACCGTGGCCGCAAAAAGCGCCCCCATGCCGGCCACGGCGAACATGCCCGGGAAAAGCGTCTGGTCCGGCAGCAACGCCGTGACCGTTTCGCCGAAGGCCATGCCGAGCAGCGTGCCGAGCGCCAGCATGGGCGCGAAGATGCCGCCCGGCGCGCCCGTGGCGTAGGAAAAAAGCGTGCTCGCAAAGCGGCAGACGAAAAAGAGCAGCAGCAATTCCACGCCCACCGTACCGGTCAGGGCGTGGCGCAGCACCTTGTAGCCGCCGCCGGTGAGCTCCGGCACGCTCCAGGCGACGACGCCCATGCCCGCGCCCACGACCAGGGCGTACAGCCACGGCCAGCGCGACGCCGCCCGGTCCACCCTGGAGAGCGCGCCGAGCAGCAGCGTGTTGAACACCGCGCCCACAAGCCCGATCAGCACGCCGAAAACGAAGAAAAGCCACAATTCGCCCAGGCGCGGCACGGCGAAGACGCGCATGGCGATGGCCGGGCCGGCGTCGAGCACCAGCCGCGCCACCACGTCGGCGGCCACGGACGCGATGACCACGCAGTGGAACGAGACGAAGTTGAAATGAAACGAGCGGCGCATCTCCTCGACCACGAAGAGGATGCCGGCCAGGGGCGCATTGAACGCCGCCGCGAGCCCGGCCCCGGCCCCGGCGGCAACCAGCGAGTGGAGCACCTGCGGATCCTGCTGCCGAAACAACTGGCCGAGGAACCGGCCGAGCGCGCCGCCCATGTGGATGGTCGGCCCTTCGCGTCCCACGCTTATGCCGCTGCCAAGCGACAGCACGCCGCCGACGAGCTTGACCGGCAGCACGCGCAAGGGCCGCAGCTTGCGCACGCCAGCCAAGGCCCCCTCGATTTCCTGGATGCCGCTGCCCGCGGCTTCGGGCGCAAAAAACCGCACCAAGGCCACGGCCGCCACGGTGAGCCCTGCCGACAGGAGCATGGAGACCGCAAGCCCTCCGCCGAAAGCTCTCTCTGCGGCCGCGGCCAGGAGCATACGCTCGCGCTCCACATACCCCGCCCCGGCCAGGAGCGCCGCCGCCGCGAGCCCCGTGACCGCGCCCACCATGGCGGCGATGCAAAAAATGGGGGCCAGCCTGCGGTTGAGCATTTCGAAGCGGCGCAACAGACTGCACGGCAGGGAGGAAAGCAGCGCGTCATCGACCGCCTGCCCCTCCGGGGATGCCGGAGTGACAGGCGGCACGGGGCGGCGCGGCGGCGCGGCGGGCACGGCTCCGGTTCAGCGCCGCAGCAGGCGCAGGGTGAAGGATTTGAGGTAGTCGGTCTCGGCCATGGCCGGATGGGCCGGATGGTCGGGGCCCTGCCGGCCCTGGGCCAGCACCTGGGCGCGGCGTCCGGCCGCGTTGGCCGCGCGAAGCGCCACCCGGCGCAGGTCCCAGGCGTCCACATGCTGGGAGCAGGAGCAGGTCATGAGGATGCCGTCGTCGGCCAGCACATCCATGGCCAGGCGGTTTAAGCGCTCGTAGGCCCGCAGCCCCGCTTCCAGGTCCTTCCTGCGCTTGACCAGGGCCGGCGGATCGAGGCTGACCACGTCGAAGGTCCGCCCGGCGGCGGCGCATTCCTCGAGAAACGCGCCGGCGTCGGCGCGCACGGCCTCGACGCGGTCCGCCACGCCGTTTCGCGCGGCGTTTTGCGCGGCCATGTCGCGCGCGGCTTCCGAGGAGTCCAGGCACACGGCCGACGCGGCACCGGCCAGGGCCGCGCGCACGGAAAAGGCCCCGGCGTAGGCGAAGAGGTCGAGCACGGTCTTGCCGCGCACGAGCCGGCACAAGGCGGTGCGGTTTTCGCGCATGTCGTAAAACCAGCCGGTTTTTTGCCCCGAAAGCGCGGGCACGGCGAAACGCGCGCCGTCCTCGTCGATTTCCAGAAGGTCCGGGGCCTCGCCATAGGCGGTCTCCACCGCGCGCGGCAGGCCCTCCAGGTCGCGCGCGGCCGCGTCGTTGCGCCAGATGACGGCGCGCGGCGCAAGCTCGGCGAGCACGGCCTCGAGGATCACGTCGCGCAGCCCCTCCGTGCCGGCCGTGGTGAGCTGCCCTACGACCACGTCGCCGTAGCGGTCGAGGACCACGCCCGGCACGTGGTCGCCCTCGGAAAAGAGCAGCCGGTAATGCGGCGTGGCGTAGAACCGCTGGCGCAGGGCCAGGGCGTCGCGGATGCGGGAGCGAAAGAAATCGACGTCCAGACGCGTGTCCGGGTCGCTATCCATGACCCGGGCGCAGATGAGCGATCCGGGGTTGACCGTGACGACACCGAGCGGCCGGCCGCGCGAGGCCGCAACCACGGCGGGCTGGCCCGGCGCGAAGGCGGTGAGCGGGGTTTTCTTCGTGTCCACCTCGTTGCTGAACACCCACAGGTGTCCGGCGCGAAGGCGGCGTTCCTCGTTGTTCTTGAGCGTCAGTATGGGCATGTCCATGGCCGGCACGGTACGGCAGCCGCGCGGCCGACGCAAGATGACGCGAGGCGGGGCTTAGGCACGGGTGGGGAGATTGTACTTGCGAAACAGGTCGTAGAGCCGCGACGGCGACAGCCCGGAAAGCTTCGCGCCGCGCACGACATTGCCGCCGCAGGCCGCGAGCAGGTCGCGCAGGTAGGCTTCCTCGGCCGTATCCAGGGCGCGGCGGCGGTACTCCTTCCAGGGCGGCACGGCGTGGCCCGTCCCGGCCGCCGCCTCGCGCGCGGCCGGGGCCGGCTCGCAGGCCGCGCCGACGCTCAGCACCTGGATGCGGATCTCGTCGGGCAAATGCTTGGGATAGAGCATGGGCTCGCCGCGGTGCGCGAGCACCACCCGTTCCATGGTGCTGCTCAGTTCGCGCACGTTGCCGGGCCATGTGTACGCGCCGAGGGCCTGAAAAAACTCTTCCGTCACGCCCTTTGTCGGCAGGCGGTAGCGCTCGCAGAAGCGGTTCATGTAGTGCAGCGCCAGGGGCTTGATGTCCTCCACCCGTTCCCGCAGCGGCGGCAGGGTGATGACGATGGTGCGCAGCCGGTAGAGCAGGTCCTCGCGGAACACGCCGCTGGCTGCCATGACCGAAAGGTCGCGGTTGGTCGCGGCCACGAGCCGGAAATCGCTTTGCAGCTCGTTTTTGGAACCCACCGGCCGGAAACGGCCGTCCTGGAGCACGCGCAAAAACGTCTTCTGTATGCCCTGGGACAGCTCGCCGATCTCGTCGAGAAAGAGCGTGCCGCCGTCGGCCAGCTTGAACAGCCCGTCGCGGTCGCGGTCCGCGTCGGTGAACGCGCCCTTGACGTGGCCGAAAAGCACGCTTTCGACCAGCGTTTCCGGCAGCGCGGCGCAGTCCACCACCACGAAGTTGTTGGTGGCGCGGGAGGAATTGGCGTGTATGGCGCGGGCGAAGAGTTCCTTGCCCGTGCCGGTCTCGCCGCCGATGAGCACCGAGGCGTCGGAATCTGCGGCCTGGGCCACGAGGTCGAGGCAGGCCTCCATGGCCTGCCCCGTGCCGATGATGCCTTCGCGCTTGAGCACGGCGCGCGGCCGACGCGCGGCCTTCTGGGCGCGGTATTCCAGGGCGCGCGTGAGCGGCAGGGTGACGCGGTTGGGGGTGAGCGGCTTCTGGATGTAGTCCCAGGCCCCGGATTTGATGGCGAGCGCCGCGCCCTCGGGGTCGTCCTGGGCGGTGACGATGATGATTTCCGGCGAGCCCGGCGCGGCGCGCAGTTCGGGCAGCAGATCCAGGCCATAGCCGTCCGGCAGGCGCAAATCGAGGAGCACCACGTCGAAGCGGCCCGCAGCGAGCGCCGCGCGCCCTTCCGCCAGCGACCCGGCCCAGGCTAGGCCATGCCCCAACCGCCGCATGAGCGCGCCGAATGTTTCCTTGAGGATGGCGTCGTCGTCGATGAGGAGAATATGGGCCATTGTATTATACTACATTTCCCTCAAAATCCCTAAAACAACATCAAAAGCATCTTATTTTGCATCAAAATATCTCATTACTTTTTCAGAAACATACAAAACGACTCGTCGCAAAATTATACAAAAAATATATAAAACAAAAAATAATGCATACAATATTATAAACAATTTAGGCTTGCTTTCCGCACTTATCTCAAACCCAAAAGAGTTTTCTTTAGCATTTTTCGTGGGCAGTCTAAATTTATCGTTAATTGATATTTCACTCACTCCATATATACGTCCAGACACATCAATATTAAGAACATTTTCTTGAAAATCTACTAAATTTACCTTAAATCTTATAGTATCATCTGGATTCAAGAGCAATGGTTCTAGTTCTACAGCTTTACCATTCACTACCTTAAACACCGGAGCAAGCTGGCTCGGTCTTTTCGACACAAGCACAGGAGATCCTGCAAGCTCAGAAGGAAACTTAATTTGAAGCGGCGCAGAAAAATCTTCACTCTTAATCGATGAATTTCCTTCATTTTTAACTATCATCTCTGCAATAGATAAAGAGTTAATTTGCCTCCCTTCGTATTCCATACGAAGATGCGGTATTTTATTCTCACCCAGAGATGCTGCTGTCACGCACGAAACAACAGAGACAGAAACAACTCTATGTTCTTTTTGCCAGTAATACCAAAGAAGCCCCGTCCCAAAAATCGAAATTGATATATAAATAATTTGCCAAACCTTTTGCTTCAACACCACATCCTTCTTGGCTGTTCATTTTCTTGTGGTGCCGGGAATATCATTCCCGGCACCACATTAAAAAACTACTCTTCCTTCTTCTTGCTCTCCGCGATCACCTTTTCGGCAATCGGCGGCGGGCATTCCTCGTAGTGGTCGAAGGCCATGGTGAACGCGCCCTGGCCGCCGGTCATGGAGCTCAAGGTCTTGGCGTATTCCTGCATCTCGGCCATGGGCACATGGGCCTGGATTTCGGTGATGCCGCCCGTGGAATCCGAGCCCAGCACCTTGCCGCGCCGGCTGGAGAGGTCGCCGATGATGTCGCCCATGTATTCGTCCGGGCAGCTCACGGACACGAGCACGATGGGTTCGAGCAGCGAGATCTTGAGCTTTTCGCAGGCCGCCTTGAAGGCGATGGAGCCGGCGATCTTGAACGCCATTTCCGACGAGTCCACGGTGTGGAAGGAGCCGTCGTAGAGCGTCACCTTGAAGTCCACCATGGGGTAGCCGGCGACGTAGCCGCGCGCGGCGGATTCCACGACGCCCTTGTCCACGGCCGGGATGTACTGGCGCGGGATCGCGCCGCCGACGATGGCGTCCACGAACTCGTAGCCCGCGCCGCGCGACTGGCCTTCCATGCGGATCCAGCAGTCGCCGAACTGGCCGCGGCCGCCGGTCTGCTTCTTGTGCCGGCCCTGGACCTCGACCTTGCCCTTGACGGATTCGCGGTAGGGAATTTTCGGGGCCTTGAGGACCGGGCTGACCTTGAAACGGCGCTTGGCCTTTTCCACGGCCGTTTCCAGGTGCGTCTGGCCCATGCCGGACAGCAGGATGTCGCCGGTCTCCTCGTCGCGGGTGATGGACAGCGTGATGTCCTCGTCGAGCAGCTTGGTCATGGCCGCGAACACCTTGTCCTCGTCGCCCTTTTCGGCCGGGGCCAGGGCGTAGGAGATCATGGGCGGCGGCAGGACCGGCGCAGGCACGATCACGGGCTTTTTCGGATCGCACAGGGTGTTGCCGGTGGCCGTGTCCTTGAGCTTGGCCAGGGCGACGATGGAGCCGGGGCCGGCCGGCTCCTTGGAGATGACGGTCTCCTTGCCGAGCGGCAACAGAATCTGGCCGGCGCGCTCCAGGGTGTCGGTGACGGAGTTTTGCAGGTCCTGGTTCGTGTTGAGCGTGCCCGTGAGCACCCGGGTCATGGACAGCTGGCCCGCGAAGGGGTCGAAAAGCGTCTTGAAGACGAAGGCCACCACCGGCCCGGTCTCGGAGACGGTGATGTCGCCGCTTTCCGTGGCGAGGATTTTCGGGCCGTCGGCTCCCTCCAGGGGGCCGGGCAGGAAATTCTGCACCGCGGCGAGAAGCCGGCCGCCGCCCATGTTCTTCAGCGCCGAGCCGCAGCACACCGGGCACAGCTGGCCCGAAAGCGTGGCCTTGTGCACCGTGGCGAGCAGTTCCTCGGTGGAAATCTCCTCGCCTTCGAGGTAGCGCTCCATGAGCTGTTCGTCGGCCACGGCGATTTCCTCGACCATGGTCTCGCGCAGGGTCTCGACCTCGTCGGCCATGTCGTCGGGAACGGGGCCTTCGGTCACGCCGCCCTTGTCGTCGAAAAGGTAGGCCTTGCCCTCCAGGACGTTGACCACGCCCTTAAAGGCTTCCTTGGCCCCGATGGGCAGGTTCTGGATGTAGGTCTTGACGCCGAGCTTTTCGCGGATGCCGGAAAGCGCCATGTCGAAATCGGCGCGGTCGCGGTCCATTTTATTGATGAAAAAGACGGCGGGCAGGCCGAGCTTGACGACCTCGCCCCAGAGTTTCTTGGTCAGCGGCTTGACGCCGTCCACGGCATCGACGACGAAGACGACGCCGTCCACGGCGCGCAACAGAAAGGGCAGGTCGCCGTTGAAGCTGCCGTCGCCCGGGACATCCAGGAGAAAGTGACTGTTTTTATTGAACTGGTAGGTGGCCAGGCCCGGCTGCGTGCTGCCCCGGCGTTTGATTTCCTCGGGCTCGTAGTCGAGCGCCGTGGTTCCCTCCTCGATCTTGCCAAGGCGCCCCACGGCTCCGGTGGTAAAAAGGAGCATTTCGGCCACCGAGGTTTTGCCGCATCCGCCGTGGCCGATCAGGGCATAGGTGCGTTGGCTGGCAAGGTTGTCCGACATTCCCTTCTCCCTTGTTGTCGCGTTCGGTAACTGCAAAGCATGCCGACATGAGTGCAACCCAAAGACGCAAATGGCGCATCCGCGCAGGAAACGCGGTTTCGTGCGGGGGCGACGCAGGGGGCATCGCGAGGCGGGGCCGCGCGGGAGCGGGCCGCAAGCGCCGTATGGCCAACCGCCGGGGAAGGCGGCGTGGAGTCTTTGCAAACCAAGAGAAAGAACGGAGCGCGCGTTTCCGGGCCGCTTGCGGCCCTTGGCTTTTGCGCGAGTTTAGGCATAGTGAGGCAGGCGTCACCCCCTTGTCAAGACGACAACTCCTTGAAATCACAAAATCTACGGAAAAACCGTAATAAAAACGACACCGTGCAGCCACTCTTTTTACACCCTCGCGACCTTGATCTCGACGCGCCGCACCTGTTCTGGGCCGCGCCGCCGGACGACGCCCTGACCGCGTCGCTCGCCACGTTCGGCCAGACCACCCCGGCCCTGGTCTTTCCCGGCGAAGGCCGACCCGTGCTGGCCGCGGGCGCGCGCAGGGCCGCCGCCTTGCGCACGCTGCGCGGCCGCACGCTGTGCGCCGTTGTCCTCGAGCCCCAGGACATGGAGCCGGAACTGGCCGCCCTGCCGGAACCCCTGCGCCTGGGCGCGGTCTACCTGGCCTCGAACCTCGGCCGCGCCGTGACCGACGCCATGGCCGTGGCCGCCGCACGCTATTTCGTCGCGGCAGGCGGCGCGCAGGCCTATGAAACCCTGGCGGCGCCCCGGCTGTTCCCGGACGGCGACCGGCGCGGGGCGCTCGTTTCGCGCTGGCTGGCGCTGCCGCCCGCCCTCGACGCCCTGCTCGACGCGGGCCAGGTGCCGCTCGGCGCGGCCGGCGCGCTCGCGGCGCTCGACGCGGCCACGCTCGAGGCCCTTTTGCCGCTGCTGACCGCCGTGCGCTGGTCCCGGGCCAACCTCGGCAATGCGCTCGCCTGGCTGACCGAGGCCGCGCGGCTGGCCGGAGAAGCGCCCGAGGCGACCCTTGGCCGCTGCGGCGCCCTGGACATCCTCGACCGGGGGCTTTCCCCCAATGATCTGGCCGCAGGCGTGCTCGCGGCGCTGCGCCGGGCGCGCTATCCGGCCACGACCACGCTCGAGGCGCGCTTCGCGGCCCTAAGCCGCGCCGTGACGCCCAGAGGCAGCAAGGCGCGCCTGTCGCCGAGCCAGGGCTTCGAGGCCGACGCCGTGACCGTGACCGCCACGGCAAAAAGCCCGGCCGAACTCGCGCGCATCGCCGAAGACATCGCGGCCATGGCCGCCGCGCCGGACCTCCCGCGCCTTTTGCGCGTGGCCCATGAGGACGCCCCCGCATGAGCGGCGCGCCCTGGGACATTACGCTGCTTGCCGTGGACGCCGCCGTCGCGGGCACGGCCATGGCCGCACGCGCCGCGGCCGCCCTGCCGCGGGCGGCCCATGTGGTCCTTGCGCAAGGCGACGCCCTGCCCGAGGCCCCGGCCGGCGGGCGGGCGCTGCATATCAAGGCGCACAAGGGACGGTTCCTGCGCCCCTGCCCGGCCACGCGCCATTACCGCTGCTGCGGCTACCAGATCGTGCACATCGGCGAGAACTGCCCCATGGACTGCTCGTACTGTATCCTGCGCGCCTATTTCCGCGACCGCACGCTCACGGCCTTCGCCAACACCGACGCCATGTTCGAGGAACTCGGGGGCATCTTCGGCCGCGACCGCACGCGCCCGTTCCGCGTGGGCACCGGGCAGTTCGCCGATTCGCTGGCGCTCGAGCCCGTCACCGGGCACACGCGGGAGATCCTCGGGTTTCTCAAGGGCTTCGACAACGTGACGCTGGAGCTCAAGTCCAAGACCGCGGACCTCACCTGGATGGAAGCCGATCCGCGGCCGGACCGGGTGCTGCCGGCCTGGTCGTTTAACGCCCCGGCCATCGTAGCCCGGGAGGAGCGGGACACGGCCTCCCTCGAAGCGCGGCTTGCCGCCGCGAAAACCTGCGTCGCCGCGGGCTACCGCGTCTGCTTGCACTTCGACCCGATCTGCTTTTTCCCCGGCTGGGAGGCGGGCTACGCCGCCGCCGTGGACATGATTTTCGATTTCCTGCGCCCGCAGGACATCGCCTACATGAGCCTGGGGTCGTTTCGCTGCCTGCCGGAGCTGCCGGGCAGGCTTCTCGCCGAGGGCCGGGAACTGCCGCTTTACACGCTCGGCGAGTTCACCCTCGGCGCGGACGGCAAGAAACGGCTGCTGCGGCCCCTGCGCGTGCGACAATTCCGTTTCATGGCAGGCAGACTCGCCCGGCACGGCTTCACCCGGGGGCTCTATTTCTGTATGGAATCGGACGAGGTCTGGCGCGAGGTCTTCGGGCGCACGCCCCGGGACCTGGGCGGGTTGTCCGCCCATCTGCTCGACGCGGCCCGCAACCGTGGAGGTGCGCCGTCATGCTCGTGGACTACGCCGACATCCTGACCCGGCTCGAACGGGGCCTTGGCCGCAGCTACGCGGAATCCCCCGCGATATTGAACGTCCCCGGGGCCTCGGCGGCGCTCAAGCTGGACCCATACTACTATCTGGCGCTGCGCCCGCTTTTCTTCGAACTGCTCGGCAAATGGGCGGCCGTGCCGCCGACGCGGGTCGAAGAGACGCTCATCCGCACGGGCAACCTCGTGCTCGGCCCGGGAAAAACCCGCTATCCCCGGCCCCTTGCGGTCTTCGAGGAGAGCACGGGCACGCGCCTGCAACTGACTGCGGATTTCGTGCCCGCGGCCTGCATCGACCGGGCCGTGGTCCTGTACGGCGGCAGCCCGGGACCGTTGCCCGTGTCCGGCCTGCGCCTGGCCGCGGCGCAGCGCGAGGCCCTGGACGCCTTTTTTGCGGAGACCACACCCCTGGCCGCCTTGTGCTTCGGAGAGCCCGCCCGGGCCTGACGCGGCCCGGGACGTCCCTTGACACAGGCGACGCTTGGGGTCATGTGGGCAGACATAAAGAACATACGGCCTGTGCCGCCCTGGAGGATGCGCGTGAAACGCCTGCTTGCGATATTGCCCGTGTTGTGCCTGCTTCTTGCTTCCTGTTCCTCGACGCTCAATTTCTTCGGTTTCGGGGGCAAGGACGAGAAACCGAAGGAGCCGACCATCGTGCTGGTGGATTACGGCATCTATGACGCCAGCGGCGCCCTGACGCTCGCCACCACGTCCGTGCCCCGCAAGCTGGGCACCACCTTCGGCATGCGTTTCCGCACCCTCAAGCCCGAGGGCGGCGCGTCCAAGGTCAAGGTCGTCACCGCCTCGCCCGGCATCATCGACCCGGCCAAAAACGCCGTGGTCTTCAACACCGAGTCCACGGTCGACGTGGTCACGGGCAAGGAATACAACTGCACGTTCACCTTCGAGAAGGAATGGGAGATGGCCAGCGGCGACTGGACCCTGACCGCAACCGCCGAGGACGGCTCCCAGATCAAGAAAACCTTCCAGGTCTTCAACCCGCAGCAGTAAAAAAAACGAAACGCGCCGCGCCGCCAGAAGGCGGCGCGGCGCGCATGCGTTCCCGCGGCCGGTTCCGGCCGGTTCAATCCCCTTCGCGCAAGCACTCCCAGGAAACGCCCAGGGCGGCGGCGACCTTCTTGAGCGTGGCCGCGCGGGGCCGCGCCTTGGCCGCCTCCAGCTGGGCCACGGCCGCAGGCGACGCGCCAAGGCGCGAGGCCAGATCCTCCCGCGACACGCCCAGGTGCTCCCGCCAGGCCCGTATGGCCGAAAAACCGTCCCGCCGCAGCCAGGCCACTTCGGCCGGAATTTCCGGCTGCGCCGGCGATTCGTCGTTCACGTTTGCCTCCCCACGCCGCGCCCCGCGCCTCACAGGCCGCCCATGGCCCGCATGGCCGCCGCGGCGCCGGCGAACTTGCCCGCCTCGATGCGAATGACGCCGGAATACGGCGTGTCCAATTCATAGAGCAGAAAGATGTTGCCGAGCACCATGGCCAGCATCATGAACATGAAAAAGACGTCACTGCCGCGATGGTCCGTGTCGATGAAGTAGAAACCGGCCACGGTGAAGACCACGCCCATGTAGATGATGCCCCAGATGGGGGCGTACAGGTTGCCGTTGATGAAAAGCAAACGCTGGTGCCGCAGCTTGTCCAGATCGATCAACCTGTTGAGCATGATGGTGTAGATGCTGTGACTGTGCCCCATCGTGGGCTCGGCGTCGCGCATCCGGTCCCAGATGCGTTCGTACAGGGCGTCGGCGCCATCGGAGTTGCGCCCTTCCCGCATGTTCTTCCAGCCTTCCTCGTGGACATACGTCACGTACTCCAGCAGCGCCCGGCGCAGTTGCTCCGTTCCGGGAAGGGAGAGCGACAGGCGGTATTCGACCACGAGCAGGTCGGATTCGTTGGTGATGGCCGCGTCCGCCCGGTTGTAGTCCTGCCACAGCGAAACCACGGCGAAACCGAGGAAGAAGGTGTAAAGCGTCGTGAAGTAGCCGAAATTCGTGGCGAAAAGCGTCCTTTGGGCAATGGACATGCCGTTGCTGCGGCGGTTGCGAAAAAAAAGGAGCCCGACCACGGACAGGGTCACGGAGCACAGCACGACCAACAGATACTTCACGTCGTCGTACACGAGGCCTCCTTACGTTACGCAGCGGTCAGGCGCCGTCCGGCGTCCGGCATGCGGGACACGCGGCCGCCCCCGGCAGCCCGTCAAGGCTCGTGGCCGCATTGCGCGGGCGGCAACGGCGCAGGCGTTTCCCGCAACGCAGGGGCTTCGCGCTGTAGCCCCTTCAGGGCCGGGACCAGGACGCGGCCACGAACGGCACGAACGCGTCGCCCTCCTGGCGGTAGAGGTCCATGGCCGCACCTTCGCCGCCGTCCACGCGCACGGCGAGTTCCAGGCCGTCGGCGGTGCGGAAGGCGAAAAGGGGCGTGTAGCCCGCGACCGGAAATTCCCCGCCGTCGTCCTCGCGCCAAGTGCCGCCGGGATCGGTCGTCGCCGGGTAATCGAGGTACACGAGGCCCTGGCCGTCGGCGTAGGCCAGCGTGACCAGCTCGTCGCGGCCCCGCGGCGCGAACCGGGCCAGATGCAGCACGCCGCCGCCTTCCACCTCTGCCACGTTGCGGCACCACAGCACGGGCCGGCCCGCCCTTGCGGCAAGCGTGTCGCGCAGCGCCACCGGGCATTCCCGCCCGTCGCCCTCGCCCGCAAGGGGCTTGACGCCGAGCACGCGGCGCGCGGCCAGAAAACCGTCCGTGGCCACGAACACGTCGCCGCCCGGCCCGAGCGGCCCCCCGGCCGCGAACAGCGCGCCGGGCGTCTCGTGAAATTCCGTGATCCCGTCCCGGTCGGCGTCGCCGCCCCGGCGCACCCCGGCAAAGGTCAGGGGCACGATCCGGCCGGGCGCGGCCACGGCCTGGCGAAAACCCTTCATGCCCCGGGCCAGGCCCGTTTCCACGGGCACGAGCACCTGCCTGCCCGCCGGGTCGGCATAGCCGAACGCGCCGCCGGAAAAGACCTGGTTGGCCGTGGGATCGTCCTCGTCGTGACTCGACTGGGCCAGGGCCATGACCGTAAGGGTCAGTCCCAAGACCGCCAAACCGCACGCGACCCGCCAGGAAAACGAGCCCTGGCCGGGCGTCGCCGTCTCGCCCATATTCCTTCCCTTCTCCCGCAATAGAATCAATTGCGCCGTCCCGGCGGTCAGCGCCGATGTCCCGGCAGCCCCCAGACTTCGGCCACGGCCGCGGCCACGGCCGCGACGACCCGGTCCCCGGCCCGGTCCCGGCGATACACAAGCGACAGCGTCAGCGACAACTCCGCGCATTCCCACAGGCAGACCTCGCCGGCGGCGACGGCCTCCAAAGCGTCGTCGCGGCGCAGGAGCGTCAGCCCGATGCCGGCCGCGACCAACGTGCGCAGCGTGGCGTCGTTGTCCCCGACCATGACCTTGTTGATGGCCAGGGAGCGGCAGGAAAACGACGTCTCGAGCAAATACTGGAACGGACAGCGGTCCGAGAACCAGACCCAGGGCATGCCGGCCAGCGCCTCCCAGTCCGCCCGCTGCATCCGCGAGGCGAAGGAGGTGGGGCCGACCACGGCCATGGGCACGGTCTCGAGGTCCAGGGCCGCGACCCCGTCGCCCGGTTCGATGATGTTGTCATAGACGAAGCCCAGGTCGAGCGTGCCCTGGCGCACGGCGTCCAGGATGCGCGGCGAACTGGAATTGACCAGATGCACTTCCACTCCGGGATGCCGCCGCCCGAGCACGGACAGCAGTTCCGGCACCCGCATCCGGGCCGCTTCGTTATTGAGCCCGATGCGGGCCACGCCCGTAACTTCGCGCCTCAGCGCCCCGGCCCGCTGGAGCACGGCGTCGAGGCCCGACAGCGCCCGCCGGGCTTCGGCCAAAAGCGCCTTGCCCTCGTCCGTCAGGCGCATGCCCTTCGGCGTACGCACGAAAAGCGGCACGCCGAGCTCGTCCTCCAGCCCGCGCACATGGGCGCTGACGGCAGGCAGGCTGGCATGCAGGCGCTCGGCCGCCCGGGTCAGGTGCTCTTCTTCGGCCACGGCCACGAAGGTCCGCAGATGGTAGTATTCCACAACGCCCCTCCCGGCGTCGCGTCGCCCGGCCTTCAGGGAAACGGAAGCGGTGCTTCCGCCATTGCGATTGGATCGCCTCCCCGTCGGCCTGCTACATCCGGTGCTTCCAGGCCTATGGCACACGCCCGGGGCGTCGTAAAGACCGGGCGCAACCCCTTTTCTCCGGGAGGCGCACCATGTCCGTTGTCAAGAAAATCCTTGTGAGCGCGGCCCTCGCCGCACTCGTTTGCCTGGCGCTGGCGCTGGCCGAACGTCCTGCGGCGAGCCCTGCCGCGCCCGGACGATCCGTCGCGCAGACTCCGGCCCGGGCCGATCTGGCCGAGGCGGTCTTCTCCATGGTGCTCGAAAACGCCAAAGCCGGCGGCATGTCCCTCGGCGAGCCGCCGAGCCTGTGCCAAGCCTGCGTCGCCGCGCACCTGGGGCTTCCCGATGCCGTGACGCGGGACCGCTGCACACGGGCCTGCGCCCTGCGCTGAGAGGGAGGAACCGAAGGTTCAGGAGAAAAGCCGCAACAGCAGGCCGTCGAGGATTTCGGCCAGTTCGCCGCACAGTCCGCCGCCGCCGGGCGACGCGCCGAAAAGCTCCCGGCGCTCGGCGGCGAGGTCCGGGGGCGTGCGCTCCGGCCCGTCCACGAGAGACAGGGTGATGGCCAGGCGCTTGGCCGGAAAGAAGAGGCGCAGCCGCGCGGCGAAGGCCTGCATGCGCGCGGCGAAATC
This sequence comes from Pseudomonadota bacterium, assembly GCA_023399375.1. Classification (GTDB taxonomy): domain Bacteria; phylum Desulfobacterota; class Desulfovibrionia; order Desulfovibrionales; family Desulfovibrionaceae; genus Solidesulfovibrio. The sequence goes on along the minus strand of JAEWPX010000093.1, from coordinate 36,962 downwards.
CGGCCCCGCCTGCCGCCAGTAGGCAAGGGCCGCGTCGTTTGGCCGCAAGGCGGCCGCGCCGGCGAGCATGCCCGCCAGGCCCGACAGGGAAAAGCCGGGCATGCCCGGCCGCCAGCCGAGCAACCAGGCGTTGCGTCGGAAAAGCAGCCGCGAGGCGAGTCCCGCGTCCACGGCCCCGGCCAGGGCTTCCCTGGCGGCGGCGAGGTGCGGGTCGTCGAAGCGCACGGGTTCGGTGTCCGGGTCCCAGGCCGGCACGCCCGTCTCCAGGCGGCCCTCACGGGTCAGCACCCCCAGGATGCGTGCAAACCAAGCGTTGGCCTCGGGCGAATCCGGCGTCTCCAGGTGGGCGTGCGACAGCACGTAGCGCCCGCGGCCGCTGCTGCCGGTCAGCACGCAGGCCGCGCCGTCGAGGAAGGCGGGCGGCAGGCATACGCCGAAACGCTCCCGACAGGCGGCGAGCTGCGCCTCGGGCATCGCGCCCAGGGGAATGTCGGCGAGCATCAGGTCCGGGCCCGGCCCGTCGTAGGCGGCGGCCACGGCCACGTCGGGATCGACTCCGCCCAGGGGCGGCGCGAACCCGGCCGGCCACCACACCGGCACGCAGAGCCCAACAGGCAGGGACACCGGACACAGGGCCGAGTCCGGGTCGAGGCGCAAGCGCACGTGGCCGCTGACCAAGTGGTCGAGCCGGTCCGTGAAGGTGCGCCGCGTCCAGGAACAAAGCCGCAACCCGTCGGCATGGGACAGCGCCAGTCCCGCCCCGCCGCAGATCCCGAAATAGGCTCCGCCCTGGGCGACGTATTCCCGTACGGCCCGCGCGCCTTGCGGCCCCAGGGCCGCGAATTTGCGTTTGGCGAACCCGCCGGGCACGAGCAGAAGCCGCGGGGTTTCGCGGGAAAGCGCCCCGTCGGCCACCTCGCGGCAGGTCACGGGGGCGAAATCCGCGCCCACGGCGGCGAGTCCCCGGCAGACGAGCAATCCCCACAATTGCGAATGGTCCCACAGGACCCGGATGGACGCGGCCATGGGAAAAGCCTATCGGGAGAGCGGACGGCCGGCAAGCCGTACGAAGCCGCCATGGGGGCCGGGCCGTGACATCGGCCCCGATCTTTTGTATCCAGGGCGGCCGAAGCGGCGCAACGCGCCGCGTTTTTTCGAAGGAGCGCACAATGACCAGCGAGGCCCTCTCCAAGGGATACGAGCCGGCCGACGTCGAAGCCCGTTGGATCGCGTACTGGCAGGACGAGAAGACATTCACCCCGGACCCCGACGGCCCGGGCGAGCCCTACAGCATCGTCATCCCGCCGCCAAACGTCACCGGCGCCCTGCACATGGGCCATGCCCTCAACGTCACCATCCAGGACATCCTCTGCCGCTACCACCGCCAGCGGGGCCGCAAGGTGCTGTGGGTGCCCGGTACGGACCACGCCGGCATCGCCACGCAAAACGTGGTCGAGCGCAAGCTCGCCGCGGAAGGCACGTCCCGCGAGGAACTCGGCCGCGAGGCCTTCGTCGAGCGCGTCTGGGCCTGGCGCGAGGAGTACGGCGGAAAGATCCTCAACCAGATCAAGCGCCTGGGCGCGTCCGTGGACTGGACCCGGGAACGCTTCACCTTTGACGAAGGGCTTTCCCGCGCCGTGCGCGAGGTGTTCGTGCGCCTCTACGAAGAGGGGCTCATCTACCGGGGCGACTACATCATCAACTGGTGCCCGCGCTGCCACACCGCCCTGGCCGACCTCGAAGTGGAATACGCCCCGCACATCGGCAAGCTCTACCACATCCGCTATCCCGTGGAGGGCATGGAAGACACGTTCGTCACCATCGCCACCACCCGCCCGGAGACGCTGCTCGGCGACACGGCCGTGGCCGTGCATCCCGACGACGAGCGCTACAAGGAATTCGTCGGCAAGCACGTCATCCTGCCGCTGGTCGGCCGGCGGCTGCCCATCATCGCCGACGCCTACGTGGAGCGCGAATTCGGCACCGGCTGCCTCAAGGTCACGCCGGCCCACGACATGAACGACTTCGAGCTCGGCCGCAAACACGGTCTCGACGTCATCGCCGTGCAGGACGAGGCCGGGCGCATCAACGAGAACGCGCCCGAAAAATACCGCGGCCTCGACCGGCTCGAGGCGCGCAAGGCCGTGATCGAGGATCTCAAGGAGCTCAAGCTCCTCGACGACATTCGCGACTACGAGCACAACGTGGGCGAGTGCTACCGCTGCCGCACGGTCATCGAGCCCTACGTGTCCAAGCAGTGGTTCGTCAAAACCGGGCCCCTGGCCAAGGCGGCGCGCGAGGCCGTGGAACACGGCCGCACCGCCATCCTGCCCGACCAGTGGACCAAGGTCTATTACGACTGGCTCGACAACATCCGCGACTGGTGCGTCTCGCGCCAGATCTGGTGGGGGCACCGCATTCCGGCCTGGACCTGCGACGCCTGCGGCGAGCTGATCGTCTCGCGCGAGGACCCGACGGAATGCCCGGCCTGCGGCGGCACGCTTTTAACGCGCGATCCGGACGTGCTCGACACCTGGTTCTCCTCTGCGCTGTGGCCCTTTTCCACCATGGGCTGGCCGGACGAGACCAGGGAGCTCAAGACGTTCTACCCCACGTCGGTGCTGGTCACGGCCTTCGACATCCTTTTCTTCTGGGTGGCCCGCATGATGATGATGGGCCTGCACTTCATGCACGAAGTGCCGTTTAAGCAGGTCTACATCCACGCCCTGGTGCGCGACGCCGAGGGCAAGAAGATGAGCAAGTCGCTCGGCAACGTGATCGACCCGCTCATCATGGTGGACCGTTACGGCACGGACTCCCTGCGCTTCACCCTTGCCGCGTTCGCCGCCATGGGCCGCGACATCAAGCTGTCCGAGGAACGCATCGAGGGTTACCGCCACTTCATCAACAAGCTGTGGAACGCGGCCCGCTTCGCGCTCATGCACGTGGGCGACGGCGCGCCGGCGACGCCCCTGGCCGAAGCGGCAGGGAACGGGCTGTGCCATGCCATGATCCTCTCGCGCCTGGAGCGCCTCAAGGGGACGGTTTCCCGGGCCATCGAGGGCTACCAGTTCAACGAGGCGGCGCAGGAGCTCTACGGCTTTTTCTGGCGCGAATTCTGCGACTGGTACCTGGAAATGGCCAAGGTGGACCTCGGCGGCGAGGACGCGGCGAAAAAGGGCGCGGCCAAGCGCGTGCTTTTAACCGTCCTTTCGGAAGTCCTCACCCTGCTCCACCCCTTCATCCCCTTCGTGACGCAGGAAATCTGGAGCAAGCTGCCGGAAACGGCCGATCCCAACCTCGCCCGCATGCCCTATCCGCCGGCGCGGCCGGAGCTCGTCTCCGACGCGGCCGAAGCGGACATGGAGCTCGTGAAGGCCGTCGTGGTCGGCGTGCGCAACATCCGCGCCGAGCTCAACATCAATCCCGGGGTCAAGCTCACGGCGCTCGTGCACACGGAAAACGAGGCGCAGGCCGCGGCGCTGACGGCCAACGCGTCCATGATCGTCTTCCTGGCCAAACTCGAGCGGTTCGAAGCCGGCCCGGAAGTCGCCGCGCCGAGGGCCTCGGCCTCGACGGCGGCGGGCACGTGCGCGCTGTTCGTGCCGCTTTCCGGCGCGGTGGATTTCGACGTGGAGTACCTGCGCCTGTCCAAGGAAGAAGTGAAGACGGTCAAGGAGCTGACCGTCGTGGAAAAAAAGCTCGGCAACGACGACTTCGTCTCCCGCGCCCCGGCCGAGGTGGTTGCCAAGGAGCGTGAGAAGCAGGAGGCGCTCGGCGAACGCCTGGCGCGTCTGCGCGAGCTCAAGGACCGCATCAAGAAGCTGATGGCCGAGTAGTCGGCCTTCTCGATATCGCAATAAAAACGCCGGGCGGCTCCGCAAGGGGCCGCCCGGCTTCGTTTCAAGAGCTACTTATGCCGCAGTCGCCTAGCCCCTGGGCAGCGCACGAGCCTTTTTGGCGTGCGCGGGCGCGGCCGACGCCTCCTCGCCGCGCATCTCGGCGATCAGGCGCGTGAGCACGCTCGATTGCTCGGCCATCTCGCCCACGGCCTGCGCCGATTGCCGCATGCCCTCCGATGCCTCCAGGGAAATGCGGTTGATGGCCTCGATGCTGCGGTTGATCTCCTCGCTCGTGGCCGACTGCTGCTCCGAAGCCGTGGCGATGGACTGGATCTGGCTCGCCACCATGTCGGCCAGGGTCACGATCTCGTTTAAGGCCTCGCCGGACTGGTTGGCCAGGCGCGTGGTGTCCGCGATGGTCTCCACGGTCTTTTTCACCTTCTCCACATTGCCGGCCGTGCCCTGCTGGATGCCGGTCACGGCCTCGCCGACCTCCTTGGTCGCGCTCATGGTCTTTTCGGCGAGCTTTCGCACCTCGTCGGCGACCACGGCGAACCCCCGGCCGGCCTCGCCGGCGCGGGCGGCCTCGATGGCGGCGTTGAGCGCAAGCAGGTTCGTCTGGTCCGCGATGTCGGAAATCACGTTCATGACCGCGCCGATGCCCTTGGCCCGCTCGCCGAGCGCCTCCATATCCTGCTGCAACTGCTGCGCGTGGTTTTGCACCGCGCCGATGCCGTGCACGACCTCGCCCACGACCTCTTTGCCGCGCATGGCCTTTTCCTTGGCCTGCTCGGCAGTGCCCGCGGCGCTGGAGGCGTTTTTCGCCACCTCGAGCACGGTGGAATTCATCTCCTCCATGGCCGTGGCGGTCTCGCCGGCGCTCTGGGACTGCTGCTCCGCCCCGTTGCTCGCCTGCTCGATCTGCGCCGAAAGCTCTTCCGAAGCCGCGGCCGTGGCCTGCGCCACCTCCTGCAAGGTGACGGCGGCGGCGAGCATGGCGTCGCGCTTGGCCATGGCGTCGCGCTCGGCCGCTTCGGCCTGCGCCATGGCCTCACGGGCCTTGCGCGCCTCCTCCGCGGCCTCGGCCGAGCGAATGTCCGCCTCGCGGATGCGCTCCTTGAGCCGCTCGACCATGGTCCGCAGGCTGTCCGCGAGCTTACCCACCTCGTCGCCCTGGTGCACGTCGAGGACGCCGTCGAGATCGCCGCCGGCCACCCGGTCGGCAAAGGTCACGGACGAGAGCACGGGCCGGGTGATGGACCGGGTCAGGGATATGGCGATGCCCACGCACAAAAGCAGGGCGACGACCAGTCCCGACACCAGGATCGTGCTGGCCGTCGAGAGTTCGGCCGAAGCCGCATCGGCCAGGCGCCGGGTATTGGTCATGCCGGCCTGGGCCATTTCCTTGGCCAGATCCTCGACCTGCGAGGCCGCCTGGTTGCGTTTGACGCCGAGTTCGTCCAGGCCGGCCATGTCGGCGTCGAATGTCGTCATCGCCTTCTTGTACTGCCCCAGGGCCTGCTCCACATCCGCGACTTCCTTCTTGTCTTCCGCACTGCGCATGCCGGAGGCCAGCTTTTTGACGATGCCTTCAACCTTGGGGAAAAGCTGCAGCGCCTCCTGTCGGATGTTCCGGTCGTTTACGGCCTGGGCTTTGAAGTTGCGCACCCGGATGTCGAAACCGATCTCGGTGATCGCCGCGACGTCGGCCAGTTTCTCCAGGCGCTCCTGGAGGTTCGCCGTGCCGGCGTCGTTTCGGATTTCCTGGGCGAACTGCTGCTTCTGGCTGGTGGACAAATTGCCCACACTCTCGACGAAATCGGCGGCCGCGGCATCCATGGCCTTGCGCGAGGCCGCCAGGGACTTGATGCGCGCTTCCGTCTCCTCGGCCAGGGCGAAATAGGTCTCGGCCCCGGACTTGGCCTTGGGCAGGTCGGCCTTGAGGCGCACCAGCGTGGGATACTTGGCGGAAAGCGCCTCGGCCTGGGCCAGCGCCTTGCGCACGGCCTCGATTTCGACCTTGGCTTGGTCGCGGTATTTCTGGTCCAGACTTAGGGAGTAGCCGCGCATGGCGTACATGGTCAGCATCGAGGTGCGCTCGAGCTCGTTGGCGACGACCGTCTCCGGAATATACTGTTGTGAAAGCGCATCCGAGGTTTTTCCAACGCTTTGCATATTGTATACGCCAAGCAGTCCAAGCACGCAGGCGATGAGGATGAGTGCGCCGAAACCGATGCCGATTTTCATGCCAAGTCTAATGTTTTTCATCTTCACTCTTCCTTGGATAATGATATGCCGTGATGACGCTCTGCCTGCCCCTGTCCACCAGCATGCTGCCAGCGACCATATTCTCACGAAACCCCTGAAACGGCTCTCGGCAAATGAACTGATGATGCTCATTTTTGGTTAACGAAGCCACAGCGGATGTCAACGCAAAACTATGACAACCATTGCTCGATGCAACTGGGACACAACGTATAACGTTGCTTTATTGTTAATATTCCAACAAATGACAATACGGCAAGCCTCTTGCATGCATCAAAATCCTTTTAACGCAAGGGGGGTGGAACACCACGGCACGAACGCAGCCCGGGGAGCGAGGCTCCAGGGCCGGCGCGAAGCCTATGGGGGACGTCAGGAAGGGGGTTATTCCCCTTTCCCGAGCATCCGCTCGACGTCCTCGCCGCAGACGGGCCGGGAGAACAGGAACCCCTGCCCGGCCTCGCAGGCGAAGTCGGTGAGCACATCGGACTGCGTCTCCAGTTCCACGCCCTCGGCCACCACGTCGAGCCCCAGGCTGTGCGCCAGGGCCACCACCGCGCCCACGATCTTGCGGTTCTCGCGGGCCTCGATGTCGCTGACGAAGGCCCGGTCCACCTTGAGCGTATCGATGGGGAAGCGTTGCAGGTAGGAGAGCGAGGAATAGCCCGTGCCGAAATCGTCCACGGACAGGCGCACCCCGAGCTCCTTGAGGCGCTTTAAACGCAGGATCGACACCTCGGGGTTGTCCATGATGACCGTTTCGGTGATCTCGAGTTTGAGCGTATGGGGATCGAGGCCGGTCTCGCGCAGAATGCGCGTCACCTCTTCCACGAGCATGGGCTGGGCCAGCTGCTTGGCCGAGAGGTTCACGCTCATGGACATGCCCCGCGCCTCGGGATAGCGCTGCTGCCAGGCGGCCATGGTCCGGCAGGCCTCGGTCAGCACCCAGGCCCCGAGCGGCACGATGAGCCCGGTGTCCTCGGCCACCGGGATGAATTCCATGGGCGAGGCCACGCCCTTGCCCGGCCGCCGCCAGCGCACGAGCGCCTCGAAACCCGTCAGCCGCCGGTCGCGCAGCGCCAGGATCGGCTGGTAGTCCAGGAAGAATTCCCCGCGCTTAAGCGCCAGGCGCAGGTCGTTTTCCAGGTCCATGAGCCGGATGGCGTCTTCCAGCATGCGCGTGTTGAAGACCTTGAACCGGTTGCGGCCCTCGCCTTTGGCCCGGTGCAGGGCGATGTTGGCGTTGCGCAGGAGCTCCTCGGGCTTTTCGTAAAGGCAGGGGCTTATGACGATGCCCATGGAGCAGGTGACGTGGACGTCGTGCTCGCACAGCGTGAACACCTCGCCGATGGCGACGCGGATGCGTTTGACGATGCGGATGATCTCCCGGTACGAGCCCGTCTCCTCGAGCAGCACCACGAACTCGTCCCCGCCCAGGCGCGCCACGGTGTCGAGCCCGCGCACGCATTCGCGCAGCCGCTTGGCCACCCCCTCCAGCAGCCGGTCGCCCATGTGGTGGCCCAGGCTGTCGTTGATGACCTTGAAGCGGTCGAGATCCAGGAAAATCACCGCGTACTGGTAATTTTCGCGCCGTTTGGAACGCTCGATGGCCTGGCGGATGCGGTCCAGGCACAGACTGCGGTTGGGCAGGCCCGTCAGGGGGTCGTGGAAGGCCATGTGCGCCAGCTGGCTTTCCAGGCGCTTGCGGTCGGTAATGTCCGTGACGAGCCCGGCGGCCATGCGCGAGCCCTCGTCGTGGCCCATGGGGAACAGGCACACGAGCAGGGTCTTGTCCGCGCCGTCGATGGTGACGGTCATCTCCTTTTTCACCGGCTCGTTCCAGGCGATGACCCGTGCCGCGTCGCGCGAAAGCGCGGACGCAAGCTCCTCGGGCAGGGCCGCGCAAAGGGGCGTGCCGGCAGGCGGCGCGCCGCACAGGCCGAAGACGTGGCCCGCGGCGACGTTGGCCAGGCGCAGCCGGTCCTTGGCGTCCACGACGAAAAAGCCTTCGGGCGAAGCGGCCAGGTCGATGTCCGGCAAATCGGGCCGGACGCCGGACTGCCGGGCCGGGCGGGCCTCCAGCAGCAACCGGTCGTCCTCGTCGCCGACGCGGGGGACCAGGGTCAGGGCCACGGGAAAGACCGAGCCGTCCTGGCGCATGCCCCGGCCCACGACGCGCCCCGTCTCGCCGCGTCCGGCCGCGTCGAGCAATTCCCCGGCCAGCACCCGCTCCCCGGGGACGAGCAGGCCGGCCAGGGATGCGCCCCCGAGCCCTTCCCGGCCGCAGCCGAACAGCTCCAGCGCGGCCGCGTTGGCGTCGCACACGACGCCGTCGGCGGTCAAAAGGAGCAAGGCGGTGGGGGTTGCCGCGAAAAGCGCGCGGCACTGGGTTTCGAGCTGTTGCCGGGCGCGTTCGAGACGGCTGCGGGCCAGGGCCTTTTCGATGGCCGCGATCAGGCGCACGCCGTCCGGCGGATTGGGCAGAAAACAGGAGACGGCGGCCTTTCGCGCCGCGTCCAGGCGGCTGGCGTCGCCGTTTCGGGAAAGCAGGATGACGGGAATGGCGTGGCCTTCGTGCAGCAGCGCGGCGGCGTCCGCGCCGTCGCAGGCGCCCTCGAGGCGCAGCTCCATGACGGCCAGGTCGGGCCGCAGGGCCTCGGCGGCCTCCAAGGCCTCGCGGCAGGTCGCGACCGGGCCGAGGGTGTCGTAGCCGTGCGCGACGAGCGTTTCCGTAAGCGCAACGGCCGAGGCGCGGTCCTTCTCGACGACGAGGATGCGGGGCGGCGTCATGAAAAACCCCCTGCCGCTGGGATCAACCGTGCCTGCCCGGGGCGAGACGCAGCCGGACCCTGCCGCGTGTCCCAACGAAAGCCACCTGTAACCAGGACGCCTTCAAATGGCAATGAAATTGACCTGTTCGCGCGCCGTCAGTTCGTGGGATACCAGAGCTTGATGGCCGAGCCCTTGTCGCCCTTGGCCTCGGGCAGACGGAACTCGTAGCGGGCCGTGCCCTCGGGAATACGGAACAGCGCCGTGCCGACGTTGCCCTTGACCATGCTCTCGAAACGCAGTCCCTGGCATTCCTCTTCGAGCAGGGCGCCCGACGCGTCGTAACGCGCCATGCAGACCTTGAGCAGGGGCTGGCCTTCGCCGCCGAACATGGCGTCCATGCTCGCCGGAGGCTTTTGCCGCAGCTCCCCGGTGACGACGACTTCCTTGTAGGGCACCTTTTGCAGCGTCACCTTGCCCCCGGAAGGCACGTACTTCTCCTCGGAGCGTTCCCGCTCTTGGATGTCCGTCACTTTCATGTAGGTGTTGCGCAGATCCTTGTAGCGCGAAAGCTCGAGGCCCGCGGCCGGGGCCGCGGTCGGCAACGAGGCGGCGAACAGCAAGGCGCATGCGAGCAGAAACGAAAAAACGCCAGGCCGGGTCATGGGGCGGCTCCCTCCGTTTCGGGTGGCGACGCGCCCCGGCGCGGTCAGTCGCCGCGCCTGGGGGCGAGGGGAAAAATGGCCAGCTTGAGAAAATCGGTTTCCGTGATGATGCCCACCAGTTCGCCGTGATCGACCACGGGCAGGCAGCCGTACTTGTTGTAGATCATGGTTTCTGCCGCCGTGCGGAGCGGCGTGTCCGGCGTCGCCGTGGCCACGTCCGTGCGCATCACGTCGCGAAGCTGCGTGACCGGATCCTTTTTGTGCTCCAGGGAAAGCAGGTCGCGCTGGGTGACGATGCCCACGAGCCCGCCCGCCTCGTCCACGATCGGGATGTGGCGGATGAAAAGCTCCTGCATGGCGGCCATGGCGTCGGCCAGGCTGTCGGTTTCGCGCAGGCAGCGCAACTGGCTGGTCATGAGGTCGGCGACGCGCATGGGGGGTTCTCCGAACGAGGCGTTGCGGCGGCAAAAGGCGCCATTCCCCGCATCCTTGCCGATGCCCGGCCCCAAGTCAAGCCAGGGCCCCGCGCGGCAGGGCCCCCAAAGACGTCCTCGTCATTGCCGCCGGCGCCAAGTGCGTCGGTCCCTCGCGCCCGGCCCGAAACGACGAAGGGCCGGGAAAACCCCGGCCCTTCGCAACGGACAGGATGTCCGAACGATACTACTGGGCCGGAGCGGCCTTCTTGGCCTTCTTCTTGGTCTTCATGATCTCGACGACAGAGTAGCTGTCGGCCTTGGTGGTCTTTTTCTTTTTCTTCTTGGTACCGGCGAAAGCCATGGAGGTGGCGAGCAGGCAGGAAATAACGGTGAAGACGACGATCTTTTTCATGATATGGGCTCCTTGAGCGGTAATTTGGTCCTGGCCAGTGTCCGGCCGACAGGGCCCGTTCCCCACGGACCGTTCCCCGGTCGCCGACCGGATGCTTTCCCCCGGGCCGACGTTAACTGTCTATTCCCGCCCTCCTTTCCGGCTTCTTACCCTCCCATTACAGACTTGAAAGATCAAAGCCCCACAATTCCAGGCTGTTACAACAACCTTGCCAGTTAATGACAGATATGAAAAACAGGTAAAATCCATAGCGCCCCGGCCCCCTGGCCTTTATGAGGCGTTGCATGTACACCGCGCACCAAAAGACCGACTCGTCAGGCCGTCAACCCGATGGCGACCGACGAAAGGAAACACGGCCCATGCGGATTCTGCTCGTCGAGGACGACGAGAAAATCGCCTCTTTCATCATCGGCGGCCTGCGCCAAAGCGGCTTCGCCGTGGACCACGCCGCCAACGGCGTGGACGGCCTGCACCTGGCCTCCACGGAGCCCTACGCCGTGGCGGTCATCGACGTCATGCTGCCCGGGCTCGACGGACTCAAGGTCATCGAGGAGCTGCGCCGGCGCGGCATCAACACGCCGATCATCATCCTCTCGGCCAAGCGATCGGTGGAGGACAGGGTGCGCGGCCTCGAGACCGGCAGCGACGACTACCTGTCCAAGCCTTTCTCCTTTTCGGAACTGCTGGCCCGGGTCCAGGCGCTCATCCGCCGTTCGTCGAGCGTGTCCGAACCCACGCGCCTGACCGTGGGCGAGCTGTCCATGAACCTGCTCACCCGCGAGGTTCGCCGGGGCGAGACCGCGGTGCAGCTCCAGCCGCGGGAATTCGCGCTGCTCGAATACTTCATGCGCAATCCCGGCAAGGTGCTCTCCAAGACCATGATCATGGAGCACGTCTGGGACTACCACTTCGATCCCCAGACCAACCTGGTGGACGTGCTGGTGTGCCGGCTGCGCAACAAGATCGACCGGGACTGGGAGAAAAAGATGCTGCATACCCTGCGCGGGGTCGGGTATGTCCTTAAAGAGTAGGGCTTTTTTCCGCTCGACCATCTTCCGGCTGACCGCGCAGTATTCCCTCATCTTCATCTCGAGCGCCCTGATTCTGTTTCTTCTGGCCTATTCGCTGCTCTCCGACGCCGTGCGCGAAGGCGACCGCCTCGCCATGGCGCAGAAGGTGCGCGAATACGCCTCCATCGCGCTCAAACGCGGCTTGCCGGCCCTGGTCGAATTCATCCGCATTGAGCGCGAGGATTACGATTCCGACGAATACTACCTGCGCCTGGACGCCCCGGACGGACGGCCCCTGACCCAGATCGCCCCCACCGACGCAGCGCCCCTGCCAAGCGACCTGCCCCGCGACCTGGGGCCGGGCATCCAGTGGACGTTTCTGTCCCAACCGGAAGGCAAGGGCCTCATCGAACTGGCCTGCCGCAGCCTGCCCGACGGCGGCATGGTGTACATGGGCAAGGACGCCAGCGACCGCGAACGGCTGCTGCGCCAGTTCCGGGTCATTTTCGCCGGCATCATGGCCCTGGTCGCCCTGGTCGGGCTGACTGCGGGTTTCCTGCTCGCCCGGCGCACGCTCAAGCCCATCCAGGGGCTTATCGACACCGTGCGCGCCATCGACACCGGCCGCATGGACGCCCGCGTGCCGGACGAGGGAGCCGACGACGAACTCAACGAGCTGGCCCGGCTGTTCAACGCCATGCTCGACAAGATCAAAAGCCTCATCAGCGGGATGCGCGAGGCCCTCGACAATGTGGCCCACGACCTGCGCACCCCGGCCACCCGCACCCTGGCCGCCGTGGAAATGGCCGCGTCCACGAAAAGCGACCCCGAGGCCCTGCGCGAAGCCCTGCTCGACTGCGCCGAGGAAACGCGACGCATGGTCTCCATGCTCGGCATCCTCATGGACATCTCCGAAGCCGAAACCGGAGCCATGCGCCTGCACCTGGGCCGGACGGACATGGCGGCGCTCATTGCCGAGATGGTGGAAATCTACCAGTACGTGGCCGAGGAAAAGGGCGTGCTGCTCGCCGTGACCCCCATGGACCGGCTGCCGGTGACGGCCGACGCCGACCGGATGCGCCAGGTGCTCGGCAACCTGCTCGACAACGCCGTCAAATACACGCCGGCCGGCGGCCGGGTGGACATCTCGGCCTGGCGCGCGGGCGGGGCCGTGGCGGTGCGCGTGGCCGACACCGGCGAGGGGATCGTCGCCGACGACATCCCGCGCATCTTCGACCGCCTCTACCGGGCCGACAAGAGCCGTTCCCAGCGCGGCCTGGGGCTCGGGCTTTCGCTGGTGCGCGCGGTGCTTCACGCCCACGGCGGCGGTATCGACGTGCAAAGCACTCCCGGCAAGGGCAGCCTTTTCACCTTCACCCTGCCCGCGGCCGACGACGCCGCGGCCGGGTAGGGCCCGGGAACACCCGGCGACCAGCCGGGCGGCGGCCGAAAAGCATTGTCATCCCGGCCCGCCTGGGGCATGCTGTGGACTAACCCATCATGCCGTGCGTCTCTTTCCCCCCAACCGCCAACCCGGGAATGCGCCATGAGCGAACAAGACGCGGCCAGCGCCACCCCTTTTTTCTTCACCAAACAGGCCCTTTTCGACGTCAAGCGCAAGCTGTGGGGCTATGAGATCCAGGGCGGCAACGACGCCTGCGCCGCCCTGACCTGCTTTGCCGACCGCGAGCACGTGGCCGACTCGCTGGCGTCCTCGTCCTACATGGGCGTGCAGCATGCCGTGGAGCGCGGCAAGAAGGTCGTGGCCCCCTTCGACGAGGCGGGGCTGCTCGCCAAGGCGCCGTACGCCCTGCCGCCCCAGCACGGCGTGGTCAAGGCCGTGGGCGCGGTGCGTGCGCCCGAGGCGGTGGTGGCCGCGGCGCGGCAGTTGCGCGCCGACGGCTACATCCTGGCCCTGGAGGACGGCCCTGGCATGGCCGCCGTGCCGGAGCTTGCGCACATGGCCGACGTGCTGTGCTTCAACGCCGGGAACGGTACCGACCCATGGGATTTCCTTGACCGGACCAAGGGGCGCAAAGTCATGCTGCTGGCTTCCCGCGTGCAGGGTCTCGAACAGTTCGAGGCGCTCAAAAACGCCGGTTTCACGCTGTTCCAGGGACGCTTTTTCAAGGAGCCCGAGGTCCTTGCCGAACGCAAGTTCACGTCCCACCAGATGAGCCGGTTTCAGCTCATGCGCCTGATCGAGACGGAAGACCCGGACGTGGACGCCCTGGCCGAGGCCATTTCGTCGGACGTGTCCGTGAGCTTCCGGCTGCTTTCCTACCTCAATTCCGCCGCCTTCGGCTTTCCCCAGAAAATCCAGTCCATCCGCCAGGCCATCATGATCCTCGGCTCGGTGAAGATGCGCAACTGGCTGCGGGCCGTGCTGCTCGCCGACATGGCGCAGCACGGCGACATGCCCAGGGAGCTGGCCGAGCTCTCCCTGCAACGGGCGCGCTTCCTGGAACAGGTGGCCACGCGCTACGATTATTGGGATTTCAATCCGGGATCGCTGTTCCTGCTCGGGCTTTTTTCCCTCCTCGACGCCATCCTCGGCATGCCCATGCCCAAGGTGACGGAGCTTTTGCCCCTGGAGGAAAAGCTCAAGGCGGCGCTGCGGCGTGACACGCAAAGCGAATACGAGCCGCTGCTCGAGCTCGTGGGCTGCATCGAGGACGCGGACTGGGCGCGCCTGGAAGAGCTTACGCAAAACCTGGGCTTCGACCTGGAAGCGGTCAAAGCCTGTGCGAGCGAGGCCATGGCCTGGAGCGGCGCGTTTTTCGCCACCCAGCACGCCGCGCCCGAGCCGGCGACTCCGCCCAGGCGGCGCTAGCGCAGCGGCATTCTCCCCGGCCGTACGCCGCGTTGCGGGCCGCACGAAATCCGGTCCCCGCCGCCGCGATCCGCGGTATCGGAGCCGGTTCGGGAGAGCGTGTCAGTAGGGCAAAACCGGCGCGTCGATGAGGCCGAGCTTGGCCAGTTCCGAAAGCAGCACCTCGCGGCGCAGGGGTTTGGGCAGGTAGGCGTCGGCGCGACCGTGAAAGAAGGATTCGCTGACATTCTTGGTGTCCGTGAGCACGGAAATCATGATGAGCTTGAAGCACTGCCGAGGCTTGGCGACATCTTCCATGCGGCGCAGGGCCTGGACCACCTCGTTGCCGTCCATGCCGGGCATGAGGATGTCCATAAAGACGGCGGTGAAGGGCTTTTCTTCTTCGAGCGCGGCCTCGAACGCGGACAGGGCTTCCAGGCCGTCGCCCGCGGTGAGGCATTCGGCGTAGGCGGAAAGAAACGTGCGCAAAAAGAGGATGATGCTTTCATCGTCATCCACGATGAGAAAGCGCATGACAGTACTCCCCTGCAGCCGACGGCATGGAGCGGGACCGCGCGCAGCAATCACGCCCCTGCAAAAGGGGTATTGTTTTTTCGGGAGCGCCGCAACCACCGTTTGCCGCGCGACGCGACATGCGGGCCGGGGCGACCCGGCCAACTTGACGGAAGCGGCCGGGAACCAGTAGTTGGTCACTGTGCGCCCGTAGCTCAGCCGGATAGAGCGTCGGACTTCGAATCCGCAGGCCGGGGGTTCGAATCCCTCCGGGCGCGCCAGAAAATTTAGGCGGCTACCGCTGTTGCCGGGCCGACGCTTTCATCACCCACGCAAGACGATCGCCGCGCTGCACACCATGCTCTCGTGGGGGGCCTCACCGGTCCAGTCGCCCTGGGAACAGCGCAGGCCCGTCGGCGCGGGCAGCAGCCGGCCGCCGCAACGGCAGACAAGCCCTGCCGCCCGGGCCGGATTGCCCAGCACCAGCGCAAACGGCGCGACGTCGCGTGTGACCACCGCGCCGGCTCCGACCATGGCGTACGCTCCCACCGTCACACCGGGCACGACCACCGCGCCGGCCCCGATGGAGCATCCCTTTTCCAGCACCGTGCGCACTGCCGGCACATGCCGCTTGCTGCGCGGATAGCGGTCGTTGGCAAACGCCGCTGATGGACCGATGAACACGTCGTCGCCGACGATCACCCCATCCCACAAGGCGACGTGGCACTTGACCGTGACCCGGTCGCCGAGCGTCGCCCCTCCCTCGATAAACACATGGTCGCAGATGTTGGCGTCACAGCCGATGACCGCTCCCGGCAGCACGTGGGCAAACGCCCAGATGCGCGTTCCCGGTCCCACGGCTGCCGATTCGCAGATTCCCGCCGCATGCACGAAGACGTCTCTTGGCGCGCGCATCGAACATGCTCCTTCTGGTTGCAATCACGGATCGGACCGGCCGCTCACCCCGACTTGCCATATTCCCGGCAATGATCCGTGGAAAATAGTCAATCTCGCCACAACATCAATCCGCCACAGCAATGCAGCACGTTTTCGACAACCAACACAAGAGGAAACTCAAGGCCCGGGCACCCATTCCCGGCCGGGACATCATGACGTCTGCCCTGCTTCAAACGCCGAGCGCGATCCTCTCCCGACTGCGGCAGATCGCCATATCCTTTTCGGACAAGATACAACAGAGGATCGCAACTTCAATGTATATTTCAGGAGTAATGCGCAAAATAATAAATGACTCCCCACATTTCTCCAACAAATCGATAGCAGTACCTATAAGATTATGTTCATTGCATGACACATGATTTTAGTTATTTACACTGCCCTCTTGCATAGCCCAACAAGGCAACAGAAAAGAAATATTTTTCGTACTGACTCACACTACGTACAAATATCCTGCCGTACAACACCACCTAGATCAGCCACGCCCGCGGACTTTCGTTATCACCCAAAAGGGGCTAGACAGACTCGGGCCGACAACAAAACCCTTTTTCGCATGGGCACATTCCACAGGGCCCTGGGGAGCACCGACGATTTCCTCAAATTTTGGGAATCCCTCATCCTCACGCCGGGAGCGCACCGTACGTTAACCCATGACTGAAGTGATTAAAAGACGATATCATCAGAAAGGCAAAACTCTTCACTCGATGATTCGAGGCAAGACTGGCCACGAAAAGGAAACGACGGGGGTACGGCATGAACGATACGCAACTGTCACGGTTACTGGAACTCCTCAGCAAGAAACATCCACATATGGATGCGTTGTTCCAGTTGCACAAGGGACTCCAATCTCTCATGAGCAATAGTGACGTTGAAAAAATTGATTTCAGTTTTCTGTTTCCATTTCCCCCTGGTCATTACTATTCGCCCTTGCCGTCGCGTGAGGAAGTGGCCCGGGTCGCGCCGCGAGTCTGGGGCTCCTCGCCCAAAAGCCTGCCGGGAATCGACCTCAATACGCGCGGCCAACAGCGCCTTTTCGCGAAGTTCGCGAAACACTACAAGGAACTGCCATACAGCGAAGGCACACGAGGAGCGTTGCGCTACCATTTCGACAACGACTTCTTCGGCCATGGCGACGCCATTTTTCTGTATTGCATGTTGCAGGAGTTCTCTCCACGTCGCTTTGTCGAAGTCGGCTCAGGCTATTCCTCCTGCGTGGCCCTGGACGCAATGCTTCTTGGGCTGGACATGAACTGCACGTTTATAGAACCATATCCACAACGGCTGCATTCCCTACTGCGTCCTGAAGACAAGTCTCGGGTCGAAATTCTGGAGAATAACGTCCAGGACGTGCCCATGGACGTTTTTAAGACACTTGATGCGAATGACATCCTGTTCATCGACAGTTCCCACGTAGGGAAAATCGGCAGTGATGTCCTTCACATCTTGTTCGAAATCCTGCCACGCCTCAAGGAGGGCGTCATCGTCCATTTCCACGATATCTTCTACCCGTTTGAATACCCTCGCAATTGGGTGGAAGACGACTATCGCGCTTGGAATGAGGACTACTTTATGAGGGCGTTTCTTCAGAACAACGCATCCTGGAGCATTCTGTTCTTCAACAGTTATATGGCAACTTTCTTCCCGGAGATGCTGGAGAAGTGGACGCCGCTGGTCATGAAGAACACCGGCGGCAGTCTGTGGCTGGTCAAGACCGCTGCCTAACGGTCACGCGCCCCTTGGGAGCCATCTCTCGAGACGCTCTTGCGACGCAGGGCAGCGCCCTGCGCATCAGGGGCGCCGAGACGCCCCGGAAAGGGCCGCCCCTTGCCCCGACAAACGGGCAGGCGCCGGCAATCGCCGGCCGATTGCCCGCCCGCGCCGGATATGCTAGGTTTTTCCATGCTCACTCTCCCTTCTCCCCGGAATATCCGGCCGTCATGAGCGCCGCCATGGACAAGTACGTCATCGTCGGCGGCGGCGTGGCCGGATTGGCCTGCGCCGCGCGCCTTGCCGAAGCCGGCCTGCCGGTCGTCGTCCTCGAACGCGAACCCGAGGTCGGGGGGCTCTTGCGCTCCTTCACCCTGGACGACGTCGTGTTCGACCTCGGGCCCCACGTGCTCTTTCTGGAGCACGACGGTCCGGGCGAGGCCTTCCTGCGCGAGACCCTGGCCGGACAGCCCGTCATCCGCCATCCCTTCGCCTTCGCCATCGCGGCGGGCGGGCGCTACTGGAAATTCCCCAACCATTTCGATTTCCTGCGCTACCCCCTGCGCTACAAGATCGAAGCGCTGCGCGCAGCGACCAAACGCCGGGGCGCGCCGCCGCCGGAACCCATCCCGGCCTCGCTCGAGCTTGCGGAAAAAAGCGGACCGGGACTCTACGCCCTGCTCTTTCGCGACCTGTTCGCCAAAAAGGCGCTCATGCCGCCGCAGGAGCTGCACCACCACTGGCTGGCACGCGTGGACCGCACCATCGGCAACGAAAAAGAGCCGTTCGTGCGGCGCGGCAAGGCGGCGGCCGTGCTCGGGGCGCTTTCCCGGCTGCGCCAGCGCTACACCTACCCGGCCGGGGGCCTCGGCGACGTGCCGGCCCTGCTGGCCGCACGCGTCCGGCGTGCCGGAGGCGAAATCGTCACCGGCGTGGGCGCAGTCTCCCTGGTCCGCGACGGGGAGCGCGTCGCCGAGGTCGTGGCCGACGGCCGCGCCATCGCCGCGCGCCATCTGGTCTGGACCGCGCCGCTCAATGCGCTCAATGCCGCGCTCGGCGCACGGACCCCGCCCCTGCCCACGGTAACCATGCGCCTGGTCATGCTCACCTACGACAGCCCCGCGCCGCCCTTGAGGCCCTTCGTCTACACCTACCACCCAGACCCGGCGCTAACCGCCAACCGGGTGTATTACCCCGGCTCCATCTTCCGCGAGCGCGGCCCGGCAGGCCGCGAAGGGCTATGCCTGGAAATCAACGTGGCCACGGGCGACGCCGCGCCGCCGGACGAACAAGACACCATCGCGGCGGCCATCGCCGACGTGGCGCGCCTGGGGCTCTACCCGGCCTCG
The DNA here is from genome assembly GCA_023399375.1 of Pseudomonadota bacterium. Classification (GTDB taxonomy): domain Bacteria; phylum Desulfobacterota; class Desulfovibrionia; order Desulfovibrionales; family Desulfovibrionaceae; genus Solidesulfovibrio. Next base: position 18,251 of record JAEWPX010000093.1, on the reverse strand, counting down.
GTTCTGCGCCAGGCCAAGGCCGTCACCCTGCCGGCGGCCATGCCCGTCTATCCCCTGGACTACGAAGCACGCCTCGCCGCGGCGGCCGCGCCCGTGCGCGGTCTGGCCAACGCCCATGCCGTGGGCCGCCAGGGCGGCTTCTACTTCTGCCTGACCCCGGCCGCCGTGACGCAGGGCCTCAAGATGGCGGCGCATCTTCTCGGCGAAACCGCAACACACGGAGCATAGCGCCCATGGGACTGCTCGATTCCGCCCTGGCCACCAAAGGCGCGGGCACGGCCGAACGCCTGAAAATCCTCAAGCGCCACGCCCAGGCGTTCCTGCGCCACGCCACGCCCGGACGGCTGCTCAATTTCGCGCGCGCCGAACGCAACCGCCTGCAAAAACGCACGGTCCTCGACTCGATGCCCTACATCCTGAAAATCGAGAGCACCAACATCTGCAACCTGCGCTGCGCCTACTGCTACGACGACCGCCGCCCGCCCCGCGACGACGAACGGCCCTTCGGCCGCATGAGCCTGGAGCAGTTCCGCAAGATCCTCGACGACGTGGGCGCGTACCTGTTCAAGATCAACCTCTACGGCTTCGGCGAGCCGTTCCTTTTCCCCGAGACCCTGGACATGATCCGCCTGGCGGCCGCGCGCAACATCGGCGTGGGGGTCTCCTCCAACCTCACCCACCGCGACCCGGAACTCCCCCGGCGCATCGTGGCCTCGGGGCTCGAGGTGCTCATCTTCTCCTGCCACGGCGTGTCCCAGGAGGCGAGCGGACGCTTCATGCGCGGCGGCAACCCCGACGTGGCCCTGGCGACCCTTCGCGCCGTCATCGAGGAACGCCGCAAGGCCGGCAGCGCTACGCCGTTTATCGACTGGCAGTACTGCGTCACGGGGTTTAACGAGCACGAGATCCCCGCCGCCCGCGAAAAGGCCCGGGAACTCGGCGTGGACCAGGTGCGCTTCATCAAGCCCTTTTTCCCGGCCGACGCCCCGGACGACTGGTTCTCCACGCGCTTTCCGCGCCAGACCCTGAGCCACGACGCGCAGGAACCCTCGCCCGGCTGCTCCTGGCTCTACCGCTCGGCTTACGTCAACTGGGACGGCGGGCTCATCCCCTGCTGCCGCGACCCTCGCGACCCGTCCGTGGATTTCGGCAACGTACTGGAAACGCCCTTCCGCGAGGTCTGGAACAACGCCAAATACCGGGCCGCCCGGGCGCTTCTGGCCGATCCCCGGCAAGACGCCCTGCGCGCCGGCATCGTCTGCGGCCGCTGCCCGGTGACCAAGGTGAAGTAAGGAAAGGGAAAGAAGGGAGCAATCGGGGCGCTGCCTGGGCCCCGCCGGGGGGCCTCATGCCCCCCGGTCCCCCGCGCAAGGGGGAAAGGAGACCCGGCGAGACTAATACGGGGTGTTGTCGCTTTCCACGGCGCTCCAGACGTTGAGCGGCATGTCGTTGTCGAGCACGCGGTCCACAAAGCCGTTGTCCTTCCGGTCGATCTTCTTCCAGGCCGTCTCGGCCTTCTGCTTGTCCTTCCACTGCGCCACGAACTCTTCCTTGGTGATCTTGCCGTCCTTGTTCACGTCATACTTGGCGTAGACTTCATCCAGCGACGTATAGCTCTTTTTCTTGGCGCAGCCGCCCACCGCAACAAGAAGGGACATCGCCACCGCCAGCATCCAGAAAATCCGCATCATGCCGTGCTCCTTTTCCCGTCGTATCAGGTTTCACGCGCCAAGCGCGCCGTATCGCCAGGGCCGTCGCCGCATTTGGATGGGCTGTCCCGCTCCACGGCGTCGCGACAACGACGCGTTGCGGGGCAAGTGGGACAGATCACGGAAACCGGGCTTGCAAGGCACAGGGATTCGGCTTGCACGGGTCCCGGGCCCAAAAGCAGCCAGGCAGTCGCTGCGGCAAGCATGCGCCGCACCGAATTGTCGCCGCCCGCATCTTGTCCGGAGGTCCTTTTTCCAACGAAAGTCCTACAGGAATCCGCGCCCGTGGCGCAAGGGGCGGCGGCCGGCAAGACGCGCCCGGAAAGGCCTTTTTTCCGCCGCCGTGACGGTCCGGCCGGCCGCCCTTGTCACCGCCCCGCGCCATGGGCTATTTGTCAGGCTTCATCCGGGCGCGCCGCCGCGCGCCCCTTCACCGCGACATCGCCAACCCGAGGACCAAGGATCGCGCCATGCCGTTTTCTCCCGACGCCTGGATCCGCGTGCGACACGAGGATACCCCCATCTATTTGTGCCCCGAAGCTCCGGACTGGTTCGTGCCCAACGCCGCCGGCGACGCCGCCATCGCCGCGGCCGCGCGCGGAGGGGCCCCAGGCTGCCGGGAGCGGCTCTTCCTCGCCCGCCTGCCCGAGGCCGCGCCCGCGCCCTACGCCGGCCGGCGGGACGCCCTGCCCCTGACCCAACTTGCGGAGCTGTGGCTGCACGTCACGGACCGCTGCAACCTGGCCTGCCGCCATTGCCTGTTCTGCTCGGGGCCGGCCGCCGCGCGCGAACTGCCGACCGGCGTCGCGCTTTCACGCATGGCCGAGGCGCGCGCCCTGGGCTGTCGCGTGTTCGCCCTGACCGGCGGCGAGCCGTTCCTGCATCCCGGCTTTTCCGCGCTGCTCGACTTCGCTTTGGCCGACCCCGCCGCCCACATGGTGGTGCTCACCAACGGCACGGGCTTTTCCCCCCTGCGCGAGGACCTGGCTCGCAGGCCTCGGGAGCGACTGCATTTCCAGGTAAGCTGCGACGGTCTGGCCGCGCGCCACGACGCCCTGCGCGGCGAAGGCGCGTTTTCGCGCCTGGCCGACGACGTGCGCCTTGCCCGGGATCTCGGTTTCCCGGTGACGCTGTCCTTTTGCCCCACGCGCGACAATCTGGCCGACCTGCCCGATGTCGCCTCCTTCGCCGCGGCCTGCGGCGCGTCGGGCCTGCACCTCATGTGGCATTTCGCCGTGGGGCGCGGCCGGGAGGAAGACACGCCGGACACGGACGCGCTTTACGCCGCCGTGGCCGAGGCCTGGGACAGGGCGGACGCGCTGGGGCTTTCCATCGACAACATCGAAGCCCTGCGCGCCCAGGTGTTCGCGCCCGTGGGCACGCGCCACGACGGCACCACCGCCGGCTACGAATCCGTGGCCGTGGGCCCGGACGACAAGCTTTATCCGAGCCCGGCGCTGATCGGCGTGGAGACGCTCGCCACGCCCCTTCCCGCAGCCGGCGGCCTGGAAGCGGCCTGGAAGGAAAGCCCCGTGCTCGACGCCCTGCGCCGGGCCAGCAGCGCAGCGAGCGCCTCGCCCTGGAAATACGTCCTCGGCGGCGGCGACCCGGACCATTCCTACCGCCACGCCGGCGCGTTCACGGGGCGCGACCCCTACCAGCCGCTGCTCGAGCGTCTGGCCGCGCGCCTGATCGCCCGCGAGGCCCGGGCCGTGCCGCCCGCCCTGCCCGGCGACCAGCCGGCGCTGCTTCTCAAGATGGGCGAAACCCACGTGAGCTGCCACGCCCACGGCGAGGTGGCCCTGGCCCACACCAACTGCCTGCTTTCGCTTGCCGGCGAAGGGAGCCTTGCCCAGATCAAGGCCTTTTACACCGAAGCGGCGGCCGGGGAAAAAGGCGATATCGTCAATCCCGTGCATTATCCGGCGGAGATGGTGGAACACATTCCCGAACGCTTCCGCGTGCGCGGCTATGGCTGCGGCTCGCCCATCGCCGATGCGGACCTGCGCGAAGGAGAGACCATGGTGGACCTCGGCTGCGGCGCGGGCGTCGAGTGCCTGATCGCGGCCAGGCGCGTGGGGCCGACGGGCCGGGTGATCGGCCTCGACATGCTGCCGCCCATGCTTTCCCGGGCGCGCGCCGCGGCGCGGGCCACGGCCGCGGTGCTCGGCTACGCCAACACGGCCTTTTTCCAGGGCTACCTGGAGGCCATGCCGCTTGGCGACGCCACGGCCGACTGCGTGACCTCCAACTGCGTGCTCAACCTCTCTACGCGAAAGCGCCGGCTCTACGCCGAGATTTTCCGCATCCTAAAACCCGGCGGCCGCATCGTCTTTTCCGACGTGGCCACGGAAACGCCGGCCTCGGCTGCCATCTGCAACGACCCGGGCCTGCGCGGGGAATGCATTTCCGGCACGCTCACGCAAAAAGACCTCGTCGCGATCCTGGAGGAGGCCGGATTTACGGATATCCGCTTCCTGCGCCGCTTTCCGTACCGTGTGGTGCGCGGGCACCAGTTCTATTCGGTGACCATGGAGGCGCGCCGGCCGCCGGTTGCGGCGCGGCGCTGCAAGGTGTTCTACCGGGGGCCGCTGCGCGCCGTGATCACGGCTTCGGGCGAGATGCTGCGCGCCGGCGAAGTGAAGGAAATCGACGTATGGGAAGCGGATCTGGCCGGCGAGAACCTCTTCGTCCTTGGCGCGGACGGCGACATTGCCAACCCGGCCTTCGACGTCGGTGCAGGCTCCTGCTGCTGCGGCACGCCGGCCAAGCCCGACGCCGGGATCGTGGCGCTTCTTGAAAAGCAGGCGGCTCACGAGGGGCTCACGCCGTTTAACCTCGCGCCGCCGCCGGAAAGGTAAAGCCCTACTCCCCGGCCGCCTTCTTCATCTTGCGGAAGATCGTGGTGCGGTCCACGCCCAGGCGCTTGGCCGCCTCGCCCACGGAGCCGAAGTAGGCGATGGCCCGCTCCAGGTAGTCGCGCTCGAAGGACGCCAGCACGTCCTTGTACGGCCGCTCGTAATTCACGGGCGCGGCAACGGCCTGCACGGGCGAAGCCGCCGCGGCGGAACCGTCCGACGCGGCCGCGGGCAGCAGGCATTCCTTGACGCGCATGGCCGTGGGCAGGTCCTCGGCCGTGATCTCGGCGTCGCAGGTGATGACCAGACCCTCGATGAGGTTCTCGAGCTCGCGCACGTTGCCCGGCCAGTTGTAGTGGGCCATGATCCGCTCGGCCTCGAGGGAAAACGCCGCCCGCTTGCGGTAGCGCGCGCCGAAGCGCTGCAAAAAGAGCCGGGCCAGGGGCAGGATATCGTCGGGCCGGTCGCGCAGGGGCGGAATCTCCAGCACGGCCACGCGCAGCCGGAAAAAAAGGTCGCTGCGAAACGTGCCGAGCCGGGCCTCGGCCTCCAGGTTGCGGTTAGTGGCGGCGATGACGCGCACATCGGTCTTGCGCGCCTTGCTCGACCCCACGGGCGTGAGTTCCCGGTCCTGGAGCACGCGTAGGAGCTTCGACTGCAAGAGTAGCGGCATCTCGCCGATCTCGTCGAGGAAGATGGTGCCGCCCTCGGCCATCTCGAAAAAACCCACCCGCCCCTTGGGATGCGCGCCGGTGAACGCCCCGGGCGCATAGCCGAACAGCTCCGACTCGATCAGGTTCTCCGGGATCGAGGCGCAGTCCACCTTGACGAAAGGCTTCTCGCGCCGGGGGCTGGCCTCGTGAATCATGCGCGCGAAAAGCTCCTTGCCGACGCCGGTTTCGCCGAGCACCAGGGCCACGGCGTCGGTTGCCGCGACGCGGCGCAGCAGGTCCATCAACCGCTTCATGGCGGAATTCTCCGCGATGAAGTTGGTGATGCCGCCGCCCTCGCGGATGAAGAAATCCATCTGGTGCTGGTAGGTCTCGATCAGCTCCTGCTGGCGGGAGATGCGCTCGCGCATGCGGGCCATGAGCGTGATGTCGCGGGCGTAGACCACGACCAGGCTCACGGTGCCGTCCGGGTCGCGCACGGGCTTGCCGTCGATGGTCATGGAGCGGTTGTCGCGGGTGACCTGGATGGAGGAGGCGGGCCGGCCCGTGGCCACGATCTCGGGGGTGATGGGCGCGATGTTGAAAAGGCCCGCCTTCTTGAGCTCCTCGACGTTCTTGCCGATGAGCTCGGGCTTGGTCATGCCGGTGAGCTGTTCGTAGGCGGCGTTGACCTTGAGGGCGTAGCCGTCGCGGTCGGCGATGAACACACCGTCCTCGATGCTGTCGAGGATGGCGTCGAGGTGCCGGGCTACGGGGTCGGGGGGGTGTTGTTCTTTTTTTCTCATTTCCAGCCCTTTTTCGCCTCGAGTTCGTCACATTTTTCTCAAACTCGCCCAACCGCACCTGTGCAATACCGCAACTCGTGGCAAGGATGCAACATGTTGCAAATTTGCCAATCCACTGATTTTCTTGATTTTCAACTCCAGAAGTCGAAAAAAACCTGTGCGAATTTGCAACATGGCATGCTTCTTTTGCGATTTTCGTCAGACCAATTCTTATTTTTCAAACAATTCCAGCGCATTAAAAATATGGCACGCGCATTGCTAAAAGAGAATCAAAGCGAATGGCCAAACCCGAAATCCACTGCTTTATACATAGAAGGAGACCACCATGGACGCCACCCCGAATACCACCAAGGTCCGCCCGGTTGTAACGCCCCTGGATCACTACACCGTCGAAGGCGTGAGCGAATGCTCCGCGTGCGGCCGCGCCGTCAAGATGCAGCTGCTTGTCGAAAACGACATCATCGTCAACGCCGGCGGCACGGTCGAAAGCTGCGGCTACAGCCGAGAATGCATGGCCGCGCTCATCGCCACGGTCGTGGGCATGAACGTCTATGACGCCCAGGCCGTGTCCAGCGAAGATTTCCAGCCTCGCATGACCCGCGTCATCGAGAAGCTCGGTTGCGACAACTGGTGCGTGGCCGCCCTGCGCATCGCCCTGCGCAACTACCGTCTCCGGGCGGCGGCATAGGCACACCGCCGTCCGATTCCCGGCCATCCGTTCGACCCACACGGACGGTCGGGGGCAAGCCAGGGGGCGTCCGCCGCTAACGTCCCCTGGCTTTTTTTGCGCCCGAAAACGGCTCTCCCCTCTTCCACGCGGGCCGCTTTGACAACGCCCGCCCCATTCCGTAGATACCGTAAAGCGCTGGAAATGGCTGCCGGGCAAGGCTTCCCGCGCCCTGGCGCACCAATGCACGAGCCACGGGAGAAAGCGGGAAGACGCGTCCGCAGAGTCGCCTTCCCCGTCCCAAGGGAGCCGCCATGGGCAAGGGAAGCGTCACGGACTACCACGACCTCGCATCGCTCGGCGAAGACATCCGCCGCCACATCCTCTCCAACCTCGGCAACGACCTCTACCCGCCCGACCCCTTCCGTTATTTCAGCGGCCTGGCCTACGCCGTGCGCGACAGGCTCATCCGCATGTGGCTCGCCACCCAGACCGCCTATTACGACTCCATGAGCAAGCGCGTGTACTACCTGTCCATGGAGTTCCTGCCCGGCCGCTTCCTCATGAACGCCGTCATCAACATGGGCATGGAGCAGGGGTGCAGGGAGACGGTGGCCGACCTGGGCTTTTCCCTGGACGACCTGGCCGAGGAGGAGCGCGACGCCGGGCTCGGCAACGGAGGCCTGGGGCGGCTGGCCTCGTGCTACATGGATTCCATCGCCACCTGCGGCATTCCCGGCTGCGGCTACGGCATCCTCTACGACTACGGCCTGTTCCACCAGACTATCGTGAACGGCTGGCAGGAGGAGCAGGCCGACAACTGGCGACGCCACGGCAGCCCCTGGGTCATCGACCGCATGGAGCACCTCTACGAGGTGCGCTTCCACGGCAGAAGCGAGGCCTACGCCGACGACAAGGGCAACCTGCGCTACCGCTGGGTGGACGCGGACACGGTCATGGCCATGCCCTGCGACATCCTCATCCCCGGCCACGGCGGCCACGTCACCAACATGCGGCTGTGGGCCGCGGCCTCGTCCCAGGAATTCTCCCTGCGCGACTTCAACCAGGGCGACTTCGTCGGGGCCATGCAGGCGAAAATCCTCTCGGAAAACATCTCCAAGGTCCTCTATCCCAACGACGAGCCCGTGGCCGGCAAGGAACTGCGCCTCAAGCAGCAGTATTTCCTGGTCGCGGCGACCCTGCGCGACATCGTGCGCCGCCACCGCAAGCCCGGACCGGCCGCCTTCGAGGGCTTCGCCGACCAGGTCGCCATCCAGCTCAACGACACCCACCCGACCATCGCCGTGGCCGAACTCATGCGCATCCTCGTGGACGAGGAATTCCTGCCCTGGGAGGAGGCCTGGGACATCTGTCGGGAGACCTTCGCCTACACCAACCACACGGTCCTGCCCGAGGCGCTCGAGACCTGGCCCATGGACCTGCTCGGGCGCGTACTGCCGCGCCACCTGGAGATCATCATAGAGATCGACCGCCGCTTCCAGGCCGAGGTGGCCGCGCGCCATCCCGGCGACGACGGCAAGCTCGCGCGCATGGCCATCATCGACCGGGGCAGCTCCCGGGTGCGCATGGCCCACCTGGCCATCGTCGGCAGCCATGCCGTCAACGGCGTGGCCAGGCTCCATTCCGACATCCTGCGCGAGCACGTGTTTCCGGATTTCGACGCCTTCTATCCCGGCAAGTTCACCAACGTGACCAACGGCGTCACGCCCCGGCGCTGGCTGCTCCAGGCCAACCCCGTCCTGTCGGCGCTCGTCACCGAGGCCATCGGCCCGGACTGGGTCCGGGACCTGACGGAACTGCGCAGGCTCGCGCCCCTGGCCGAGGACGCGGCCTTCCGCCAGTTATGGCGCGCGGCCAAACGCGACAACAAGAAGCGTCTGGCCCGTTACGTGCTGCGCAAGGCCGGGCTCGGCATCAACCCGGACACGCTGTTCGACGTCCAGGTCAAGCGCATGCACGAGTACAAGCGTCAGCTCTTAAACGTCCTGCATGTCGTGACCCTCTACAACCGCCTGCGCCGCGACCCGGGGCTCGCCGTGCCGCCGCGCACGGTGCTGATCGGCGGCAAGGCCGCGCCGGGCTATTTCATGGCCAAGCGCATCATCCGGCTGATCACGGCCGTGGCCGAGAAAGTGAACGCCGACCCGGCCATGCGCGGCCGGCTGCGCATGCTCTTTCTGCCCAACTACTGCGTGTCCCAGGCCGAAAAGGTCATCCCTGCCGCGGACCTGTCGCAGCAGATCTCCACCGCCGGCATGGAGGCCTCGGGCACGGGCAACATGAAGTTCGCCTTAAACGGCGCGCTGACCATCGGCACCCTGGACGGGGCCAACATCGAAATCATGCAGGAGGTGGGGGAGGACAACATCTTCATCTTCGGCCTGACCGCCGCCGCAGTGGCCGACGCCCGGGCCCGGGGCGTGGACCCGCGCCGGCGCGTGCGCGACGACGCCGAACTGGCCGAGGCGCTGGACATGATCGGACGCGGCTATTTCGCCCCGGACGACCCCGGGCTCTTCACGCCCGTCGTCGAGAGCCTGCTCGACCGCGGCGACTACTACTGCGTCACGGCCGACTACCGCGCCTGCCTCGAGGCCCAGGACCGGGTCAACGCCCTGTACCTCGACCCCGACGCCTGGAGCCGAAAGTCCATTCTCAACACCGCGAACATGGGGTTTTTCTCGAGCGACCGCGCCGTGATGGAATACGCCCGCAACATCTGGCACATCGAGCCGCTCAAGGAGTAGCGAGGACCACCTCTTCCGCGTCCTGCGGCGGCTCCACGGGAAAGGTCGCCTCAAAGCGCAGGCCGCCGCCGGCCGGCGTGGAAAACGACGCCGCGCCCTCGAGCTGGCGGGTGAGTTCCGCAACGAGCGTCATGCCCATGCCGGAGCCCCCCGCGGCGTCGAAGCCCGGCGGCAGGCCCTCTCCGTCGTCCTCCACCCAGATGCGGGCGAACCCGCCCTCCTGGCGGCAACCCACGCGCAGAGTGCCCGTCCGCCCGCCGGGAAAGGCGTGCTTGCAGGCGTTGGTGAGCAGTTCGCTGCACAGCAGGCCGCAGGGCACGGCCTTGTCGAGCGGCAGACGCACGGATTCGGTTTCGAGGCGCAGGCGCACCCGGGACGCGACGTCCGCGTAGACGTTGCACACGCCCTCGGTCAGGCCCCGCAGGTATTCGGCCAGGTCTATGGCGGCGAAGTCGCCGTGGCTGTAGAGTTGCTGGTGGACCAGAGCCATGGAGCGGATGCGGATCTCGAGACGCCGCAGGCGGTCGCGCTCGGCCGGGTCTTCGGCGTCGTCGGCCTGCAGGCCGATGAAGCTCAGGATGATTTGCAGGTTGTTCTTGACCCGGTGGTGGATCTCCTTGAGCAGGACGGTCTTTTCCTCCAGGGCCCGCTCGCGGTCCGTGACGTCGTCGAAACGGATGACCACGCCCTCGGTGCCATTGGCCACGAGCGGATAGAACAGCATGTCCAGAAAGTGCGTGTCCCCGTTCTGGGGCAGGGAGAGCTTCTCCACGACCAGGCTGCGCCGCTCGCGCAGGGCCTGCTCCACGGTTTGCATGTAGCCGCCCAGAAGCGGCAGGGAGGCGACCGCGTCGCGGCCCATGGCCGCATCCTTGTCCAGGCCGAACAGGCGGCTTGCCGTGTCGTTGACGTGGGTGACGTGCCCCGTGCCGTCCAGGCCGATGATGGCCGAGGGCATGGATTCGAGGATGTTGTGCAGCATGGAGCGCATCTTGGCCAGAGCCCCCGCGGCCTGTTCCAGTTCCTGGTCGCGTTGTTGCAGGGAGGCGGCCATGGCGTCGAAGCTCGCGCCCAGGCGGCGGACTTCCAGGCTGCCGGCGTCCGCGCCGGCCCTTGCGCGCAGGTCGCCCGCGGCCAGTCTGTCGGCGGCGTCGGCAAGGCTCGCGATGCCGCGGCCAAGGGCCACCCGTCCGGCGGCCAGGGCGATGCCCAGCGCGAGCAGGGTGGCGAGCACGGCTGAAATCAGACCCCGCCGCAGTTGCCTGTCGGCGTTTTGAAACACGTCCTCGCATGCTGCGGACACAAGAATGGTCATGTAAGGGGGGCGCTCCGGCGCAAGCCGCAGCCGCGCGAAGCTGAAAAGGCCGTCCCCCCCGGTATAGCGCGGCCCAATGAATGTTCCTTCGTCTCCGGCCTCCATACCCAAGCGCTTCCATAACCGGGGAACGGGTACCGCGCCCAAGGGAAACCGCTCGTCCGGAGGGTAGGCGACCATGCGTTTCCCGTCCGGATCGATGAAGGTGACGCGGGTTTCCGGCGGCAACTCGATGCGCTTCAGGAACTTTTCATAGCCCTCCAGGTAATAGGACAAGCCGATGACGCCCTGGAACCTGCCTGCGGCGTCCTTGTCCGGCATGGAGAAGACCATAATGGGTTTCCTGGTCGTCCGGCCGTGAATGTACCCGCTGACGCTGAGTGTTCCCGTAGTGGCGGTTTCCTGGAAATATTTCCGGTCGGACAGATCGACCCCGAGAAAGGCCGGCAGTCCCGAAGCGACCACACGACCGGAGGCGTCGGTCAGGAAGATGTTGGACAGTTCCGGATGGTCGGCGAGCAGGGCGGCGAACACGCGGTTCAGTTCAGGCAGATCGCGCGAACCCGCCGCCCCGGTATGGGCCAAGGCCGCAAGCACCCCTTGGGCCTGGTGCAGCACGCCCTGTTGCAGGGCGGCCAAGCCTCGGGTCAGGTTGCCGATCTCGTCCCAGGCCCGGCTTTCGGCCTGCTGCCGGGCATCGAAGCTCGACGCCACGATGATGGCGATGGCGGGGAGCCCGGCCATGAGCACGATGCCGGTCAAGAGCGTGGCGATAGAGCGGCCGAAGATCCATTGGCGCAATCCGGCGATCAGCTTCCCCATCCCTTTCATAGACAGGAATTCGGGGCAAAAGTCCAGGCGAAAGGCCCTTGCCGGCAAGCCTAGCCGGCTGCGCCGCCGGGCCGCAGGCGGGTGTAGCGCGCGCGCAGAAAGCCCTCTTCCGCGTCGACCTCAAGCCGCCAGCCCGAGACCGTGGCCAACTGGTCCTCGAGCACGCCCCGCGCGCCCGGCGCGACCAGGAATTCCAGTTCCCGGGCGCGGGAAAGACGGAGATACCAGCCTATCTCCAGCCCCAGGCCTCAGCACTTGTCGCGCAGATCGAGAGTCAGGCGCTCGTCGTCCATGGCGGTCCCTTCAGAGCTTTTCGAAATAGATGAGCACGCCCATGACCACGAAGGCCACGGCCGCGACCTTCTTGATGATGTCGGGGGAAACGAAGTTGCAGATGAATTCCGCGAAAATGACGCCGAGCAGGCTCGTGGCCACGAGCGCGAGCGAAGAGCCGGCGAAGACGATCCAGGGCTTGCGCGAATCCGCAGCCGTCAGCACGCAGGCCAGCTGCGTCTTGTCGCCGAGTTCGGCCACGAAGATGGTGGCGAAGGTGGTGAAAAGCAGTTTCCAGTCCATGCATCCCTCTTGGCAGCCGCAGCCGGCTGCCGCTTATGCGCCGGGCGCGCCGGGGAGGCCCATTCCCGGCTCCATGACGCGGCCCGTCCAATCGGTTTCGTAGCCGCCCAGGGCCTCCACGCTGTCCCGGAAGGCCTTTGCGCCCACCACCTCGCGCACGGCCGCGATCTTATCGTCCCCGGCAAAGGCCTGCGGGATGACGAGGTCGTAGCGCTCCCGGGCCAGGGGCACGAAATCGAGCCCGAGCGCCCGCGCCGCCGCGAAAACGCCCAGGCCGCAGTCGGCCGCGCCGGTCTTCACGTTGACGGCCACGGCCATGTGCGTGTGCTCCTCGCGGCCGTAGCCCTGGATGCGCTCGGGAGAAAGCCCGGCCTTGCCCAGGTGGTAGTCGAGGAGGATGCGCGTGCCCGCGCCGCGCTGGCGGTTGATGAAGCGCACGTCGTCGCGCGCCAGGTCGGCCGTGCCCCGGATGCCCTTGGGGTTGCCCGGGGCCACGATGAACCCTTGCCGGCGGATGGCCAAGTTGACGACGGTCACGGCCAGCCCCGGCAGGTACTTGGCCAGGAAGGGGAAGTTGTAGTCGTCGGAGGCCGGGTCGAAGAGATGGGAGCCGGCCAGCATGGCCGCGCCGTTTTTGAGCGCGATAAGCCCGCCCATGCTGCCCACGTGGCTCGAGGCCAGGCGCATGGAGGGATCGCGGCGCATGAGCATGTCGGCCAGAATGTCCAGGGTGTTGTCGTGGCTGCCCACGCACACGAGGGTGCGCGAAAGCTCCCCGGCGTCGACGAGCAGTTCCGCCGTGACCTTGGCCCCGGACTCCAGACCCTCGGCCTCGGGCGCGAGCTGGGTCACGGCTTGCGCCTTGGTCAGGCTCGATATGCTGCCCGCGCCCCGGGACAGGGGCAGGGCCACGTAGGCGCTGCCGACCTGGCCCACGGCAAGGCGCACGAAATCCACCATGCCGATGCGCGAGGGCACGCTGCGCGCCAGGATGGCCTGGACGCTCTGGCGCGACTGCGGTTCGGACCGGCTGAGCCAGCAGGCCAGCGGATAGAGCAGCCGCTCGAAGCAGACCACGGAGCTGACCGGATAGCCCGGCGCGCCCACGACGAGCTTGCCCCGGGCATGCCCCAGAAGCGACGGCTTGCCCGGCATGGCCGCGACGCCGTGGACCAGCACCTCGCCCACGCGCTCGATGGTGGCCCGGGTGAAATCCTTGCTGCCGGCGGACGAACCGGCCACGATCACCACCACGTGGGCGTCGGAGGCGAGCCCTTCCTCCAGGGCGGCGGCCAGGGCCTCGGGGTCGTCGCGCACCGGGGCCACGCGCGTGCACTCCATGCCCCAGCTTTCGGCCAGGGCGCGCAGGAGCATGGAGTTGCTCTCCACGACCTGTCCGGGACCGGGCTCGGGATGCGCCGTGAAGTCCATGACCTCGTCGCCGGTGGGGATGACCCGCAGGCGGATCTTTTCGTAGACGGAAATATCGTACGCCCCGCACGAGAGCAGCGCGCCCACGTCGTAGGGAGTCACCCGCCGGTGGCGCGGCAGGATCATCTCCGTGGCCACGATGTCCTCGCCGATGCGGCGCACGTGGGCGAACGGAGCCACCGGGGACTCGAGGGTCGCGAACTCGCCGTCCATGACCACGTTCTCGATCATGACCACGGCGTCGAAGGCCAGGGGGAGCGGATGGCCGGTGTTGACGAACACGAAGTCCTCGCCCGGGGCCAGGCGCACGGGCGTGCCCTCGCGGGCGAGGAAGGTGTCCGCGGCGCGCACGGCGATGCCGTCCATGGCCGCGCTGTGGAAGGTGGGCGAGGAATAGCGGGCGATGACCGGCTCGGCCGTGACGCGGCCGGCGGCATGCTCCGCGCCGATGCGCTCGGCGCGAACGAGCGCCTCGCGGTCGAGCACGGCCTTGACCTTCTCCAGAGCATCCTCGATGGGAATGGTGCGCAGATAGATATTGCGTTTCACGACGCGTTGCCTCCCGTTTCCTCGCCGTACAGCCGGCACAGCCCGCCGTAGGCGTCGATGCGGCGGTCGCGCAGGAAGGGCCAGTGCCGCCGCGTGGTTTCCACCACCTGCGGGTCGATGACCGCGGTGACGATTTCCTCCGCCGCCGTGCCGGCCTGGGCCACGATGCGCCCCGAAGGATTGGCGATGAAGGAGGAGCCCCAGAATTCCAGTGTTTCGCCGTAGCCCGCGCCTCCGCCCTCGACGCCCACGCGGTTGACGGCCGCGACGTAGACGCCGTTGGCGATGGCGTGGCCGCGCTGGACCGTGATCCAGGAATCGCGCTGCGTCTCCCCGTACTGCGCCTTTTCCGACGGATGCCAGCCGATGGCCGTGGGATAGAGGAGGACCATGGCGCCGGCCAGAGCCGTGGCCCGGGCGGCCTCGGGGAACCACTGGTCCCAGCAGATCAGCGTGCCGATGCGGCCGAAAGGCGTCGCAAAAGCCTTGAAGCCCAGGTCTCCCGGGGCGAAGTAGAATTTTTCCTCGAAACCCGGGTCGTGGGGGATGTGCATCTTGCGGTAGACGCCGAGGAGCCCGCCGTCCGGGCCGAGCACGGCCAGGGAATTCTGAAAGCAGCCCGGGCCGCGGCGCTCGAACAGCGGCGCGACCACGACCACGCCGGCGGCCTTGGCCGCGGCGGCCATGGCGGCCGTGGTCGGGCCGGGGATGGGCTCGGCCAGGTCGAAGGCGGCATGGTCCTGGTTGCGGCAAAAATACGGCGTGGCGAAAAGTTCCGGCAGGCAGACCACCTGCGCGCCGCGCCCGGCGGCCTCGGCCACGCGGGCGGCGGCCTTTTCCAGGGACCCGGCCACGGTTTTTTCCGGCGACATCTGTACAAGGGCCAGGGTGAACGGCACGGCCATGGGGACTCCTTCGAAGCGGTACGCGTTGCGACCGGTGCAGTTGTGCATGATACGGGGCTTCCGGGCAAAGGACAATGCGGCATTATGCGCCGCGAAGGAGGGAAACGCCCTGGACGACGAACGTCGCGGCGAAATAGAGCAGCGAAACCCCGAGCGCTCCCATGAGGAGCCTGTACGCCCGCCCCGACAGGAACCGGCCGCAACGCCCCGTGACCACGGCGGCCGCGACCTTGGCCCCGACGATGGCGACATAGAAAAGGGCCAGGAAGACGCATACGCCCGCAAGGCCCGACGCCGTGCGCGCGTCCAGGAGCAGGGGCACGCCCACGGCGGTCCAGAACAGATACGGATGGGGATTGGCGAAGTTGGCGGCCACGCCGCGCCAGAGCGACCGGGGCGCTTCCCGCGTCGTCTCCGCCGCGGGCGGCGGGGTCGTGAAACAGGCGATCCCGTAGCGCGCAAGCAGCGCCGCCCCGGCCAGGGACACGAGCCCCAGCACCGTGGGCGTGCCGGAAAACTCCGACAGCACGAGCCAGCTGGCGAGAATGATGGGCGCGTCGGTGACCACCGGGGCAAGGGCCACCTTGACGCCCTCGGCCGTGCCGTGGCGCAGCGTCTGCGACAGCACCAGGGAGAAGAGCGGTCCCGGAGAAAACCCGGCGGAAAGCCCGAGCGCGGCGGCGGCCAGGGCCAGGGAAGGAAGGGATTGGGGCATTGCTTGCGTTTCCGGTCCGGCCCCGGCTACACTGCCGTCGGCGCGTGAGGCAACGTGCCGCAAACCCAGCCGCATTTCAAGGAGCCATGCATGCCCCGTCCCGGCGCATCCTCCGCCCGGCACATTCTTGCCGCCGACATCGGCGGCACGAGCAGCCGCTTCGGCCATTTCCTCGCCACGTCGGACGGCACGATCACGCTCGCCACCGTGGCCCGGCTGCAAACGGCGGCGGCGGATTCGTTCGTGGACCTGCTCGGCCGCCTGCCCCAGGCAGGCTTCGACCTGCGCCCGGACATCGCCGACGCCGCGGTGTTCGCCGTGCCCGGCGCGGTGGTCGGCCGCCGCGTCACCTTCGCCAACATCGATTGGGCGCTCGACCTCGACGCCCTGGCCGACGCTTTCGGCCTGACCGCAAGCGCCTGCGTCAACGACTTCCTGGCCCAGGCCCACGGCTGCCTGCTCCTTGACGACACGGCCGAGACGGTCCTGTCCGGCGGCATGAACCCGCTGCTCGTCCGGGCCGTCATCGGCGCGGGCACGGGCCTGGGGCACGCCGCCCTGGTCCCCGTCGGCGACGACCGCGTCCTGGCCCTGGCGTCCGAGGCCGGGCAAGCGGCGTTTCCGTTCGCCGACGGGCAGGAACTGGAATTTTGCCGCTTCCTGTGCGCGGCGACCGGCGAAGCCTATCCCCGGGGCGATTCCGTGGTGTCCGGGCCTGGGCTCGCCTGCCTGCACCGGTTCCTCACGGGAGAGGATCTTTCCCCCGCGGAAGTCAGCGCGCGCCTGACGCCCGGGCACCCGACCGCGGCGCTTTTCGCCCGCTTCTACGGCCGGGCGGCGCGGCAATACGCGCTCGGCCTCGTGGCCGCGGGCGGCGTCTACATCAGCGGCGGCGTGGCGGCCAAAAATCCCCTGCTGGTCATGCACCCGGAATTCGCCCGGGAATTCCACGACTCTCCCACTTATGGCGGGCTGTTGCGGAACACGCCGGTACGCCTGGTCCGGCACGAACATGTCGGGCTTTTCGGCGCGGCCCGGATCGCCCAGGATCTTTTACCGTCAGTCTGAACAAGGAACATCGCCATGCGCGAAGGCTTTTTCCGGGCCGTGTCCACGGCCCAGTTCACCGACCTGCTGCGCGCCTTCGCGCCGCTGCCCCCGGAAACCGTCGACCTCCTCGCCGCGCGCGGCCGCTTCCTCGCCGCGGACGTCACGGCCGCCGAGAACCTGCCCGCCCACCCCCGCGCCGCCATGGACGGCTACGCCGTGCGCGCCGCCGACCTTTTCGGGGCCACGGATTCGAACCCCGGCTACCTCGACCTCGCCATGGACATCCCCATCGGCATGGTCCCGGATGCGCCGCTACCCCCCGGGCGCTGCGCGCGCATCGTCACCGGGGCCGTGCTGCCGCAGGGGGCCGACGCCGTGGTCATGGTGGAATACACCGAGGACATGGGGGCCGGGGCCGTGGAAATCCGCCGCTCCGTGGCCCCGGGCGACAACATGCTCTTTGCCGGCGAGGACGCGGCGCTCGGACAGCGCGTGCTGCCCGTGGGCACGCTGCTGCGGCCGCAGGAAATCGGCATGCTCGCGGCGCTGGGGTACGAGCGTGTCGGCGTCGGAGGACGGCCCCGCGTGGGCGTGCTCTCCACGGGCGACGAACTCGTGCCCGTAGCCGCGACGCCAAGGCCCGGACAGATCCGCGACGTCAACAGCCACACCCTCTCGGCCATGATCGCCGCGACCGGGGCAGCGCCCAAAACCTACGCCCTCGTGCCCGACGACCTCGCCGGCATTACCGCCGCCCTGGCCGCGGCCACGGCGGAAAACGACCTGACGCTCCTTTCCGGCGGCAGCTCGGTCGGCGCGCGCGACTTCACCCTGGACGCCCTGCGCGGGCTCGGCGCGGACATCCTGGCCCACGGCGTGGCCATCAGCCCCGGCAAGCCCACAATCCTGGCGCGCCTCGATAGCAAGCCGGTCATCGGCCTGCCCGGGCAGGTCGCCTCGGCGCAGATGGTCATGCTCGCCTTCGGCGTGCCGCTGCTCGCCCACCTCGCCGGCGATCCCGCCGCCTTCGACCGCCCGCCGCGCACCTTTCCGGCCGAACTGTCGCGAAACGTGGCCTCCAAGCAGGGCCGCGAAGACCACGTGCGCGTGCGCCTGGAAACGCGCCCCGGCCAACTCCCCCTCGCCCACCCCGTGCTCGGCAAATCCGGGCTGCTCAAGACGCTGCTGCTCGCCGACGGCTGCATCGTCATCCCGGCCGACCGCGAAGGCCTCCCCGGCGGCATGGAAGTCGCAGTCAGGCCCTTGTAGAGGAAAAGAAGAGAGAAAGAGGCAAGAATGCCTCCGGCGGGGGGGGGGGGGGGGGGGGGGGGGGGGGGGGGGGGGGGGGGGGGGGGGGGGGGGGGGGGGGGGGGGGGGGGGGGGGGGGGGGGGGGGGGGGGGGGGGGGGGGGGGGGGGGGGG
>JAEWPX010000025.1 GCA_023399375.1 Pseudomonadota bacterium | reverse complement strand
GTGGGAGAGTAATGCCTCCGGCGGCCAGGTGGGGCGGGGGGCCCCTCCTGGACCACCCCGAAAGGGGAAGAGGCGAGGGCGTAGAAGTGGAGGCGGGGCTAGAAGCCGTTGTTGCGCAGGAAGTCCTCGGTGATGCGCGAGGTCTTGTCCTCGCCGGCCGCGCGCCAGGGGTCGAGCATGCGCAGCACGTACTTGCCGAGCATGTCCGTCTCCATGTTGACGGTAAGGCCCGGCTTCCAGGAGCCGATGGTCGTGGCGCCCATGGTCGAGGGGATGATGTTGACCGTGAGAAAACCCTCGCCGCAGTCGTTGACCGTGAGGCTGATGCCGTCCAGAGCCACCGAGCCCTTGGGCACGACGTAGACCGAGAATTCGTCCGGAAATGTCAGGCGGAAGCGCGTGGACTGGCCGTCGGGCACGGCGGATTCGATCACGGCCTGGCAGTCCACGTGCCCGGCGACGAGATGCCCGCCCAGCCGGTCGCCCAGGGCCAGGGCGCGCTCCAGGTTGACCGTGTCCCCGGGCTTAAGCGCCCCGAGCCCCGTCTTGGAAAGCGTTTCGGCCGAGGCATAGGCCGTGAATTCGTTTTTGCCCGCCGTTTCCACGGTCAGGCAGGCCCCGCTTACGGCGATGGATTCGCCAAGGACAATCGTGTCGAGGTCGAAAAGCGTGCGGATGCGAAATCGGGTTTCCCCGCCGCGCGCCTTTGCCTCCAGGATGCGGCCAAGTCCCATCACCAGTCCGGTAAACATCGTCGGGTCAATCCTTTTGCAGCGTATGGGCCGGCGCGCCCTCGCGCGCAAGCAGGTAGCGTTTCATGTCGAGCCCCGGGCCGAATCCCGTAAGCGCGCCGTTGGCGCCCACGACCCGGTGGCAGGGGATGACGAGGGGAAAGGGGTTTTGCGCCATGATCCGGCCCACGGCCCGGGCCGCCTTGGGGCGTCCCGCCTTGGCCGCAAGCCAGCCGTAGCTGACCATTTGTCCCCGGGGCACGCGGGAAAGCGCGTCCAGCACCGCTCGGGCGAATTCCGACAACTCCTGCCAGCGGTAGGGGAGCTCGGGCCAGCGCGGCTCTTCGCCCGCGACGTAGCGTTCGAGCGCCGCCTGCATCGCCTCGCCGTCATCCGTGGCCAAGGAGCGGGTTTTCCCCTTGGACCAGGCCAGAGACATGTTCGCGACTTCCCCGTCCCGCCACTGGATGGTCAGGGCCAGGGGGCCGGCCAGACAGGTCTCGGTCGCGTGGGTCATGTCGGCCTCCGGTGCCGCCGCGTCGGTTGCGACAGGCGGCTGGACACTGCTTACGCGACTTCGTCCCGGCGCGCCAGGGAGAGGACGGTCCCCTTCGCCTAGGGAAGCCCGTCAGGGGCCGGCCGGCATCCCTGGCGGATGTCCTCGGCTTCGAGGCGCGCGCGGATGTCGCGCAAAAGCCCCTGTTTGTCCATGGCCCAGTCCGGGGCCACGAGTTCGCCCGGGGCCGGGTCGGCGTTTACGCGCTCCACGGCGATGCCCGGCCGCAGCCGGGCGATGCCCTGGCACACGGCCGCGATGTAGTTCTCGCGCGCCATGGGGACGTAGTCGCCAGCGTCATAAAGGGCCGCCAGCGGCGCGCCGGCCACGACCAGCGTATTGTGGAATTTGACGCCGGTCACGGGCAGGGCGCTGACGAAATCGACGCTGGCCAGGAAATCTTCCACGCCTTCGCCGGGCAGCCCGGCCATGAGGTGGGCCGTGACGCGGATGCCGGCGGCGGCCGCTGCTTGCACGGCCCGGGCGAAGCACGCGGCGTCGTGGCCGCGGTTGATGCGGGCAAGCGTGGCGTCGCAGGCCGATTGCAGACCGAGGTCGAGCTGCACGTAGCCGACGGGTGCGGCGGCGAGCAAGGCAATTTTTCCCGCGCCCAGGCAATCCGGCCGCGTGCCGAGGCAAATGCCGGCGACGTCCGGGAGTGCGGCGAGCTCCGCCAGCAGTCCGGCCAGGCGCGCGGGCGGGCCATAGGTGTTGGAAAACGACTGGAGATAGGCCACAAGGGCTTCGCCGCGCCCGCGCGCGGGCGGGGTGAGCCGGTCCCATTGCGCCCGCAGGCCGAAGCCCTTATGGTACAGCCCCGTTCCCGAGCCGACCGCGTTGCAGAAGCCGCAGCCCCCGTGCGAGAGTGTGCCGTCCCGGTTGGGACAGGCGCTGTCCGCGTCCAGGGGAATCTTCTTGGCGCGGCGTCCGAAGATCTGCCGGTAGGTCGTGGCGAGGGTCAGGTAGCGCGCGTTCATGGCGTTGCGGCGGGGGGCGAAATCAACCGTTGACAACACGGGGCGAATCGGCAAACACAACGCGTTTGCGAGATCAAGTTGGCCGAGTTTGCGGCAAGCGAGGCGGTATGTCCAGGATTTTGGATAGGATTTTGGGCCTTTTCTCCAACGATCTGGCCATCGACCTGGGGACGGCGAACACGCTGGTATTCGTCAAGGGCAAGGGCATCGTCCTGTCCGAGCCATCGGTCGTTGCGGTGAAAAAGGACCCCCGGGGGGGCAACAAGGTGCTGTCCGTGGGGCTCGAGGCCAAGCGGATGCTCGGGCGCACCCCGGGCAACATCGTGGCGATTCGGCCCATGAAGGACGGCGTCATCGCCGACTTCGAGGTGACCGAGGCCATGCTGCGCCATTTCATCTCCAAGGTGCACAATTCGCGGCGGCTGGTGCGGCCCCGCATCATCATCTGCGTGCCCACGGGCATCACGCAGGTGGAGAAGCGCGCGGTCAAGGAATCGGCGGAAAGCGCCGGCGCGCGCGAGGTCTACCTCATCGAGGAGCCCATGGCCGCGGCCATCGGCGCCAACCTGCCCATCACCGAGCCCACCTCCAACATGGTGGTGGATATCGGCGGCGGCACCACCGAAGTGGCCGTCATTTCCCTTTCCGGCGTGGTCTACTCCAAGTCCGTGCGCGTGGGCGGCGACAAGATGGACGAAGCCATCATGCAGTACGTCAAGCGCAAGTACAACATGCTCATCGGCGAATCCACGGCGGAGCAGATCAAGATCCAGGTCGGCTCGGCCCACCATTCGACCAGCCAGGGCGAAATGGAAGTCAAGGGCCGCGACCTC
Organism: Pseudomonadota bacterium; assembly: GCA_023399375.1. Classification (GTDB taxonomy): domain Bacteria; phylum Desulfobacterota; class Desulfovibrionia; order Desulfovibrionales; family Desulfovibrionaceae; genus Solidesulfovibrio. The sequence continues at coordinate 19,813 of JAEWPX010000025.1, read as the reverse complement.
GTCACGGGCATTCCCCAGAACATCACCATCAGCGCCGAGGAAGTGCAGAAGTCCATATCCGAGCAGGTGGAGAGCATCGTGCAGGCGGTGCGCATCGCCCTGGAGCAGACCCCCCCCGAACTGGCCGCGGACATCGTGGATCGGGGCATCGTGCTTACGGGCGGCGGCGCGCTTTTGCGCGGGCTCGACCAGCTCCTTCGCGAGGAAACCTCGCTGCCCATCACCGTTGTCGAGGACCCCTTGTCGACGGTTGTCCTCGGGTCCGGCCGGGCCCTGGACAACCTGGACGTGCTGAAGGAGGTCACGATAGATTAAACCGTCCCCCCAGCGGATCGCGATAGGCCTGCTCGTCGTCCTCTTTCTCTATCTGGGCCTTTTTACCTGGAACATCCGGACAGGCTACGTCGATACGCTGGCGAGCCATACCGGGTTGGAGTTCGCCAGGTGGGCGCTGGCCCCGGGGAGATGGGTGAGCGAACAGGCGTCGTCGTTTTGGAACCGCTATCTGTATTTCGTGGGCATCCGGGAGCAAAACGACGTGTTGCGCCGGGAGCTTGCCTCCGCGAAAGACGAACTGTCCCAGCTCCGCGAGAACGCCGCGGAGGTGGAACGGCTGCGCCGGCTGCTTTCCATCGTCCCGCCGGACGAATGGACGCGCCAGGGGACGCGGGTCATTTCCCACCGCCTTGGCCCCAACGCCGCGCTGGAGACCTTCGTCATCGACAAGGGCAGCGCCTCGGGCGTGTCCACCAATACTCCGGTCGTCTCGCCCGACGGCGTGGTCGGCCGGGTCTTGCGCTATTCCCCAAGCGCGGCCACGGTCCTGCTCATCACCGACCCCAATAGCCGCATCCCCGTGGTTTCGCAAAAGAACAGGGCGCAGGGCATCCTCAAGGGCGAAGGCCCGGACCGCGAGCTCTCGCTGCAATACGTGCCCCAGGGCGTGCCCGTGGAGGAAGGCGAGATCCTCGTCACCTCCGGCCTCGAGGAGATTTTTCCCAAGGGCCTGCCCGTGGCCCGGGTGACGTCCGTGGGCCGTTCGGGCTCGTCGCTTTTCCAGGTCGTCCACGCCGCGCCGCTTTTCGGCTCCATGCGCCTGGAGGAAGTGGCCCTGCTTTTCAAAGGCACGCCCGCGCCGCTGCCCCAGCCCGGGGCGGACGGCGCGCCCGAGCCGGCCAGCGCCCCGGGCAAGCCCGGCAAGTTTCCCAAGACCCCGGCGGCCATGGCCCCGCCCCAGCGGCCGGCCCCGCCCGCGCCGGCCCCGGCCGTGACCGCGCCGCCGACGGCCCAGCCCGCGCCTGCCTCGAAAAAACGCGAAGCCGTGACCACGGGGCAGAAGCGCGATGCGCCCCCCGCCGACGGGACGGAGCGGAAAAAAAGCCGCAAGCATCCCCGCACCGAGGGACAATGAAACCGGCGCGCATCGCCTTTTGGACGCTTTTTACCCTGTGCGGCCTGTGGCTCCAAAACATCGTGCCGGGGGTGGACTTCCTGGCGCCCGGACTTATCCTGGCCATGCAGGAAGAGAAATGGACCGTGCCCCTGTGGCTGGGCGTGCTTTGGCTCTTTCTCCAGGAGGGCACGGGCAGCCTGCCGTTCGGAGCGACCCTGCTGTGGTACGGGGCGTTGGCCGGGTTGTATTTTTTCGGCCACTGCCTGTTCGAGGCGCGCAACTTCCTGTTCGTGTTCATCCTCGGCGCGAGCCTCGGGGCCATGCATTTCCTGCTCCTCGGCGTGATGGTCCTGCTCCAGGACCAGACCGTGCCGGTCGAGCGACTGCTGACGGAGAGCGCCTTGCAAGCCTTGATTTTCCCGGTGGAATGGGGTGTTGTCTATCTCATCCACCACTACCTGCCGGACAGCGCGCATGCGGCTTGAAACCGAAACCCCGCAACAACACGCCCCCCGTTCCGGGCTCATCCTGCTCCAGGTGCTCGTGCTCGGGCTCTTCTGCCTGTTCACCCTGCGCCTGTGGTATCTGCAGGTGCACAAGGGCGCCAAGTTCGCGGAAATGGCCCGGGACAACCAGTTGCGCCAGGTGCGCATCAACTCCGCCCGGGGCCGCATCGTGGATAAAAACGGCGTGCCTCTGGCCGTTTCCGAGCCTTCCTTCGCCCTGGGCCTCGTGCGCGAGGACTGCGCCGACGTGGACGCCACCCTGGCCAAGGTCTCGGAATGGACCGGCGTGGACAAGGCGCAGCTGCTCGAGACCTTTCGCCGCGGCAAGAAGCGGGTCAAACCGTTCGAGCCGCTCACGCTCATCACCGACCTCCCCTACGAGGCCCTGGCCCACATCGAGGCCAACGCCATGCTCTATCCGGGCCTCGAGATCGTCATCCGCCAGAAGCGTTCCTACCCCACCGGCCCGCTCATGGCCCACGTGCTCGGCTACGTGGCCGAGGCCAACGAGGAGGAGCTGGAAAAGCGCCCGGACCTCTCCCTGGGCGACTCCGTGGGCAAGCAGGGCCTGGAGTACGCCCTGGAGGACGAGCTGCGCGGGGCCAAGGGCCGCAAGCAGGTCGAGGTGGACGCCTTCGGCCGCCAGCACAACGAGCAGATCCTGGAGCCGCCCCAGGCCGGCAGCGACGTGCGGCTGGCCATCGACATCAACCTCCAGCGCGAGTGCGCCAAGCTCCTCGAGGGCCAGGCCGGGGCCATCATCGTCATGGAGCCCGACACGGGCAAGATACGGGCCATGGTCAGCGAACCGAGCTACGACAACAACATGTTCGTGCTCGGCGTCCCGGCCGACAAATGGAAGGAACTGCGCGACAACCCGCGCCATCCCATCCAGAACCGCGTCACCCAGGGCGTGTATCCGCCCGGATCGGTGTTCAAGCTGCTCATGGCCGCGGCCGGTCTTTCCGGCAACTTCATCAAGCCGGGCGACGTCGTGAGCTGCCCGCCGTCCTACAGGGTCGGCAACCGGGAGTTTCACGACTGGAAGAAGTCCGGGTTCGGCGCGCTGGCCATGAGGGACGCCCTGGTGCATTCCTGCGACGTCTATTTTTACAAGCTCGGTGACAAGATGGGCATCGACAACCTCCACGAGTACGCCCTGGCCAGCGGTTTCGGCGCGCGCACGGGCATCGACCTGCCCCATGAAAAGGCCGGGCTCATTCCCTCCAAGGAATGGAAACGCAAGCGTTTTGGCGCGGCTTGGTCACGGGGCGAGACGGTCATCGCCTCCATCGGCCAGGGCTACGTGCTCACCTCGCCGCTGCAGGTCGCGCGCTATCTCTCGGCCCTGGTCGGCGACGGCAAGCTGCGCAAGCCGGAACTGGTGGAAACCGAGGCGCCCAGGGTGGACGCCTCGCTGCCGCTCAAGGACGGCGACCGCCAGTTCATCCTCGACGCCATGGTCGCCACGGTCGAGCGGGGCACGGGCAAGTCGCTCTACCGTTCCGACGTGGTGACCGGCGCCAAGACCGGCACGGCGCAGGTGGTCAAGCTCATAAACCCCGACGTGCGCATCAAGGGCAAGTTCATGCCCTACGAGCAGCGCGACCACGCCTGGATGGCGAGCTGGGGCAAGAAGGACGGCAAGACCTACGTCGTGGTCTGCATCGTGGAGCACGGCGGCGGCCACGGCGGCGAGATCTGCGGTCCCATCGAACGCAAGATCTTCGAATATCTGTTCGGCCCGGCCCCGGCCAAGTCCCGTGCCGCGGGTCCGGCCCCGGAAGCCCAGCCGGCGGCCGCGGAGCCCGGCGACGTGGGCGATTAGCTTTTTTTCCAGGAAGACGCGATGCCGTTCGACAGACGACTCATCTTTTGCATCAACTGGCCGCTGCTTGGGCTCACCGCGCTGCTTTTCGGCGTCGGCGTGCTCAACCTCTATTCGGCCAGCGGCTTCCGCATGGGCGACGAACTGTCGCTGCAGCCCTTCTACAACAAGCAACTCATCTGGGGCCTCGGCGGACTGTGCTGCATGGTCGGCATGGTGCTCTTCGACTACCGCCACCTCGGCACCATCGCCTGGCCCCTGGCCATCACCGTGGCCGTGCTTTTGGCCATGGTGCTCGTCTTCGGCAAGACCGTGTCCGGGGCCAAACGCTGGCTGCCCATCGGCGGCTATGCCTTCCAGCCGAGCGAACTGGCCAAGATCGCCATGCTGCTGCTCGCCGCCAAGCTGCTCTCCAAACGCTCCGAGCGCCTGGGCTGGCTGGAGCTGGCCGGCATTCTGGCCGCGTCGCTGCCCATCGCCGGGCTCATCATCGTCGAACCCGACCTTGGCACGGGGCTCAACGTCCTGCTTCTGGTGTGCGGCCTCATCCTCTACCGCGGCTTGACCGGGCCGGTGTTCAAGACCCTGGCCATCGCCGGGCCGATCCTCATTCCCTGCGGCTGGTTCTTCCTCAAGCCCTACCAGAAGGGCCGCATCCTGACGCTGTTCGACCCGGAACGCGACCCGCTCGGCGCGGGCTACCACATCATCCAGTCCCAGATCGCCATCGGCTCGGGACAGATGTGGGGCAAGGGGTTTCTGGAAGGCACGCAGAGCCAGTTGCGCTATCTGCCGGAAAAGCACACGGATTTCGCCGTGGCTGTGTTCGCCGAGGAATGGGGCTTTATCGGCGGCATCGTCTTGCTCACGCTTTTCTGCCTGTTTTTGCTTCAGTTCTACATGACGGCCAGGAACGCGAAAGACCGTTTCGGCAGCTATCTCGCAGCCGGGGTCTTTTTCTATTTCTTCTGGCAAATCCTCATCAACATGGGTATGGTGCTCGGCATCATGCCGGTCGTTGGCATTCCCCTGCCGTTTATCAGTTACGGGGGAAGCGCCACCATCGTGAACTTCACCCTCGTGGGCATCGTCGTCAACGTCTCCATGCGGCGCTTCCTTTTCAAGAAGGGCTAGCAAGGGAGGGGTCCGGCACGGCGCGCGCGGGGTGGTTCGCCACGCCGGCCGCCGGAGGATCCCGTGGGCAAGCACGACATCAACGCCTTTCTGGGCGCCGGGACGTTTTTCACGGGCCGGCTGGCGTTTGAAGGCGTGGTGCGCCTGGACGGCGTGTTCGACGGCGAGATCGTCTCCGGCGGCACGCTCATCGTCGGCAGCAACGCCAGGGTCACGGGCAGCGTCGCGGTGGGGCGTCTCTCCTGCGGCGGCGACGTCGCGGCCGAGGTCGCGGCGGTGGCAAAGGTCACGGTCACGCGCACGGGCCGGCTCACCGGGTCGGTGCGCACGCCGGTTCTGGAAGTGGAGGAGGGCGGTTGCCTGGAGGGGTCCGTGGTCATGGACGCGGCCCGTCCTGCGGCGTCCGCACCGGTTGCGAACCTGCCTGCCGGAACGCTGCAACCCCTTGAAGAGTAAGCCGTAAAGGCAAGCCGGATGCGGGTTTTGCGGCTTGCTGCCGTCGCGGAATTTGTCAAAAAGGGCTGGACAGGCCGGGCCAAATTCGCTACAGCCGCTTGCTGACTTTGCAAAAATTTTCACAACCTCCCGGAGGGCGCCGATGATTGACTTAAACGCCACGTTTTTTGTCCAAGTCGTCAATTTTCTGCTCATCCTGATCCTGCTCAACGTCATCCTCATCGGGCCCATCCGTCGCATGCTCAAGAAACGGGCCGAATTCATGGCCTCCCAGCTGGAAGGCATCGAATCGTTCACCTCTTCCGCTGACGGCAAGCTCAAGGACTACGAAGCGGCCCTTGACGCCGCGCGCGTGGCCGCCACTGCCGGTCGCATGGCCATGAAGGAAGAGGGTCAGGCCAAGGAGAAGGCGATCCTGGACGCCGCGGCCGCTGAAGCGGCCTCCAAGGTGCAGGCCGCCCGGGCGGACATCGCCGCCCAGTCGGATACCGCGGAAAAGGCGCTCAAGGGGAAAGTGTCGGGGTTGGCTTCCAAGGCTGTGGCCAAAGTGCTGGCGGCCTAGGGTTCCGGGGGTTTACGTGGATTTCTCAAGGAAAGGGAGGGTTCAATTGAAAAGGCTCCACCTCATCGCCGTCGTCGCCCTCGTCCTCGGCGTGGCCGCCGTGGCCTATGCCTCGGGGGACGCCGAGAGCGGCGCGGAAGCGGCGCATCACGGGCTCAACTGGAAGGACTTCCTGTTTCGGGTGGTCAACTTCGTGCTGGTCTTCGGCGTCATCGCCAAGCTGGCGGGCAAGAAGATCGTGGCCTTCTTCCGCGGGCGCAGCCAGGGCATCGAGAACCAGCTGTCCGACCTTGACGTCCGCAAGGCCGACGCCGCCAAGCGCCTGGCCGACATCGAGGCTTCCATCAGCAACCTGGCCGAGGAGAAGGCGAAGATCGAGGACGAGTACCGCCGGCAGGGCGAGGCTCTCCGCGACTCCATCGTCGCCGCCGCCGAAGCCAAGGCCGTGCAGATCCGCGAGCAGGCAGTCGCCGCCGCCGAGGCCGAAGGCCGCGTCGCCGCGCAGAAGTTGCGCGCCGAACTGGCCGACGCCGTGGTCGGCGCCGCCACCGCCATGCTCGAGAAGAAGCTGACTGCCAAGGACCAGGAAAAGCTTGTGGATGAATACTTAACAAAGGTGGTGTTCAATTGACCGGCAACATCGTCGCGCGCCGTTACGCCAAGGCGCTCTTCGCGCTGGCCAAGAAGGCCGGCAAGAAGGCTCCGGCGGAGTACGGCAAGGACATGGAGGCGTTCGCTTCCGTCCTTGAGGCGTCCCCGGACCTGCTGAAGGTCTTTGCCAACCCCGTCGTTGCCGCCGAAGACAAGAAGGCGGTGCTGGCCGGTGTGGTGGGCAAGCTGGGCCTGAAGCCCATGGTGGTCAACTTCCTGTCGCTTCTGGCCGACAAGGAGCGTCTGGCGTTCGTCCTCGAAGTGTCCGCCTACTACCGGACCTTGCTGGACGAGGCAGAGGGCGTGCTGCGCGGGCAGCTCGTCACCGCTTATGCGCTCTCCGATCAGCGTCAGGACCAGATCAAGGCCAAGCTCGAAAAACAGTCCGGCAAAAAGCTGGTGCTGTCCTTCGGCGTCGATCCCGCCATCCTCGGCGGCGTGCTCCTCAAGGTCGGCGACAAGGTGTTGGACGCGAGCCTTCGCGCCCAACTTGAAATATTGAAAGAACAAATCAAGAGGGGTGAGTAGGGCCATGCAAATCAAAGCGGAAGAGATCAGCCAGATCATCGAACAGCAGATCCAAAACTACGAGTCTCGCGTGGAAATGAGCGAGACCGGCACGGTGCTGTCCGTCGGCGACCAGATCGCCCGCGTCTATGGCGTGCAGAACGCCATGGCCATGGAGCTGCTGGAATTCCCGGGCGGCGTCATGGGTCTGGTGCTCAACCTGGAAGAGGACAACGTCGGTGTGGCCCTTCTCGGTGAGGACACCCACATCAAGGAAGGCGACCCGGTCAAACGCACCGGCAAGATCTTCTCGGTGCCCGTCGGCGAAGCCGTCGCCGGCCGCGTCATCGATCCCCTGGGCAATCCCATCGACGGCCTGGGACCCATCGACGCCAAGGAGACCCGCGAGGTCGAAATCAAGGCACCCGGCATCATCGCCCGTAAGTCGGTCCACCAGCCGATGAACACGGGCCTCAAGGCCATCGACGCCATGACTCCCATCGGCCGCGGCCAGCGCGAGCTGATCATCGGCGACCGCCAGACCGGCAAGACCGCCGTCTGCCTCGACGCCATCCTGGCCCAGAAGGGACAGGGCGTGTACTGCTTCTACGTCGCCATCGGCCAGAAGAAGTCCACCGTCGCCCTCGTCGCCGAGACCCTGCGCCGCTACGGGGCCATGGAATACACCACCATCATTTCGGCCACCGCGTCCGAACCGGCCTCGCTCCAGTTCATCGCCGCCTACTCCGGCTGTACCATGGCCGAGTACCACCGCGACAACAGCCGTCACGCCCTCATCATTTACGATGACCTTTCCAAGCAGGCCGTGGCCTATCGCCAGATGTCCCTGCTGCTCCGCCGTCCCCCCGGACGTGAGGCTTACCCGGGCGACGTCTTCTACCTGCACTCGCGCCTGCTCGAGCGCGCCGCCAAGCTGTCCGACAAGCTCGGCGCCGGCTCCCTGACCGCGCTGCCCATCATCGAAACGCAGGCGGGCGACGTGTCGGCCTACATCCCGACCAACGTCATCTCCATCACCGACGGACAGGTCTACCTCGAGCCGAACCTGTTCAACGCCGGCATCCGTCCGGCCATCAACGTCGGCCTGTCGGTTTCCCGCGTCGGCGGCGCCGCCCAGATCAAGGCCATGAAGCAGGTCGCCGGCACGCTGCGCCTCGACCTCGCCCAGTACCGCGAGCTCGCCGCCTTCGCCCAGTTCGGTTCCGACCTGGACAAGGCCACCCAGCTCAAGCTCAACCGCGGCGTGCGCATGGTCGAGCTGCTCAAGCAGCCCCAGTACAAGCCGATGGCCGTTGAGGAGCAGGTGCTGTCCCTTTTCGCCGGCACCCGCGGCTTCATGGACGACGTGCCCGTCGAGGCGGTGCGCAAGTTCGAGGAAGCCATGCAGGAGTACTTCCACAACGCCAAGAGCGACATCCTGGCCGAAATCCGGGACAAGAAGGCGCTCGACGACGGCCTGATCGCCAAAATGGGCGCGGCCATCGAAGAGTTCAAGAAGGGCTTCAAGGCTTAATCGGGCTGTTGCCGAAAACAAAAGCGTTTTTCGCAACGCAACGACAGGCCTAAAGGGGGAGCCATGCCTGCGCTCAAAGACGTAAAAAACAAGATCACCGCGGTCAAAAAGACCAAGCAGATCACCAAGGCCATGAACATGGTGGCCTCGGCCAAGCTGCGTAGCGCCCAGGCGCGCATCGAGCGGTTTCGCCCCTATGCCGACAAGTTCTACGAAATGCTCGGCGAACTGGCCAAGGGGGCCGATCCCTCGGTCCATCCGCTGCTCGAAGCCCGCGAGGAAGTGAAGACCGTCCTGCTGGTCGTCATCACTTCCGACCGCGGCCTGTGCGGCGCTTTCAACCACAACATCGCCTCGGCCGCCCTCAAGGTGGCCAAGGCCAAAGCCGCCGAAGGCAAGACCGTCAAGGTGCTGTGCGTCGGCCGCAAGGGTCGCGACGTGTTCCGTCGCAGCGAGTTCGAGATCGTGGCTGCCTATGTCAACGAGATGAGCGCGTTCGACTTCTCGCTGGCCAGCCGCATCGGCAGCGAAATCATCGGCGGGTACGTCGGCGGCACCTATGACGAAGTGACCATGGCCTTCGGCAAGTTCGTGAGCCTTGCCCGGCAGGAAGCCACCCTGCTGCCGGTTTTGCCCCTGTCCCCGGCCGAGACCGGCGAGGTGGCGGCGGAGCCGAGCGGACCCAAGGCCGAGTACCTCTATGAACCGTCGGTGGAAGGCCTGCTGGCCGAACTGCTGCCCCGGTTCATCAATGTCCAGCTCTATCGCGGGCTGCTTGACACCTCGGCCAGCGAGCATGCTGCCCGCATGCGGTCCATGGACAATGCCACCAGGAACTGCGACGACCTCGTCAGCTCGCTGACCCTGGTCTACAACAAGGCCCGGCAGGCGGCCATCACCACGGAACTGATGGATATCGTCGGCGGTTCCGAAGCACTCAAGGGATAACCAAGGGGGCACCATACAATGAGCGCGACAAGCGGAAATGTCGGAAAAATCGTTCAGGTCATCGGCGCCGTTCTCGACGTCGAATTTCCTGATGGCAAACTGCCGAGCATTTTGAATGCTCTCGAGATCAAAAACACCAACAACCCCTACGCCGAAGACCTCGTGGTCGAAGTGGCGCAGCATCTCGGCGACAACGTCGTGCGCTGCATCGCCATGGACTCCACCGACGGTCTGGTGCGCGGCATGGAAGCCAAGGATACTGGCGCTCCCATCAGCGTCCCGGTCGGCAAGGGCACCCTTGGCCGCATCCTGAACGTCGTCGGCCGCCCGGTGGACGAAATGGGCCCGGTCGATGCGACCACCTCCCTGCCCATTCACCGCCAGGCCCCGCCGTTCATCGACCAGTCCACGAGCATCGAGCTGCTTGAAACCGGCATCAAGGTCGTCGACCTGCTGATTCCCTTCCCCAAGGGCGGCAAGATGGGCCTGTTCGGCGGCGCCGGCGTCGGCAAGACCGTTATTCTCATGGAGCTGATCAACAACATCGCCAAGCACCACGGCGGCCTCTCGGTCTTCGCGGGCGTCGGCGAGCGCACCCGTGAGGGCAACGACCTCTACAACGAGTTCAAGGAAGCCGACATCCTGGGCAAAGCCTGCCTTGTTTACGGCCAGATGAACGAGCCTCCCGGAGCCCGTTCGCGCGTCGCCCTGACCGGCCTGACCTGCGCCGAGTACTTCCGCGACGAGGAAGGCCAGGACGTGCTGCTGTTCATTGATAACATCTTCCGCTTCACCCAGGCCGGTTCCGAAGTGTCCGCGCTTCTTGGCCGTATGCCTTCCGCGGTCGGCTACCAGCCGACCTTGGGCACCGACCTCGGCGCCCTGCAGGAACGCATCACCTCCACCAAGAAGGGTTCCATCACCTCGGTGCAGGCCGTTTACGTGCCCGCTGACGACTTGACCGACCCCGCGCCGGCCACGACGTTCTCGCACCTCGACGGCACGCTGGTCCTTTCGCGTCAGATCGCCGAGCTCGGCATCTACCCCGCGGTGGATCCGCTCGATTCCACGTCGCGCATCCTGGACCCGCAGGTCCTCGGCGCCGAGCACTACGCCACGGCGCGCGAAGTCCAGCAGATCCTGCAGAAGTACAAGGACCTTCAGGACATCATCGCCATCCTGGGCATGGACGAGCTCTCCGATGAGGACAAGCTCACCGTTTCCCGGGCGCGCAAGATCCAGCGTTTCCTGTCGCAGCCGTTCTTCGTTGCCGCCCAGTTCACCGGCAAGGAAGGCCGCTACGTGAAGCTCGAAGACACGGTCAAGGGCTTCAAGGAAATCATCGAAGGCAAGCACGACGACATCCCCGAGGGTGCCTTCTATATGGTCGGAGACATCAACGAGGCCGTTGAAAAGGCCGCGAAGGGTTAAACGCCATGGCCCAACTTCTCCTTGAAATCGTCACTCCGGACAAGCTCGTCTTGTCCCAGGACGTGGAGTATGTGGGCGCGCCGGGTCTGCTTGGCGAATTCGGCGTCATGGCCAACCACATCCCGTTTCTGTCCGCCCTTGGCATCGGCAGCCTGATGTACAAGGTCGGCGGCAAGGCGAACTATGTCTTCGTCTCCGGCGGGTTCGCGGAAGTGTCCGGCAACAAGGTGACGGTCCTGGCCGAAGTGGCCGAGCGTCCCGAGGACATCGACGTCGAACGCGCCCGCCGCGCCCAGGACCGCGCCAAGCAGCGCCTGGAACGCGAGAAGGAGAAGGTCGACTTCGCCAGGGCGCAGGCCGCCATGCAGCGCGCGTTCTACCGCATGAAAGTGCGGGAAACCGCCGGCACGCTCGCCTCCACCGCCCACTAGCCGCATCGGGCGAAATACGCGACGACAACGGGCGGATCTACGGATCCGCCCGTTTTTTTCGTGGCCGCGCCGTCTTTTGTCCCCTTTCTTTTCCTGGTAGCGTGCCGCAAAGAAATCCTCCCAAGGTGCCTGTTATGTCCCTGACGCTGAACCTCGAAATCGTGACGCCGGACAAGGTCGTGCTTCGCTGTGACGCCGCAACGGTGACGGCGCCTGGCGTCGTCGGTGAATTCACGGTGCTGCCCCTGCATGTGCCGTTTCTGAGCGCCCTGCGCATCGGCTCCCTGCATTACCGCGCCGCGTCGCAACACGGCTCGGTCTTCGTCAGCGGCGGTTTCGCCGATGTGGCCCGCGACAAGGTGCTCATCCTGGCGGAAGTGGCAGAACTGCCTGAGGAGATCGATGTGGACCGCGCCCGCAAGGCCCGCGAACGCGCCTTGGCGAGGATTCTGACCGTGCACCGCGAAGACGTCGATTACGTCCGGGCCAAGACCGCCCTCGAGCGGGCCGTCACGCGCATCAAGGTGCACGAACTTTCCGCTTCGGGCCTGGGCGCGGTGCGCCTGCCCAGGCATCCCTAGGCGTTATTTCCTTTTCGCGCAGCGAAACAGCATCCGGAGAATCCCATGTACGAGCATATCGGCGCACTGATCCTGGCCGCGGGCAAGGGCACGCGCATGAAGAGCGATGCACCCAAAGTCCTCAAGACGCTGCTTGGCGAGCCCATGCTTTGGTACGGCCAGAAGGCCCTGGCCGCGCTTTGCGGCGCGCGCGTGCTGACCGTGGTCGGACACCGGGCGGACATGGTCGCGTCCGCGTTTCCGGACCTGACCGATCGTTTCGTGCTTCAGGTCGAACAGCGCGGCACCGGACACGCGCTCATGGCCGCCATGCCGCGTCTGGCGCAGGAGGGCCGCGAATACGTGCTCGTGGTCAACGGCGACGCGCCTCTCGTCACGCCGGAGAGCCTCGCCGCCTTCCTGGACGCCGCCCTGGCCGCCGCAAGCGACGTGGCTTTCGTTTCCATCGAGTTGCCCGATCCCGGGGCCTACGGCCGGGTCGTACGCCAGGACGGGGCCGTGCGCATCGTCGAAGCCAAGGATTACGACGCCTCCCGCGACGGGCCGGCCAGCGGCGAGATCAACGCCGGCGTCTACCTGCTGCGCCTTGCCGCTGTTGCGCCGCTCCTTGCGCAGCTCGGCAACGACAACAAGAGCGGCGAATACTACATCACCGACCTCGTGGCCCTGGCCCAGGCCGCCGGCGGCACGGTGCTGGCCGTCAACCGGGGCGATGATCCGGCCTACCTCGGCATCAACAGCCCGGCGGAACTGGTCGCGGCCGAGGAGTGCCTGCGCAAGCGCATCGTGGCCGGGCTGCTCGATGCGGGCGTCATCGTGCGCGCGGCGGACAGCGTACGCGTGGGGCCGCGCGCTTCCGTCGCCCCCGGGGCGGAGCTGTGCGGGCCGCTCGAACTCTACGGCGCGACGACGGTGGAAGCGGGCGCGATCCTTAGGTCACACAACGTCCTCATCGACGCCGCAATCGGCGCAAACGTCACCGTGCAATCGTTTTGTCACCTGGAAAACGCCCGCGTGGCGCGCGGCGCGCAGGTCGGCCCCTACGCCCGGCTGCGGCCGGGAGCGGTGCTCGAAGAGGACGCGCGCGTGGGGAATTTCGTGGAGATGAAAAAAGCCACCCTGGGCAAGGGGGCCAAGGCCAGCCATCTGACCTACCTCGGCGACGCCGAAGTGGGCGCGGGCAGCAATATCGGGGCCGGGACCATCACCTGCAACTACGACGGCACGCACAAGCACAAGACGGTCATCGGGGAAGGGGCGTTCATCGGCTCCAACAGCGCCCTGGTCGCGCCGGTGACCATCGGCGCGCACGCCCTTGTCGGGGCCGGTTCCGTGATTACCTCCGATGTGCCGGAAGGCGCGTTGGCCCTGGCGCGCGGCAGACAGGTGACGAAGCCGCGCAATTGAGGCCGCTGCTTGCTTTTCGGGGCATTGCGTTGTAGGAAGGGACATGGACATTTTCGATACGCTTGAAGAACGTGTGGAAAAGCTTCTGGCCCGTAAAAAGGCCCTGGAAGAGGAGAACGCCGCGCTTCGAGCCGAGGCGTCGCGGCTTGCCGAAGAGAAAAAAGCCGTGGCTCAAAGGATCGACAGCCTTCTGGAAAAACTCCAGACGGAACTCGATTCGTAAGCGCCAGGCCGGCAGGTCGGTCGGGTGGGTCTTCCCGGTACGTCGATGCCCAGCTACAATTTGTCCATTTTGGGCTTAGATTTGTCGTTTAAGACGGACGCGCCGCAGGAGCGCGTCGATTCCGCCAGGGAATTGGTGGAACAACGATACAACATGTTGAAGGCGGGCGGGAAAGCTCTCGGCAAGGAGAAATTGCTGGCCTTTGTCGCATTGGGTCTGGCCGACGATGTGCTCATGTCGCACCGGCAGCTCGGCGATCTGGAAACCCGGGTTTCAAAGCTGCTGACAAAGATAGATTGAACGTCGCCGGACGGCGGCGGTACAGGGAAAAGTTCCCTGGGGTGTGCGTGATCGTTAGTTTATTTTTGAGCCGATACTCAAAAATAGGATGCCGCGACGCGTGGCCGGTGAGCGTGCCCGGCTTCGTCCGGGTGGCCTGAAGGTCAAACAGGGGCGTCCACCTTGGTTGCCAAGGTTCAAAAGAATTAACGACACGGCGCTCCGGGGCTTTTATATAAACCAGGAGAACCCGCGCCCCGGCCAATGCGGCGGCCGGCTGACGCGGCACCTGGAAGCGCGCCACTCCCCATGCGGCCTCAAAAGGCCTGCTCCCAGGATTCCCCACGGAATCCGGCTCTTTTCATGCGTGCCCTTTCCTCTCTCCGCTTCGGGAGAACGTATGGAATTCTCGACCATATTCATGGGGATTTTCGGCGTGGGCCTCGGCCTCCCCGCCGGCTACTACCTCGACAAGTGGATTTCGCAAAAAACACTCAACGAGGCCAAAACACTCGCCGACCGTATCCTCGACGAGGCGCGCAAGGAGGCTTCCGCGCACAAGAAGGAAGTCGTGCTCGCCGCCCAGGACGAACTGTTCCGCCAGAAGCAGGACCTGGAAAAGGAATTTCGCGATAAGATCGCCTCCGTCGAGGAAAAAGAGGAACAGGTGCTGCGTCGCCGCGAGCGCCTGGAGGAAAAGCAGGAACAGATCGTCCAGAAGGAAAGCGACCTGCTCGCCGTGGAGAAGCGTCTCACCGGCAAGGAGCGCGAGCTCGACGAGAAAGGCGAAGAGCTTTCCCGCCTGGCCGAGGAACACGACAAGCGCCTGCAGGAAATTTCCGGCCTCACCATGGAAGAGGCCAAAAAACGCCTCATGGCCGAGATCGAGTCCAAGACGCGCCACGACGCCGCGCGCATGATCCGCCAGATCGAGATGGAGGCCAAGGAGACCGCGGACAAGAGCGGCAAGAAGATCCTCGCCCTGGCCATCCAGCGCTATGCCGGCGATTTCGTGGCCGAGCAGACCGTCACCGCCGTGACCCTGCCCTCCGAGGAAATGAAAGGCCGCATCATCGGCCGCGAGGGCCGCAACATCCGCGCCCTGGAAGCCGCCACGGGCGTGGACCTCATCATCGACGACACCCCCGAGACCGTCATCCTCTCGGCCTTTTCGCCGCTCAAGCGCCAGATCGCCAAGATGGCCCTCGAACGTCTCATCACCGACGGCCGCATCCACCCCGCGCGCATCGAGGACATAGTCAAAAAGTGCGAGCAGGAACTGGACATCAAGGTTCGCGAAATCGGCGAGCAGGCCACCTTCGACAGCGGCGTCCACGGCATCCATCCCGAGCTCGTGCGCCTGCTCGGCCAGCTCCAATACCGCACCAGCTATTCGCAAAACGTGCTCCAGCACTCCCTCGAAGTCGCCACCCTCGCCGGCATCATGGCCGCGGAACTCGGCCTCGACGTCAAGCGCGCCAAGCGCGCCGGCCTGCTGCACGACATCGGCAAGGCCGTGGACCACGAGATCGAGGGCCCCCACGCCATGATCGGCGCGGATCTGGCCAAGAAGTACGGCGAACCCGCCGACATCCTGCACGCCATCCAGGCCCACCATGAGGACGTGCCGCCCAAGTCCGTGCTGGCGACCCTGGTCCAGGCCGCGGACAGTCTCTCCGGCGCGCGTCCGGGCGCGCGCAAGGAGCTGCTCGAAAGCTACGTCAAGCGCCTGGAGGAGCTCGAAAACCTGGCGCTTGACTTCAACGGCGTGTCCAAGGCCTACGCCATCCAGGCCGGGCGCGAGATCCGTGTGGTCGTCGATTCCGAGAACGTGGACGACGACAAGACGTTCCTGCTCTGCAAGGACATCGCCAAGCGCATCGAGGATAACCTGACCTACCCTGGCCAGATCCGGGTCACGGTCATTCGCGAAAAGCGCGCGGTCGGATTCGCCAAATAACGCGGCCAAAGGCCCAATCCCCGGGAGGCGCGGCCGCGTCTCCCGGGCCGCTTACGGGGGCGGGGTGCCGGACGATCCGTATGCGCTGCTCGGCGTCGCACCCGACGCCGACGCCGCGGCCCTCCGCCGGGCCTACCGGGCCAGGGCGCTGGCCTGCCATCCCGACGTCCATCCGGACGATCCCCGGGCCGTGGAACGCTTCCTCACCCTGGGCCAAGCCTACGCCATGCTGGCCGATCCGCTGCGCCGGGCCGCCTACGACCAGGAACGCGGCGTGCCGGCCCCGGTCGTGCGCTTCGAAGCGCTGGAAGACGCAGCGCGCGCGCCCGTTGACGACGCCTTTTTCGTCGCCGCGCCTCCTTTCCCGCGACGCGGCGCGGACGTGCGCTGGACCCTCGACATTCCCGCAAACGTGGCCGGGGATGGCGGCAGGCTGCATATCGGCGCCGCGCCGGCCATGGCCTGCCCGGCCTGCGCCGGCACGGGCGCGCGGCTGGCCGCCTGCTGGGTTTGCGGCGGCCGGGGGACCATTGCCGAGCCGTCCGGAGCGGTGACCTTTTCGCGCACCTGTCCGGCCTGCGCCGGCAAGGGCCTCGACCGCACGCCTTGCACCAGCTGCCGGGGAAGCGGGCGGGCGTTTGGTCCGGGCGTCGTCGTGGTCCACGTGCCCGCCGGCACGGCCACGGGCGACGTGCTCGTGGTCCCTGGCGCGGGAGAGCCGGGCCGGGGCGGCGCGCCCTCGGGGGACCTGCTGCTCGCGGCCAGGGTCCTGGACCGGGACGGGCGGAGCTGAGGCTCGGAAAAAAGGAACGTACGCGCCATGCGAATCTTGTTTCTCGGCGACATCGTGGGCCGGCCGGGCCGAAGCATCGTTTTCGAGCGCCTGCGCCAGGTGCGTCGGGACTGCTGCTGCGACCTCGTCGTCGCCAACGGCGAGAACGCCTCGGGCGGTATCGGCGTCACGGCAAAGGCGGCGCGCCAGTTGCTGGATGCCGGCATCGACGTCCTCACCGGCGGCAACCACACCTTCCGCCACAAGGACGTCACGCCCTTTATGGAGACCGAGGAGCGCATGCTGCGCCCGGCCAACTATCCCCCCGGTGCGCCGGGGCGCGGTTGGCAGGTCTACCGTCCCAAGGACAAGCCGCCGTATGCCGTGATCAATCTCCTCGGCCGGGTCTTCATGCAGGCCGTGGACTGCCCCTTTCGCGCCGCGGACGCCATCCTGGCCGAGCTGCCGGCCGACGTGCGCGTGCGACTCGTGGATTTCCACGCCGAGGCCACTTCCGAAAAAAAGGCCTTGGCCTACTATCTGGACGGCCGGGTGAGCGCCGTGCTCGGCACCCACACCCATGTCCAGACCGCCGATGCGCAGCTTCTGCCCCGGGGCACGGCGCTTCTCTCCGACTGCGGCATGACCGGTCCGTCGGATTCCGCCCTCGGCATGGACCCCGAAGAAGTCATCGCCCGCTTCCTGACGGGATTGCCCGCGCGCTTTACGGTGTCGCGCGCCGCGCCGCGTTTCGAAGGCGCACTGCTGGATGTTGACGCGGCCACGGGCAAGGTCGTAACTATCGCTGCCTGGCGGCATCCGGAAAACGGCCGCCGGCAAACGGAGGAATCGCCATGAACCTGCGCCGCGCCGCGACCCTCGTCGCCGCCGTCTGCCTGAGCCTCGTCGCCGCCGCCGCCTGGGCCGCGCCCGAACGCATGGCCATCTACATGACCGTGGCCGGGCCCCTGGAGGTCATCCGCGACGGCGGGTCCTCCTCCATCACCCTCAACGGCCGGCCCATTCACCAGGCCCCCGGCGCGGCGCTCACCGCCCAGTCCTACATGAGCGTGGGCGAGCCGAACGACGGCTTCGACGCGCTGCTGTTGCGCCACGGCGTGGGCAACGCCGAATGCCCCATCACCTACGATCTGGTGACCGTGGGCGCGGACAAGAACTTCGCCGTCGTGCCGGGCATCAACAAATGCTCGCGCCTGGTCAATATCAACGTGGACGGCGACAAGCTGCTGCTTGTCACCGAAAAGCAGAACGGCCGCACCGAAATCATCGAATACAACGACAAGCAGCGTCGTTCCGGAAAACCTTAAGGGAGTCTCCATGCGACGTCTGCTCGCGATAGCCGTCATTCTTGCCGCCTTGAATCTGGCCGGGTGCGCCGACGAAACGGTCTACGACTGGCAACGCCCCCATGAAACCTATCAGGTGGGCTCGTTCAGCAAGTACCAGAATGCCGAGGAGCTCAAAGGCAAATTGCAGCAAAACGGTTTCGACAGCCGCATCGAGACCGACATCAAAAACGGCCAGTTCTACCTGAACGTCCTCGTGGACGTATACGACCACGCGCCGGACACCTTGACGCGGCTCGAACGCATAAGCGGCGTCAAGCCCTACCTGCGCGGTCCCAAGTCCGACAAGGCCGCACCGGCCACGGCAGCGCCGGCCGTGCCGGCCAAGGACATCTGACCGGCCGCCAGCCCCGTCGCCTCCGAAAAACCGCCCCTGCGGCAAAAGGATTCGCCTTGAATATCTACGACGAACTCTCCTGGCGCGGCCTCGTGCACCAGACATCGGACGAGGCAGGACTGCGCGAACACCTCGATACCCCGGGCCGCGTGCTCTACTGCGGCTTCGACCCCACGGCCGACAGCCTGCACATCGGCAATCTCGTGCCCCTGCTCGCCCTTGCCCGCTTCGCCAAGGCCGGGCACAAGCCCCTGTTCCTCCTCGGCGGGGCCACGGGCCTCATCGGCGACCCCAGCGGCAAGGACAAGGAGCGCCAACTCAAGACGGCCGACCTCGTCGCCGCCTCGGCCGCCAAGATCCGGGCACAGGCCATGGCCTTCTTCGAGAACCTCGGCGTCGCGGGCGATGTCACGCCCGTCAACAACCTCGACTGGACCCGGCCGCTTTCCGTCATCGAATTCCTGCGCGACATCGGCAAGCACTTCACCATCAACTACATGATGGCCAAGGATTCCGTGAAATCGCGCATCGGCCGCGAGGAAACCGGCATTTCCTACACCGAATTCAGCTACATGATCCTCCAGTCCATGGATTATGAGCACTTGAACCGCGCCCTCGACTGCACCTTGCAGATCGGCGGCGGCGACCAGTTCGGCAACATCACCGCCGGCCTCGAACTCATCCGCCGCAAATCCGGCAACCAGGCCTTCGCCCTGACCTTTCCGCTCATCACCACGGCGACCGGCGCGAAATTCGGCAAAAGCGAGAAAGGGGCCATCTACCTGAACCCCGAACTCACCTCGCCCTACGCCTTCTACCAGTACTGGATCAACGCCGACGACCGCGACGTCGTCAACTATCTGCGCTACTTCACTTTCCTGACTCGGGAAGAAATCGACGCCCTGGCCGCCCAGACCGAGGCCGAGCCGCATCTGCGCGCCGCCCAGAAACGCCTCGCCCGCGAAACCACGGCCATGATCCACGGCGAAGCCGAACTGGCCAAGGTCGAGGCTGTCACCGGCGCGCTCTTCGGCGGCGGCGACCTGGCCGCCGTCGATCCCAAGACCCTCAAGGCCGCCCTCGAAGCCGCCCCGGGCCTCACTTTCGAATCCCTGGACGACATGCCGCCCCTGCCCAAGCTGCTGGCCGACATGGGCCTTTGCCCTTCCAACTCCCAGGCGCGCAAGGACATCAAAGCCGGCGCGATCTCCATCAACAACGTGCGCGTCACCGCCGAAGACCGGGCGCTCGCTCCCGAAGACTTCCTCGGCGGCGATCTGCTCATCCTGCGCAAGGGCAAGAAGCACTACGGCGTCGTGACGCTGGGATAGGGCAGGGGAGAGTAAGGGAGAGGAAAGAGGCCTCCGGCGGCCGGGGGGGATTATCCCCCCCGGACCCCCTGGGCGGGGGAGGTCAGGAACGGGTGGAGGCGTGGTCGGTTGCGGGGGTGTGTCGGCGGTGCCGGAATCGGGCCGGCGATGCCGTCGTTGCGCTCCTGGCTTGCCG
>JAEWPX010000177.1 GCA_023399375.1 Pseudomonadota bacterium | reverse complement strand
GGGGCACTGCCCCGCCTGGACCTCCCGAAAGGGGGGGGGAAGGGCTTGCGTCATTGGCCACAGGAATGGAGCGCAAGTCATTTGAACGCGTCTTCGAGGAGAAATCCCTTTTTGCAAGGATTGCCGGCGGAAGATCCCGGGGATGGTCCGCCTGCGGCGTAAGCCGGCATGCCCGGACAATACACGGAAAGCAGGCCGCGCCCCTTGCCCGGCGGTCCGGTTTTTTTTACAGGGAGCCGTGCGCGCCGTCGGTGCGTTTTCCTGACATCGCCCGGGAGGGGGCCTTGCGCCTCTTTCCGGTTATCCGGGGCGGCCAGCACGTGCGCCCGCATGGTGGGTCATGTTCGTCATCATCGGCATCGTGGTGGTTCTTGGCTGCGTCATCGGCGGCTTTCTCCTGGAAGGCGGCCACATGGGCGTGCTCATCCAGCCCATCGAACTGCTCATCATCGGCGGCGCCGCCCTGGGCTCGTTTCTCATCTCCGCGCCCAAGTCCGTGGTCATCGGCACCTTCAAGCACATCATGCACGTGTTCACGGGCAAGGAGGCATCGGCTGCCGACTACCAGGACCTGCTGACGCTGCTGTTCGAACTGCTCAACATCGCCCGCCGCGACGGCATCGTGGCGCTCGAGCCCCACGTGGCCAAGCCCGAGCAGTCCTCGACCATCAACCGCTACCCCAACATCGCCAAGAACAAGCAGCTCGCCTATTTCATCTGCGACAACATCAAGTGCCTGCTCTCCGAAGGCATCGACGCCCACCGCTACGACGACCTCATGCGCACGGACATCGCCACCATGCACCACCACGCCATGATCGCGCCCACGGCCGTGACCAAGGTGGCGGATTCGCTGCCGGGGCTCGGCATCGTGGCCGCGGTGCTCGGCATCGTCCTCACCATGGGCAAGATCAACGAGCCGCCCGAGGTGCTCGGCCACAGCATCGGCGCGGCCCTGGTCGGCACGTTCCTCGGCATCCTCATGTGCTACGGCTTCGTCGGCCCCATGGCCACCAACCTGGAATACCAGGCCAAGGCCCAACAGCACATGCTGCACGTGGCCAAGGAAGTGCTCGGCGCGTTCAACTCCGGGTTTTCCCCGATGCTGTCCGTGGAAATGGGCCGTCGGGCCATTCCCGACGACGTGCGGCCGAGCATGGAGGACATGGAAGGGGCGCTGCGTGGCAAAAAATAGCGATCACGGCAAGACCGTCGTCATCTACCGCGAATCCGACGAGGGGCACGGCGGGCATCACGGCGGTTCGTGGAAGGTGGCCTACGCCGACTTCGTCACGGCGCTCATGGCCTTTTTCCTGCTCCTGTGGCTGGTCGTGTCGCTCAAGCCGCAAAAGAAGCAGGAACTCTCCCTGGTTTTCCAGGACAAGAACGTGCCGAGCAAGGAGAAGGTGCAAAACCTCGAAAAGGTGCCCACCTTCATCAGCCCGGACGCGGTCAAGGGCAGCCCGGAATTCAAGCTGTCCCAGGAAAACAAGCTCAAGTACGAGATCGCGCTGCTCGTCAAGGAGCTCATCACGTCGGACTTGTCGGTCAAGAGCAATTCGGGCGTGAGCAACGACTCCTCGGGCGTGATGATGCAGGTCAACAACTCGGTGATGTTTCGGCCCGGTTCGGCGGAGCTGACGCCTGCGGCGCTCAAGATGCTCGACGGCGTGGCCAAGATCCTGCGCGATTTCAAGATCAACCTGACCGTGCGCGGCCATGCCGACGACGAGGAGAAGGGCGGGCCGTACCCGTCGAAATGGGAGCTTTCCGCGGCACGCGCCGCCGCGGCCACGCGCTACCTCGCCGAGAAGGCCGGCATCCCGACCACGCGCCTGCGCGCCGTGGGCCTGGCCGACAGCCAGCCGCTCGTGCCCCCGACCTCGGCCGAGAACAAGGCCAGAAACCGCCGCATCGAATTCTTCTACACGAGCCCCGACATGCGCCCCTCGGAGCGTTCCCAGGACGGGCCTTAGCGGGGAAGGTCCTTCCGGACGCTCCCCCGCAGTCCCGCAGCGCGCGCCTAAGCCTGCTCAAGCGCCTGCCGCAAATCCTCGATGATGTCTTCCACGTCCTCGATGCCGACCGAGATGCGCACCATGTCCGGCGGCACGCCGGCCTGCGCCAGCTCGTCGGGCGTTAGCTGCGAATGCGTCGTGGACGCCGGGTGGATCACCAGCGTCTTGGCGTCCAGGATGTTGGCCAGGTGCGAACACAGCTTGACCGACCTGATGAACGCCTTTCCCGCCTCGATGCCGCCCGTGAGCCCGAAGCCGAACACCGCGCCCGGCCCCAGGGGGAAGAATTGGCGCGCCCGGGCATGGTCCTTGTGGCTCGGCAGGCCCGCGTAGTTGACCCAGGCCACCTTGGGGTGCGCTTCCAGAAATTCCGCCACCTTCTGCGCGTTTTCGCAGTGCGCCTTGGCCCGAAGCGGCAACGTCTCCATGCCCTGGATGACGAGGAAGCTGTTGATGGGCGCGGGCGTGGCCCCGATGTCGCGCATGAGCCCGGTGCGGATCTTCGTGCAAAACGCCGAGCAGGGCGTGCCCTCGAGCGTGCACAGCATGTCCCAGAAATTCGCGCCGTGGTAGGTCGGGTCCGGGGCCGTGATCTCGGGATATTTGCCGCCGGCCGACCAGTCGAAGCCCCCGGCCTCGACGATGGCCCCGCCGATGCAAGTGCCGTGGCCGCCGATGATCTTCGTCAGCGAATACACCGCGATGTCCGCGCCCACGTCAAACGGGTTGAGGATCGGCGGCGCGGCCACGGTGTTGTCGAGGACAAACGGCACGCCCGCGTCGTGGGCCACCTTGGCGATGGCCGGCAGGTCGTCCACGTTGCAGCGCGGATTGCCGATGGATTCGGAGTAGACGAGGCGCGTGTCCTTGTCGATGGCCCGGGCGAAGTTGGCCGGGTCGGACGAGTCCACGAAGCGCACTTCGATGCCGAAGCGCTTGAGCGTGTGCTCGAAAAGGGTGTGGGTGCCGCCGTAGAGGTTGCTGCCCGAGACGATGTTCTGCCCGGCCTTGGTGATGGCGGCCACGGCGTAGAAGATGGCGGCCATGCCCGAGGCCGTGGCCACGCAGGCCGAGGCCCCGTGCAGGGCGGCCAGGCGCTTTTCCAGGACGTCGGTGGTCGGGTTGCCGAGCCGCGTGTAGATGTAGCCGGCTTCCTTGAGGGCGAAGAGGTTGGCCGCGTGCTCGGGGTCGCGGAACAGAAAGCTCGTGGTCTGGTGGATGGGCACGGCCCGGGACAGGGTGTCGGCGTCCGGCGCATGGCCGGCGTGCAAGGCGAGCGTTTGCGCATGCCACGGGGAAGTGGGCATGGTATTTCCTCCTCTTTTAGGTGGAATTCCCGGCGCGGGCGCAGGGAACATGCTGCCCCTATATGCCAATCCCGCGCGCCGCGAAAGGGCGCGGAACGGGGTTTCGGCCTTGACATACGCTGGCGCGGAACCGACAACCGTGGCGACGCCCGTACCGGGTCATCTTTCACCGCAAGCACCGGAGGATTCCCATGCGTCTGCATGCCTTCTACCACGTCCCCTTCGAGGATGTGGGCTCCATAAAACCCTGGGCCGCGGCCAAGGGCCACGAGCTCACGAGCACGAGCTTTTTCGCCGATGAGACGCCGCCGCAGGTCGCGGACTACGACATGCTCGTCGTCATGGGCGGCCCCATGGGCGTCTACGACGAAAAGGACCACCCGTGGCTGGCCGGGGAGAAGAAAGCCATCGAGGCGGCCGTGGCCGCGGAAAAGCCCGTGCTCGGCATCTGCCTCGGCGCGCAGCTCGTGTCCGTCGTCCTCGGCGGTACGGTCACGAAGAACCCGACGCCGGAAATCGGCTGGTTCAAGGTGGAGATGACGCCGCAGGGCCTGGACGAATCGGTTTTCGCCGGCTTTCCCCAATCCTACTATGCCTTCCACTGGCACGGCGACACCTTCTCCATCCCGCCGGACGCGGTCCATGCCGCCAGCTCCGCCGCCTGCGCGAGCCAGGCCTTCGTCTACAACCACCGCGTCGTGGGCCTGCAATTCCACCTGGAAACCCAGCCCTTCGGCATGCAGAACCTCATCAAGCACTGCGCCGCGGACGTGGCCCTGCCCGGCCCCACCGTGCAGCACCCCAAGCAGATGCACGCCGGCCGCGAGGCCTTCAAGGACATCCAGGCGCTCATGCACCGCCTCTGCGACGCGCTGACGGCGTAAGTTTGGGTATAGGGAGCAGGAAGAAGAGTAAGATGCCTCCGGCGGCCAGGAGGGGCAAGGGCCCCTCCTGGACCACCCCGAAAGGGGGCTTGTGGGACGTTCGAAACAGGCAGAGGGGGGACAGGGAATGCGTAAGAAAGAGCGGGAAATCAAGGACAAGGCCGTACTGGAAGAACTGCTCATGCGCTCGCGCATATGCCGGCTGGGGCTTTTCGACGGGCAGTGGCCCTACGTGGTGCCGGTCAACATGGGCTACGCCGCCGGGCGTATCTATTTCCATTCCTCGCGCAAGGGCAGGAAGATGGAGATTTTGCGCGACCATCCGCGCGTGTGTTTCGAGCTCGACAGCGACGTTGAGATCGTCACCGGCGAGCGTCCCTGCGACTACACCACCTACTACAAGTCGGTCGTCGGCTTCGGCACGGCCGTGTTCGTCGAGGAAGAGGCCGAGAAGATCGAGGGAATGCGCATCATCATGCGCCGTCACGGCGGCCCGGTGGAGGGCTTCCGGCCCGAAGTCGTGCCGGTGACGGCCGTGGTGCGTATCGACATCGAGCGCATGACCGGCAAGTCCAATCCGCCGTACGGCGAGTGGAACTAGCGGGGCGTCGCGAAGGCGCAATCGAGAAAGCGTCTTGTCTTGGAAGCACGGAACGAGGAGGGCGCCATGCGCGTGGTCTTTGTCGGCGATTCGTTGACCGTAGGCGTGGGCGATCCCACGTATCTCGGCTGGGTGGGGCGTCTGTGCGCCGCCGCGCCGCTGGCCGGCCTGGAACTGACGGCCTACAACCTGGGCGTGCGCTCGGAGACGAGCCGCCACATCAAGGCGCGCCTCGCCCGCGAGCTGCCGCCGCGCCTGCTGCCGCGCGAGGAGGCCCGGGCGGTGCTTTCCTTCGGGGTCAACGACGCCAAGGTGGAAAACGGCCGGCGCAAGGTGGAACTTTCCGAATCCGTGGACAACCTGTTCGCCATCGTGACGCAGGTGTCCAAGCTGTGCCCGCTGCTCATGGTCGGTCCGCCGCCGGTGCTCGACGACGCGCAGCGCACGCGCGTGGAGGAGCTTTCCGACGTGTTCGCGCGCACCTGCGACGACATGGGCGTGCCGTACTTGGAAATGTGCCGGGCGCTATCCCGCGAAGCGGCCTATCTCGACAGCCTTGTCGCCGCCGGCGACGGCTACCATCCCGAAGCCGCCGGCTACGCGGCCATGGCCAAATGCATCGGCGAATGGGAGGCCTGGCTCGCTTGGTTTCGCTGCTAGCGCCGTTCCCCTTGAAACCGCTTCCGTAGTTTCAAGGGGAACAGGCGATGCGCCGTCGGAAGCCGGCGACGCGCCCTAGCGCAGGACCAGTTCCGCCACGGCCTCGATGTGCGCCGTGTGCGGGAAGAGATCCACGGGCGTGACCTGCGCCACGGCGTAGAGTTCGCCCAGGGGCTTGAGGTCGCGGGCGAGCGTGGCCGGATTGCACGAGACGTAGACGATCTTGCGCGGCGCTGCGGCGAGCAGCGCCGTAATCATCTCGGGGGCGACGCCGTTTCGCGGTGGGTCGAGTACGGCCACGGCCGGGGCGATGCCGGAGAGTTCCTCCAGCCCCTTGGCCGCGTCCACGGCCTTGAACACGGCGTTGCCGATGCCGGAGAGCTCGGCGGAGCGCGTCGCGTCGGCCACGGCCCGCTTGTCCGCCTCGAAGCCGTAGACCGTCTCGAACTGCGGGGCGAGAGAAAGCGCGATGCCGCCGCAGCCGCAGTAGAGGTCCACGGCCGCGCCCGCCGGGTCCGAGCCTGCGGCCTTGGCCGCGACGCCGTAGAGCAGGGCCGCGGCCTGCGTGTTGGTCTGGGCGAAGGCGTCGGCCGAAACGGACAGCCGCGCCGTGCCGAACCGCTCTTCCAGGAAGTCCTGTCCCAAAGCCATCACCTGCCGTTCGCCAAGGGCCACGGCCGTGGGCGCGCGGCGCACGGAATGCACGAATCCCGTCACCTCCGGAAACCGCGCCAGCACTGCCTCGCCGAGCGCGTGTGCGGCGTCGCCTGCTCCGCGCGCCGGACCGGTGATGCAGTGCACGAGCCGCGCGCCCGTGTCCTCGCTGTAGCGCAGCACCAGATGCCGCCATACGCCCTTGCCCGTGCGCGTATCGTAGGCGGCAAGGCCCGTCTTGGCGCAGGTTTCGCGGACAAACCCGAGCACCTCACCGGCCCAGGGCTCCATGAGTCGGCACTGCCCGATGTCGAGGACCCGGCCCGGACGGTGCCGTTCGTGCAGGCCCAGGTGCAGCCGTCCGGCAAAGGCGAATTCCATCTTGTTGCGGTAGGCGTAGACGCGCGGCGAGGCCACGGTCTGCGCCACCGTCACGTCCGGCAGGCCGCCCAGGCGCGCGAGCGTCTCCACGACCTGTTCGCGCTTCCAGAAAAGCTGGGCCTCGTAATCGAGATCCTGCCAGACGCAGCCGCCGCACACGCCGAAATGCGGGCATTCGGGCGTTGCTGCCTGGGGCGAGGGCGAGAGCGTCTCCAGGGCCACCGCCTCGGCAAAGCCCTTTTTGAGCCGCGTCACCTGGGCCTTGACCGTAGCACCGGGCAGTCCGCCGTCCACGAACACCACAAGCCCATCCATGCGGGCCACGCCTTTTCCGCCGAACGCCAGCCGGTCCACGGCAAGCGTCAATTCCATGTCTTCGCGTATGTCCATTGCGGCCTTATGCGCGACGCGCGGCCAGGACGCAAGGCCCCGCCGCGACGCGCGGAAACAAGTGTGCAGGCGGCGGGCACATGCCCGTCGCATCCGAAATGTTCTTGAGACTCAGGCAGCTTGACGCGCCTTGGGCCAAAGCTGGGAGGCCAGCATACCGGCGAACATGAGCGCGCAGCCGAAAAGGCCCCGCGTCCCCAGGCTCTCGCCAAGGACCACCGCGCCGCCAAGTGCGGCGAACACCGTCTCGAAACTGAGCAGGATGGCGGCGTGGGTCGGCTTGGCATCGCGCTGCGCCACCACCTGCAACGTATAGGCGAGCCCCACCGAAAGCAGGCCGCCGTAGAGGATCGGCCAGGCCGCGCCGCGTATGCCAGCCCAGGAGAGCTCCTCGAACGCCACCGCGCAGGCAAGGCTCAATACCGAACAAACCACGTACTGCGCCATGGCCAGCGGCAACGCCCGCGTACGCGGCGACAGCCAGCCGATGACCAACACGTGCCCGGCCCAGAAAAACGCGCCCACAAGCTCCAGCCCGTCGCCCGGGGCCAAAGTGAACGCCTCCGTCACGGACAGGAAATACAGCCCCACCGCGGCCGCCACCGCGCCCACCACGTCGCCGCGCGCCGGGCGTTGGCCCAGGAAAAAGCCTAAAAGCGGCACCAGCACCACATATAGGCCCGTAATGAAACCCGCCTTGCCCGCCGTGGTGTACTTGAGCCCCACCTGCTGCAACGTCGCACCCGCGAAAAGCACCGTCCCGGCCATCAGCCCCCCCAGCCACGGGAAACCGGGATTGCCGCCGGCCAGGAACGGCGCGGGCGGCGGATAGCGCATGGAACGCATGGCCAGCGGCGCAAGCGCCAATGCGCCCAGCGCGAACCGAATCCCGTTGAAACCCATCGGCCCCATATGGTCCATGCCGATGCGCTGGGCCACGAATGCCAGGCCCCAGATGAGGGCCGTCACCAGGCACAGGACGTCAGCCCGAAACGATGCGTCGCGCATGGTCAGTACTCCTTTGGTGGCGGTGGTGCATGTGGTGTGGTGTTGGTGGTGAAGCTGAAGGTGAGGAGCGTGAGATCAGGGTGGTGTAGATGCCTCCGGCGGCCAGGAGGGGGTGCCCCCCTCCTGGACCTCCTCAACGGGGATGCGGGAGGCGGGTAAGCGGGTGGAGGCGCGGTCGTGGGCGGGAGTCCGTAGGCGAGGCCGGGAACATTCCGGTCTCGCAGGCCCGTCGCCCCTTCGGGGCGAATGGAAAGGAATTTTACTGACCCAACTTCTCAAGATGCGGCGCTTCGCCGCTGGCGCCCGTGTTCGCGGAATTTGACCGGGCGTGCCGGCCGGCTTTGCGGCCTGCTTCGCCCGGACGAATTCCGCGAACACATGGTCCGACGTCACGCCGCCCGACGTTCCCGACCATGCTTCCCCCGCCCTTATCGGGGTGGTCCAGGCGGGGCCCGCGGCCCCGCCGGGCCGCCGGGGGCAGTCTTTTTT
>JAEWPX010000086.1 GCA_023399375.1 Pseudomonadota bacterium | reverse complement strand
CCCTTGTCGGGGGGGATGATCCCCCCCGACAAGGGGGTCCGGGAGAAATTGTCTCACCCGACGCGACTATTCGTAGTGATCTTGTTCTTGCCTCAAGAGGCTTTCAAAGCAAAATTCCATCATTTTCGCCCCGAAGGGGCGACGGGCCTGCGAAGCCGGAATTTTCCCGGCGAGCCTGGAGCGCAGCGACGGCAGCGACGGTGAAATTCCGGCCTCGCCGACGCACTCCCGCGAACGACCGCGCCTCCACCCGCTTCCCATCCTCCCGCCTCCCCTGTCGAGGAGGTCCAGGAGGGGGGCACCCCCTCCTGGCCGCCGGAGGCATCTTCCCTCTTCTCCCGCTTCCGCTTCTCCGTCCCCTTCTCTTCCGCTAAAACCCGGCTTCGAGCGGCGGGTTGACCAGCCACAACCCTTCGCCATCACCTCTCTCTCCCGTTCCCGCTCCCATGCTCGTTTCCATCACGTTCCCCTCTGCCGGCAGCAGGCGGACCTTTCGCCCTTCGACGCGCAGCCGGCCGGCGGCGAGCCAGGCCAGGGCTTGCGGGTAGATGCGGTGTTCCATGGCGAGGATGCGCGCGGCGAGGCTTTGGGCGTCGTCGTCGGGCGTGGCCGGCACGGCGGCCTGGATGACGATGGGGCCGTTGTCCATTATTTCGTCCACGAAGTGGACGGTCGCGCCGGCGATGGTCACGCCGTAGGCGGCCGCGTCGGCCTGGCCGCGAATGCCGGGGAAGCTCGGCAGGAGCGCGGGGTGGATGTTGAGGATGCGGTTGCGGAAGGCGGCGATGCATTCCGGGGCGAGCAGCCGCATGAACCCGGCGAGGACCACGGCTTGCGCGCCGCTGCCCTGGATGGCGGCGAGCAGGGCGGCGTCGAAGGCGGCGCGGTCGGGGAAGTCGCCGTGGGGCAGCGCGCGCGTGGGGATGCCGTGGCGTTTCGCCCGGGCGAGCGCCGGGGCGTCGGCCTTGTTGGAGATGACGGCGGCGATGCGGGCGTCGATGCGGCCCGCGTCGATCTGCGCGATGATGGCTTGCAGGTTCGAGCCCGTCCCCGAGACGAGGACGGCGACGGGCAGGGTCACGTCGCGTCCCCGCCTGCCACGGCGTCGGCGATGACGGCTTCGGCCAGGGCCGGCACGGTATAGGAGTCGGCCACGACGTCGGGGCGCAAGCCGTATTCGCCGAGGGTCTTGGCCGTGATGGGCCCGATGCAGGCGGTCTTGACCTTGTACTCCTTGAGCAGGTCCGGGGAGATGCGCGCAAAAAAGTTGGTCACGGTGGAGGAACTGGTGAAGGTGACGTAGCGGATCTCGCCGGATTTGACGGCTTCGACGATTTCGGCCGGATCCTGGTCGGCGGGCCGGGTGTCGTAGACCGGCAGCACGACGACGTCGGCCCCGGCGGCGGCGAGCTTTTCCGGGAGCACTTCCCGGGCCTCGCGGGCGCGGGGGATGAGCACCTTGGCCCCGTTTACGCCGCGCGCGAGCAGCCCTTCGACCACGGATTCGGCCACGAAGCGTTCGGGCAGGAAATCGGGGCGGATGCCGCGCGCGGCCAACGCCTCGGCCGTGGCCGGGCCGATGGCCGCCACCTGGATGCCGGCGAAGGCCCGGGCGTCCAGGCGCAGGGCGTCGAGCTCGGCGAAGAAGCATTTGACGCCGTTGACCGAGGTGAAGATCACCCAATCATAGTTGTAGAGCTTGCCGATGGCCTCGTGCACCGGGGCGGGGTCGAGCAGCGGCTCGATTTCGATGGCCGGGAACTCGTAGCAGCAGGCGCCCTGTTCGGCGAGCAGCCGCACGAGGTCGCTGGCCTGCTCGCGGCTGCGCGTCACGACCACGCCTTTGCCGAGCAGCGGGCGCTTTTCGTACCAGGAGAGCGTGTCGCGAAGGGAGACCACGCCGCCGACCACGAACAGCGACGGCGGGGTGAAGCCGTGTTTGGCCGCCTCTTCGGCCATGGTGGCGACGGTCGCGACGAGGCTTTTGTGGCGGCAGGTCGTGCCCCAGCGCACGAGCGCCGCCGGCGTGTCGCCGGGCATGCCGGCGGCCATGAGGTTTTCCGTGATGTGCGGGAGGTTTTTGACGCCCATGAAGAAGACCAGGGTGGAGCCGGAGGTGGCGAAGGCCTTCCAGTTGAGCGAGCTTTCGGACTTGGTCGGGTCCTCGTGGCCGGTGATGAAGGACACGGAGGAGCAAAACGAGCGGTGCGTGATGGGGATGCCGGCGTAGGCCGGGGCGGCCACGGCCGAGGTGACGCCGGGCACCACTTCGAAGGGGCAGCCGGCGGCCACGAGCTCTTCGGCTTCCTCGCCGCCGCGTCCGAACACGAAGGGATCGCCGCCCTTGAGCCGGGCCACGGTCTTGCCCGAGGCGGCCATGGCCACGAGCAGGTCGTTGATCTTGTCCTGGGGCAGGGTGTGGTCGCCGCCCTTCTTGCCGACGTAGTAGATTTCCGCGTCGGGACGGGCGAAATCGAGGAAGGCCTTGTTGGCCAGGTAGTCGTAGACCACGACGTCGGCGCGGGAGAGGATGTCTTTCGCGCGCAGGGTGAGCAAACCCGGGTCGCCGGGACCGGCCCCGAGGAGATAGACTTTGGACATGGAAGTCGCCTTTGGCTGAAGTGACGAAGCCGTGAAAGCCGCGACATAGCGGGGAACGGCCCGTCTTTCAAGAGGGCCGTCGCAACGGACGAAGGGGCAGGCAGGCCGCGCGGGCGACGAGGCCCCGGCCTGCGGGCGGCGGAGCGGCGCGGCCAGGGCGGACGCTACGCCCCGCGTGCGGGGGCCGGCGCGCGCTGGCTAGGGGCCGTCGTGCCAGTCCTTTTGCGCGCCGCAGAGGCAAAGGTTGGCGACGAGGTCGACGACGCAGTCGCTGGCCAGATGTCCGGTGGAGGACACCAGCATGGCGGCGCGGCCCTGGTCCGGCACCATGCCGTTGTCGAAGAGGTAGGAGACGACCACGCGCTTGTTGCCGTCCGGCAGGAGCGTAACGGATTCGACTTTCGCTTCGTAGAGGGCGAGGTCGTGGCAGCGCTGCCAGACTTTGGAGAAAAGCGTCAGGTAGCGGCCTTCGGACCCGCCGGTGGCCCTGGTGCAGCCGAAGCCCGCCGCGAGCAGCGCGGCGCCGAGGAGCAGGGAGGCAAGCGTGGACTTTCGCATGAAGGCTCCAACATTTTTTTCGGAAAATACATGGAATCCCCAAAACGGCAACCCCGCCAGACCCGCCCCGCGCTTTGACTTCGGCCCCGGAACGTAGCACAACGGGGCGGTTTGTCAGGAGGACCGCCGTGACCTCGCGTTTTTGCGCGCGTTTGCTTCCCCTGTTGCTCGTCTGCTGCGTCCTGGGCGCTCCCGCCCTGGCCCAGGAGGACTTTCGCGCCGTGCTGGCCGATCGCGCGGGTATTTTTCCGGGCGCGGAGTTCAAGAAGGTTTTCCGCTTCCCCAAGGCCACGGTGGTGACGTTCGAGACCGGCGAGCCGCCTGCGGCCATCAGCGCCTTCTACAAAAAGGACATGACCGCCAGGGGCTGGAAAGTGGAAGTGGACGACGTGAACGAGGCGGCCTCGTACCTGCTTTTGACCAAGGACGGCCGGCGCTGCATCGTGGAAGCCCAGCGGGGCCTGCCCGGCCGCACGGGTTTCAGCGTCAGCCTCTAGCGTCGCCCCCCGGGGCCAGCCATGCCGAGCACAGCGCCGCCGCAACACGGAGCGGGAAAATTCCGCCGCCTGCCGCGCCTGATCGCCCTCGTCGCCGTCTGCGGCGCGATGTTGGCGTTCGCGCTGCCCTTTGTCGCACGGCAGGTCATCGGCGCGCAGCGCCTCAAGGCCGTGGCCGAGCAGGCCCTGACCGACGCCCTGGGCCGCCGCGTGACCATCGAGGGCGAGGTGTCCGTCGTGTTCACGCCCTGGCTCGGGCTGGCCATGGGGCCGGTGTCCATCGCCGAAGGTCCGGGGTTCGGCGACGGCCCCATGCTGTCCGCCCGCCGCCTGGAAATGACCATCCGCATGCTGCCGCTGGCCGCGCACGTGGTTTCGCCGGGTTCGGTGCGCGTGCGCGACCTCGCCGTGCACCTGCGCCGCGACGCCTCGGGACGCGGCAACTGGCAGGATCTCACCGCGCCGCGGACCACGCCGGCCCCGGAAGCCCCGGGCTGGGAGATCGCCCCGGAACCCCGGGACATCCAGCTGGAAAACGCCTCCGTGGACTACGCCGACGCCGCCACCGGCCGCACCATGTCCGTGCGCGAGGTGAACCTCAAGACCGGCCACGGCCAGCCGTTTTCCTTTTCCCTGTCCTTTCGCGCCGAAGGCTTCCTGCCGGGCGGACTCCTCGAATGCCACGCCGGGGGCAAGGCCTCCCTGGATGCGGCAAGCGGCGCGTTCACCCTGCAAAAGACCCTGGTCGAAACCGGCCTCGTCCTCACGCGCCCCCTCGTCGCCGGCGGGGCTTCGCCCACGCGCATCGTCACCCGGGTGTACGCCGCCTACGACCCGGGCACGGCACGGCTTTCCCTCACGGGCCTCGACGCCCGCCTCCCCGGGGCGCGCCTGACCGGCTCGGGCCTGGTGGACGCCCCCGCGACAGATCCCAAGGCCCGCGTCGCCCTGGACCTCGACCTGGACATGGCCGGTTCCTGGCGGGAGCTGCTGGCCCTGACCCCGGCCGCGGGCGCGGACAACCTCGTCGCCGCGCCGCAGGCCCCGGCACGCGAGCCGGACCCGGCCACACCCGAGGACACGGCGTTTACCGCGGCCCGCCCCGCACCGGCCCCGGGCCGGGCCACGCTGACGCTCACCGCCGCTGCCGACGCCGGGCAGGTGGCCGTGGAAAAATTCGACCTTGCCCTGCCCAAAGGCCGCATCGAAGGCTCGGGACGGTTTACGCCGGGCACGGCCGCGTCCCCTGCGGCGTGCGACGCCAGCCTGCAGGCCGAAGACGTGGACTTCGACGCCCTGCCCGTGCCCGCCGGCCGCGCGACCTGGCCCTGGCCCCTGCCCTGGCCCACGGAAGGCCTCGCCGACGCGCGCCTTACGCTGCGCCGCTGCACCCTGGCCGGGCTCGCCGTGGCCGACGGATACGTCACGGCCCAGGCCCGGCACGGCATCCTGCGCCTGGCCCCGGCCTCCTTCGCCCTGCCGGGCGGCATCATCTCCGTGGACGCCCGCTTCGACGCCGGCCTGCCGCCGGATGCCGGCGGCGACGCGACGCCGGACAGCCTCGGCATCGACATCCGCGCCTCGTTGCAGCCCTTTTCCAGGGAAGCCGGGCCCATCGCCCAGCCCACGGCGGCGCGGCTCCTTGGCCGGCTGCACGCCGAAGGGGCCAGGGGCAACCTCCTGGCCCAAAGCCCGGATCCGACCCGGGCGCTCGCGGTGCTCGGCTTAAACGGCTTTGCCCTGCCGGCCGGCCCCCTCGACGTCAAAAGCGCCTTCGCCGTCTCCCCGGGCATCGACCGCCTGGTGGCCAAGGCCTCGCTTTCCGGGCTCGAAGGCCGTCTCGCCAGCGCGACCCTGCGCGGCCAGGCCGGCTACGACGCGAAAGCGCCCGTGGGACTCGGCTTCGACCTCGTCCTCGACGGCCTGGACCTGGAGCATCTGCCCGCTGTTGCGGGCGGCGCGCCGCACGCGGCCGCCCCGGGCGCGGCCGCGCCCAACGCCGCGGGGAAGCTGCGCATCGAACGCCTGACCGGCCGGGGCGTGGACGCCCGCAACCTCGCCCTGGACCTGACCCTGGCCGGCGGCAGCCTGGAGGGCGCGGTCAGCGGCGGAGAACTCTTCGGAGGCAGGCTTTCCGGCAAGTTCGACGCCGAAGCGTCGGGCCGCGTCGCGGGCAGCCTGCAACTGACCGGGGCCGACGCCAGACGCCTGCCCGGCGTCTCGGGCGCGTCGGGTGCGGTCGCGGCCAAGGCCGCCTTCGACGCCGCCGCGCCGGCCAAGGGCCGCCCCGGAGCCGTTTCCGCCAGCATCGAAGCCGAAGCCCCGCAGCTCTCCCTGGGCACGGGGGCCAAAGCGCAACCCCTGTCCGCGGCCAAGGCGACGCTGACGCTCAAGGGCCGTCGCGCCGCCGGGGAAGGCTTCGAGGGAGAGGCCAACCTCGTGGCCGGCCTGGGCTCGGGCTTCGGCCTGCGCGAGGCGCGCCTGACCGCCGCCTGTCCCGTGGCCCTGGACGCGGCGGGCAAGCTGCGCGACCCGGCCCCGATCAAGCTCGAGGGTTCGGGCCTGCTGCGGCCCGGGGAATCGGGCAAACCCGTGAAGGTCGCCCTGACCGGGCAGGCGACGCCGGATGGCGCGGGCGGCTTTGCGGCCTCGGAACTGCACCTGGACGCCGGAGGACTGCCGGCCACGCTCAAGCTCTCGCGGAAGGGCGGCGGTGGCGCGCCCACGAACTTTTCCCTGGAAACCGGAGCCGTGTCCCCGCGCAAGGTGCTCGCCGACTGGGGCGTGTCCCTGCCCGCCGGGCTCGCCGCGGACAAGCTCGCCAAGGCTGCGGCGTCGCTTTCCGGCACGGCCACGGCCGACGCCTGCGACATCAAGCGATTGCAGCTTGGCGTGGACGACGTCACGATCACGGGAAGCGCGCAGCTCGCCGGCTTCGACCCGAAACGGGGCAAATGGGACCTGCACGTCGACCGCCTGGATTGGGACGCCTATTTCCCCCGGTCGCCGGCCTCCTCCGGGCCGCCGTCCCTGGCCGAACGCCGCAAGCCGCTCGACGTGCGCTTCCTGCGCGAGCTGTCCCTGGACGCCAAGGCCAGCATCGGCTGGCTCAAGAAGGGCAACGTGATCTTCGACGCCAGCACCGTCACGGCCGGCGCCAAGGGCGGGCAATTCACCTACCGCCAGGAATCGTCGCGCTTCTACGGCGGCCGCTTTTCCGCCGACATCCGCGGCGACGCCCGTGACACGGCGCTCAAGATGCTGATCGAGCTCAAGCTCGAAGGCATCGAGATCGCGCGCTTCCTCTGGGACTGGGCCGAGGGCAACACCCTCGATTCCGGCGCGGGCACCTTCATCGTGGCCGCGCGCACCAGCGGCGAAAATGAGGAGGAGCTGCGCGGCAACCTGGCCGGCAACGCCAGCCTGCAAATCACGCGCGGCAACCTCAAGGTGCGCGAACCCGCCTCCAAACCCGGCGCCGAGCCTACCTACGAGCGCCTGCCCTTCAGCATCTTCTCCTCGTCCTGGTTCGCCAAGGGGGGCGTGGCCCACAGCGACGACTTCCTCATCGAGAGCCCGCGCATGCGCGTGGCCGGCAAGGGGTTCGTGGATCTGCGCGACGAATCCATCAACCTCTCCCTCAATGCCGCCCTGACCGGCGGCGGCGACGTGCCGGCCACCATCATCGGCCCCCTGGACGGGCCCAAACTGACCATCGACCGCAGCAAACTGATCGGCGACACGGTCTACCGCGTGCTCCAGGGCATCGTGAGCATCCCCGGCAAGGCCGTCACCCGCATCCTGCAACTGCGCTGAGACCCGCCGTGCCCGCCCTGCCCCCGCCGCCGCCCGTTACCGCCGCCGCCGTGCCCGGCCCTGACGGGAGCCTGGCCGACGTGCGCCTGGAAACAGGCGGCCGCGTGCGCCACCTGGCCGGCCGGGGCGGGGCCGCGGCCGAAGCCGCCCGCGCGACATCCGCC